>NZ_JBVHEP010000011.1:0-297613 GCF_055562795.1 Streptomyces sp. NPDC016851
GGCGTTTCCCGACTGGCTGGACTGGTACAACTACCACCGACCCCACACCGGCATCGGCGGCCACACCCCAGCCAGCCGCGTCACCAACCTGTCCGGACAGCACACCTAGTGGCGGAGTTACGCTCATCCCTGCCCGCGCGCCCCACGAAACGGAGATCCCCGCCCATGGACACCGCAGCCACCGGACTGACCTTCCGCGATGCCACGGACGCCGACGTGGACGAGCTGGTCGCGCTGATCGAGTCGGCGTACCGGGGCGACGCGAGCCGGGCCGGGTGGACCACCGAGGCGGACATCCTCCAGGGGCAGCGGACCGACCTGGAGGGGGTGCTGGCCGTCATCAAGTCGCCCGACGGCCGGCTGCTGACGGTGGAGCGGGAGGGGCGGATCGTCGCCTGCTGCCAGCTGGAGCACCGGGGAGACCACGCCTACTTCGGCATGTTCGCGGTCAGCCCGAAGCTCCAGGGCGCGGGAGTCGGCAAGGTGATCCTCGCGGAGGCGGAGCGGCTGGCCCGTGAGACGTGGGGCGCGACGGAGATGCACATGACCGTGATCTCCGTACGCGACGACCTCATCGCCTGGTACGAGCGGCGCGGCTACCGCCGTACGGGACGGATGACCCCGTTCCCGTACGGCGACGAGCGCTTCGGCGTCCCGCAGCGCGACGACCTGCAGTTCGAGCTGCTGGTCAAGGAGCTCGCCTAGCCACCCGGGACTGCTTCTACGCCGTGAAGCGGCCCGTGCGCTTGATGTCCGGGTGGTCGGTGGTCGCGCCGTCCAGGCCGAAAGCGCGGGCGAGACGCAGATGGTCCTGCGTGTTCACCACCCAGCCGATGATCCTCAGGTCGGCCTTGCGGGCCCGCTCCACGATCTCCAGGGTGAGCCGCCGGATGTTCAGGCAGACGGTCTCGGCGCCGGCCGCGACAGCGCGGTCCACGATGTCGGTGCTGTAGCGGCTGGCGATCAGCGCCGTGCGCACACCAGGTACCAGTGGCTTGATCTCGGCGATCGCCTCGTCGTGGAACGAGGACACCTCCACCCGGCCGGCCAGCCCGCGCCGGTTCATCACCTCGGCCAGCGCCCGCGCGGCCTGCGCGTCCTTGATCTCCGCCTGGAGCGGCGTCCGCACGGCGTCCAGGACCTCCTCGAAGACCGGCACCCGCTCGCCCCGGCCCGCGTCCAGGGCCCGCAGCTCGGCGAGGGTCTTCTCGGCGATCGGCCCGGTGCCGTCGGTCGTGCGGTCCACGTCCGTGTCGTGCATGACGACGAGCGCGCCGTCCTTGCTCAGATGCAGATCGAGTTCGATGGCGTCGAGACCGGCCTCTTGCGCGGCGACGAAGGACCGGAGGGTGTTCTCGGGTTCCACACCCATGACTCCGCGGTGACCGATGGTGAGGAAGTTCAAGACGCGACTCTCTTCCGTCGACAGGCGGCACTGGGGGCCTCACGGCCCACCTGACGTTATCGCCTGCACCCGCCCTGTGCAGAGGGCGAGGGCATGGTCGGCGTGCGTGCGGGCAGAAGGGTGACCGGCAGGAAAAAGTGCGGTGAAGGGCCGGGTGAGGCAGGATAATTTCCCGAGGCGGCCCTTGCTGGGAGGAACCTCGTATGTATACGGTCTGTGTACGCGAGATTCTCCCGTGGAAGGTGTGACATGACGGAAATTCTTGTGCAGGTGGGTTCGGAGGAGCGGGTTCCTCCCGTGGCCCGGGTGGTGGACCACCCGGCATGGCCCGTGCTCAAGGATGCCGTGGAGCGGATCCGGCCATGGCAGTCCAAGGACGGGTCGATCGACTTCGACGCCGAGGGCGCGCCCGACCCGGCCGACGCCGAGCTCGCCGTCCGCCAGGTCACGGACGCGGTCCTGGAGCTCTCCCCGCTGCTCCCGCACGACCACGCCTACCACGAGGCCCTGGCCAAGGACCTGACCCGGTGGGCCGACGGCGGCTTCCAGGTGCCCGACTTCCTCGACTCGCTGCTGGCCTTCCAGCCCGCCGCCAACCGCGCGGACGGCCTCCAGCACCTGGTCGTCTTCCCGATGTACACGCAGAACGGCAACCCGGACCGCAACCTCGAAGCGGTCGTGCTGCGCATGGTCTGGCCGGACTGGCTGGCCGAACTGGAGCGCACCCGCTACGACAACCCGCTCTTCTGCGGCATCAAGTTCGAGGACTTCACGGCGGGCTACGACACCAACTCCGCCGTGCTCTTCCCCGAGACCATCGCCGTGCGCGAGGCCCCCGAGCGGTTCAGCTGGGGCGGCATCTTCTGCGACCGCGAGGCCGCCCGCTTCCGCCGGGTCACCGACGCCGCCGTCGAGATCCTCGGCCTGGAGCTTCCCGAGGACGTCGCCGCGATGGTCCACGACCAGAAGCGCTGCGAGGAGGCGTTCGTCCTGTGGGACATGGTCCACGACCGCACCCACAGCCACGGCGACCTGCCGTTCGACCCGTTCATGATCAAGCAGCGCCAGCCGTTCTGGATGTACGGCCTGGAGGAGCTGCGCTGCGACCTCACCGCCTTCAAGGAGGCCGTGAAGCTGGAGAAGGACGGTGTCCCGCAGGCCCGTGACGTGCAGGTCGCGGTGCTCTTCGACCGGATGTTCCGCTTCCCGGTCACCGGCGAGCGCGTGCGCAACTACGACGGCCTCGGCGGCCAGCTCCTCTTCGCCTACCTGCACAAGCACGACGTCGTCCGCTGGCGGGACAACAAGCTCTCCATCGACTGGGAGCGCGCCCCGCAGGTCACCAACCAGCTGTGCGCCGATATCGAGCAGCTGTACCGCGACGGCATCGACCGACCCAAGATCGTCCACTGGTTCGCCGGGTACGAGCTCGTCTCCACCTACCTCGCCCCGCACCCGGGGTCGAAGTGGGCCAAGGGCCCGGACGCCCTGGATCTGACGCAGCCGCCGCGCAAACTCGTCGATGACGTGCTTCCGGACGAGTTTCCGCTGAGCATGTTCTATGAGGCACTGTCCAAGAAGCTCAAGAACGTGATCGCCTCCACCAAGGGCATCACGGCGGACGGCGCCGAGCGGATCGCCGCGTGAGCGATCGGCGAGGCGAGAACACGGCTCAGGAGGCGAAGAACATGGCGGGGAACGGGGCGCTCAGCGGCGCGGTGATCGCGGTGGCCGGAGCGGGAGGACCCGCGGGGCGGGCCGCACTGCTCAGGCTGGCCGAGGCGGGGGCGACCGTCATCGGCTCGGACAACGATCCGGAGCGGCTGGCGGAGGCGGTGGACGCGGCGAGCTACGCGACCGGCGGCGCCACCGTCACCGGTGACACGGTCGACCTGCTCGACCTGCGGGCCACCCACGAGTGGGCCACCCGCGTCGAGAAGGACTTCGGCCGCGTCGACGGCCTGGTCCACCTCGTCGGCGGCTGGCGCGGCAGCGAGACCTTCACCCGGACCAGCCTCGACGACTGGGACTTCCTGGAGATGCTGCTGGTGCGTACCGTGCAGCACACGTCCCTCGCCTTCCACGAGGCACTCCAGCGCAGCGACCGCGGCCGGTACGTGCTGATCAGCGCGGCGGGCGCCAGCAAGCCCACCGCGGGCAACGCCGCGTACGCCGCGGGCAAGGCGGCGGCCGAGGCGTGGACACTGGCCATGGCCGACTACTTCCGCAAGGCCGGCGGCCCCGAGGGCCCGACCTCGGCGGCTACGATCCTGGTGGTGAAGGCGCTGGTGCACGACGCCATGCGCGCCGACCGCCCCAACGCGAAGTTCGCGGGCTTCACCGACGTCAAGGACCTGGCCGAGGCCATCACCGGCATCTGGGAGAAGCCCGCCGCCGAAGTGAACGGAAACCGTCTGTGGCTCACCGAGAAGCCGTGAACCCGCCGAAGACCGACGCCCGTCGCCACCACGACCCCGAGGTCCGCGGTTTCGCCAGCGACAACTACGCCGGCGCCCACCCGGAGGTGCTCGCCGCCCTGGCCCTGGCCAACGGCGGGCACCAGGTCTCCTACGGCGAGGACGCGTACACCGAGAACCTCCAGCACCTGGTCCGCAGCCACTTCGGTCCCACGGCCGAGGCGTTCCCGGTCTTCAACGGCACCGGCGCCAACGTCGTCGCCCTCCAGGCGGTCACCGACCGCTGGGGCGCGGTGATCTGCGCCGAGAGCGCGCACATCAACGTCGACGAGTGCGGGGCGCCCGAGCGGGTCGGCGGCCTGAAGCTGCTCACCGTGCCCACGCCCGACGGCAAGCTCACCCCCGAGCTGATCGACCGGCAGGCGTACGGCTGGGACGACGAGCACCGGGCGATGCCCCAGGTCGTCTCCATCGCCCAGGCCACCGAGCTGGGCACGGTCTACACGCCGGACGAGATACGCGCCATCTGCGAGCACGCCCACGCGCACGGCATGAAGGTGCACCTGGACGGCTCCCGGCTGGCCAACGCCGCGGCCACCCTGGACGTCCCGATGCGCACGCTCACCAACGCCGCCGGCGTCGACCTCCTCTCCCTGGGCGGCACGAAGAACGGCGCCCTGTTCGGCGAGGCGGTCGTGGTCCTGAACCAGGACGCCGTCAGCCACATGAAGCACCTGCGGAAGCTGTCCATGCAGCTCGCCTCCAAGATGCGCTTCGTGTCGGTGCAGCTGGAGGCCCTGCTCGCCCGGGACCTGTGGCTGCGCAACGCCCGCCACTCCAACGAGATGGCCCAGCGCCTCGCCGAGGGCGTACGCGCCGTGCACGGTGTGGAGATCCTCTACCCGGTGCAGGCCAACGCGGTGTTCGCCCGCCTGCCGCACGACGTGACCGAGCGCCTCCAGAAGCGGTTCCGCTTCTACTTCTGGGACGAGGCCGCCGGCGAAGTCCGCTGGATGTGCGCCTTCGACACGACCGAGGAGGACGTGGACGCGTTCGTCGCGGCACTGAAGGAGGAGATGGCCCGCTAGGGCCATCTCCTCAAGGTGCCGCGTCAGTTGACGACGATCCGCGCGCTGTTGTTGCGCAGGTTCGGGTCGAACTCCCTGATGCTCAGCTCGGAATGGTCGTTGACGGTCGCGACGGTGGTGCGCGCGCCGCGCACCACCCGGTCGATCCGCAACGGGATCTCGAAGGTGTACGACGCCTTGTCGTGCAGGTAGATCGGCGTCTTGCAGTAGTACGTCGTGGGGGACGCGGGATCCTCCGAGGTCCAGCACTCCTCCTCCGGGGGCACCATCACCGTGGTGCCCTCCGGCGCCTGGAACCGCACCGTCGCCACGGCGGCGCCAGCGCCCAGCGACGCCACCCAGGCCGGACCGCGGTTGTGCACGGTGACCCGGGCGGTGACGGTGTCACCGGCGGCCCCGCGCACCCTGCTGCCGCCGAGCTTCAGGTCGGCGGTGTTCCGGGCGTTCAGCATGACGGCCCGGTAATTGTCCTGCGGGTCGATGTCGGGGTCCGCCGCCGCGGCCCGGGCGGCGGCCACGGGACGCAGGTCCAGTTCGCCGCCCGTGCCCCGGGCCCACGTCCAGTCGCCGCGCATCTCCGCCAGCGCCTCGTCGGAGTACGGGTGGACGGAGTGGTCGAACCGCTCGTACAGCGCCTTGCGGCCCACGCCGAGACCGGTGTTCAGCGCGTACTCCTGCCCGGGCGCCACCGCCTCGTCCAGCACGCACAGGGCGGACGTGCCGGTGTCGTGATCCCGGTACTCGCAGTTGGCGTGCCGCTGCTCGAAACGCAGCCCGTACGAGGCGTTGAGCCACAGCAGCGTGCGCTCCGCGGTGCGGTTGCCGCTGTTGGACAGCGTGGCCCGCACGCTCGTCCTCGAGCCCGGCCTGAGGTCGTGCTGGTAGTCGGCCTGGCTGAGACCGAGGTCCGGGCCGTTGCCCACGCCGACCCTGGTCTCGGCCGGGTGGGCCGTCGCCTCTCCGGCGACGGCCGAGTAGCGCACGTACCCGGAGGCGCCGGTGTCCGCTCCGGGCAGCGCGCGCAGCCCGAACGTCGCGGCCGGCACGCGCTCCGTCCCGGCGGGCATCTCGGGGACGTCGCAGACCGCCCGGACCTCCGACTCGGGTTCACAGTTCGCGGGCCACGACACCCGCGCGAAAGAGGCGATCTCACTGACGTCGACGGTCAGGCGCCCGGCCGGCAGCCGGTCGTCGGCGACGTCCCGGCTGATCTCCACGGCCAGGCTGCGCTCGCGCGCGCCGCCGTCCGTGTCCGCGCCCGGCAGCACCGTCTCGTACGGCGCGCTGATCCACAACCGGTTCTCCTGGGCGTACGCGGGCCCGGCCCCGACACCGGCCACCGCCAGGGCACCACTCACGAGCGCGGCGCCGAGCAGGCGCCGTGGGTCCTTCATGTCTTCCCCCTTGTCACGGAACTGCGGAGGCCGACCTGTGGCGCCGGGGAAGGGTTGCGACCGGGCGAGTGGTTGCGGCGATGTTCAGCCGTTCTCCGGCCTCATGCATAGGTATGCGGCTGGTCGAAAACAAATTGACCACATGCCGATCTTGTCCCTATGCTCTGCGGGCATGCAACTGATCCAGGAGAACCCCGATCTCTCCGCCTACTTGGCGGCAGACGAGGCGATAGACCATCACCATCCGCTCGTTCGCGAGACGGCGGCCACGCTGGCCAAGGGTGTGGCGAACTCGTATGAGTATGCGCGAGAGGCCTTCGAGTTCGTGCGCGACACCATCCCGCACTCGCAGGATGCGGGCGACCCGCGCGTCACCTGGCGCGCCTCCGATGTCCTGGAACAGCGCACCGGCATCTGTTACGCCAAGGCCCACGCGCTCGCGGCGCTGCTCCGCGCCGAGGACATCCCGACCGCGTTGTGCTACCAGACGTTCGACGTCGTGCACGGACTGGTCGCCGTGCGGTTCAACGGGGCGTGGCACCGCCAGGACCCCCGGGGCAACAAACCGGGGGTGGACGCGCGGTTCTCCCTCGACGGCGAGCGGCTCGCCTTCACGCCCGATCCGGCACTCGGCGAGACCGACTGTCCGGTTCTGTACGCCGCGCCTAACCCGGCCGTGCTCGACACGCTCAAGTCGGCCGTCGACCGGCCCCACTTGTGGCGGACGCTTCCCACCGCGCTCTGAGGCGGGAAATGGTACTCACTCCATGCCCTGGCGGTCGGCGCTACACCCGCACCCCGAGAAGTCCTCGGTGACGGACGCACCTGTGAGCCTCATCAACCGAGGAGTTCAAGCACACCTGCTTGAACTCCTCGGCGTCGACGAGACACGCCCCCGCTGGCTGGGGACCCAACTCCCTATGTGTGAAGTCTCCGGCTAGCAGGAGGCCCGGTAGAAGCGCCGGGCCGATCCGGGGTGCGGCCCGGGGGCCCGGAGCCGGCTATGCCGCGCTCGGCGGGGTTGACTGGAAGTCGCGCCGGCGCGCGCGGAGGAAGGGCACCGTGCTGCTGAGCAGGACCAGGAGCAGGACAACCACGCCCGCGGGGGTGAGCTGGACCGTCACCTCCAGCGTGGTGGGCAGCACGGCCACCGCCACGCCCGCGACGGTCAACCGGTTACGCGTGCCGAAGAGCAGGGCGATCGCGAGGACCCCGGCCCACAGGACCCCGGCCCACAGCGGGCCGATGACGCTGAGAACGCCCAGCGTAAAGGGGTAGTACAGGTCGACGAGCTGCACGCCCGACACCAGGACGGCCGCCAGGGCGGTGGTTCCCATGATCATGCGGCGTTGTGACAGGGAGGGGCCGAGCAGATCCCTGGGTGCGGCGAGGACGACGGCGCCGGTGAGCAGCGGCACGGCCAGTCGGATCACTGCGATCGAGGGGGTGCCGTGGAAGCCGGAGGAGGCGAACGCGGCCACCAGGACGTCGGCCAGGCACAGCACCATCGCCGGCACGACCAGTGCACGGGCCACGCCCCAGCGCCCGGTCCAGACAGCCGCGAGCGCCGCCAGCCAGAGCAGCGGCGTGAGGCCCGAGTTGGCCAGGCTCAGCACATTCGGGGGCGAGGGCGCCGGCAAGGTCCGGACGCCGGGGGCGAAGAGCCACAGCAGGCCCGCCGCGAAGCTACCCGCCGCCACGGCGACAGCCAGCGGGGCCGCCTGCGCAAGGACCTGACCCGCCATCCGGTCGGAACCCAGGCCGGTGCGCCGCCGCAGGCCATGGCCTGCGACATCGAGCGCCTCGCGCAACCGACCGAGCGGGCCGGCATGCTGCGTCGCCTCGGCATAGATCGCGGTCAACTCGGCTTCGTGCTCAGCGCGGTAGGCGGCCGGATGGAGGCGCAGCGCCCAGCGGAACGCGAGTGAGCTGTGCTGCTGCGTCATGCCAGGGCCCCCTTCGGGCGGATGGCGTGGGCGCGACGGGCGGCCAGTCGACGCTCCGCCTCGGCGACGACAGTACGAAGCCGCTCCGTCTCGGCGGCCAGCACGTCTCGGCCGGCCTCGGCGAGGGCGTAGACCTTGCGCGCCCGACCGTCCACGACCTCCTCGCGCTCGACCCGGATCAGGCCCTGCTGGACCAGCCGGTCCAGCGCGCCGTAGAGAGTACCGGTGCGCATCCGCACACGGCCCTGGGAGATCGCGTCGATCTCCTGAATCAGTCCATAGCCGTGCCTGGGCTCGTCGGCCAGGGCGGTGAGCAGGAGCAGCGTCGGCTCCTGAAGCGGTCGCTCATTCATGCCACCTATATATATCAGCGACCGACATATGCTGTCGATCGATTCATCGTTCTGCCGCCCGGCAGCCCGATCCGCTGCCCGGGGGTCTGCGCCGCTGTGGCGGCGGCACGTCAGCGGGGACGAGACCGACCACGCCGTCGCGAGCATCCGTTTCCTTATCCGCCTACCCGAGTCCACCGAGACGGAGGGCGTTCTCGATCTCGCTGAGTTTCGCGGAGGACAGCGCGCCCGCCCGCTCGATCAGGTCGTCCCGGGACACGGTGGTCAGCCACGTGCAAGGGGTAAAGCCCGGACGCGGCAACGCGAACCGAAGCACGCCTTCAAAGGGCAGTCCTTCCACGGCGCCTACTGCCACTTCGACGCCCAGACCGGTGATGTCGACACCCGCCCGAGCGACGACCTGCATCACCCGGATCCCGGACGCGTCGTCTCCCGACAGCAGCACGACCGGCCGCCGCTCGTCGAACTCCACCCACCAGACTTCGCCACGTTGCACATGTCCTCCTGACACAGGACGGCGGGCGGACGCCGCACGACCCCGACGCGCTGTGGAGACGGGTGCCGGCACCCGTTGATCACCGGCGTGTGAAGACAAACGATCACGCGGTGACCGCACGTCACAGCGTAGACCTGCCCGCTGGCAGGAGGCGTTCGAGGGCCTGATGAGCCGGATAGCGGGACGGTTCACACGGGTCGAACCCCGGTTCCGGGTCCGGAAGTTGGTGCTCGGACCGCTGTCGGATCTGCCGCACGCTCCGCCAAGCCTAAGCCTGGCAGCTGGTCGGCTACCTGCTGCTCGACGTGGAGGACCAGTACCGGATGGACACCGTCGGCCTGGACCTCTTGCGCTCCGGAACGCTCGCTACCGCTCGCGGCGCGGTCCGCGTCGCCGGAGACCGGCCAAGCTCCACGCCGATGAGGGTGATGAGGGTGACGACTACGACCACCTGCACCGCCGCTACGAGCGCGAGACCGAACACTTCCTGGCCTTCGTCGGCATCGCCGCAGCCCTCATCAGCTACCGCCGGCTCACCAACTGAAACGCCTTTTCAGGGCTCCGGGGACCATGCGCGTGACGGTTGCGACGCGAGGGCGTCGCGCAGTTGGGCGCGGCCGGTGATGCCGAGCTTGGGGAAGATCTTGTGCAGGTGAAAGCCGATCGTGCGCGGAGACAGGTAGAGCCGGGCACCGATGTCCCGGTTGGTCAGGCCCTCGGCCGCCAGTTGGGCGATCTGCAGTTCCTGCGGCGTCAGGTCGGCCACGGCTTCCGGCGCTGCGGCGGGTGTCACCGCCACGCCCGCTGCGCGGAGTTCGGCGGCGGTGCGCTCCACCCAGGGCCGGGCGTCCAGCCGTTCGAAGATCTCCAGGGCCGTGCCGAGCGGAGGCCGTGCCTCGACGGACCGCCGGCGGCGCCGCAGCCATTCACCGTGGTTCAGGTGCGCGAGGGCGTGCTCGAACGGCCAGCGGGCGGTGACCGGGTCCGTCGCCGCGCGGAAATGGGCCTCCGCCTCGGCAGGCCCGGAGTCGGGATCGGCAAGCAGGGCTGAGGCGCGGTGCACGACCGCGTCCAGACGGACGGAGCGGGATGGGCCCATGGCCCGTTCGGCGGCGTGCAGCACGACACGGGCGTCGGCGACCTGCCCGGCGCGGACGGCGGCCGCGGCCAGATCGGAGAGGCAGTACAGGGAGACGTGGTAGTGCACGGGCTCCGGGTGGAAGTCGCGGGTGAAGGCCCGGCGGAGCTGCTCGTACGCCGACTGGTGATCGCCCTCGGCGAGGAACGCCGTCCCGCGTGCCTGACGGTAACGCACGTACAAGCTGCGCGACTTGCGCAGATCGAGGCCGCGCACCGCGCCGCTCGCCCGTGCGTGCGCCGCCGCGTGGTCCCCCTGCGCGGCGCGCAGTGTGGCCTGGAGGAGCTGCGCTCCCACGGTGACGTTGTCCGCTCCTGCCTCGGTTGCCATCCAGAAGGCGTCCTCGGCGGCGGACTGGGCAGCGGTCCAGGCGCCGCTGTCGAACAGGGCGAGGGCGAGGGCACGCGCGAGGGTCGCGTTGGTCCCGGCGGTCGCCGTCCGGCGCAGATGATCCATGGCCTGGCCGTACAGCCGCACGGCCTGGTCGGTGGCGTCCAGCACTGTTGCGGCGGCACCGAGCACGACGAGGGCGGACAGCGAGCCGTCCGGCAGGGCGTCCACGGCACGGGCCAGCCTCTCCAGAGCCCGCTCCCGCGCGGCGAAGGGGTTGCTGACCGCGCTCACCCAGAGGCGGTCGCTGCCGTCCTCGTCCGGCTGCGGCGCGATGAGGGCGTTGATCCGCTCGAGTTCGGCCCGATAGAAGGGGTCGCCGGAGTTGTACGCCGGAGTGGCGGCCGTTCCCAGCGCGTCCAGGGCGAGGGCGGGAGCCTGCGTGGCCATGGCCTCGGCCACGTGCAGCAGGAACGCCAGGGAATCGTCGTGCCGGAGGGTGACCGCCAGTGACCACCCGGCGCGCAGGGACGCCTCGGCGAGCAACCGCGCGTCGTTCGTCAGCGTGTCGACCCGGGTCGCGATGTCCCCGACCCACTGCGGGTGCCCCGCGAACATGGCCGACGCGGCGGCGCCGAGCAGCCGCCGGGCCCGCTGCTCCGGCTCCGGGGTGAGTTCCGCGGCGCGCTCCAGAGCGGCGGCCGCAGCCGCGTGACCGCCGCGCTGCCGGGAGCGTTCCGCGCTGTCCGCCAGGGCGGTGGCGACCGGTTCGTCCGGGCCGAGCGCGGCCGCGGCCAGATGCCAGGCCCGGCGATCGGGCTCCTTCGCGAACGTGGCGGCGAGCGCCAGATGGGCCTCGCGACGTTCGGCGAAGGAGGCGGCCTGGTAGATCGCGGAGCGGACCAGCGGGTGGCGCAGACGCACCTGGCCGCCCTCGACGCGCACCAGACCGGCCTCCTCGGCGGGCCGCCAGACCTGTACGCCGTCCAGACCCGGCGCGGCGTGCAGGACGTCCGAGAGCCGCTCGGTGCCGGCGGCTGCCGCGAGGAGCAGGACCCGGCGGGTGGGTTCCGGCAGGGTGGGCAGGTCGGCGGCGAAGAGGCGCTCCAGCCGGGCGGTCACGGGGAGCGTGTCGACCGAGCCGATGTCACGTCCGGCCGGATCCCTGGCGAAGGCCCGTGTCAGCTCGATGAGGGCCAGCGGGTTCCCGGCCGCCTGCCGCAGGATCTGCGACCGGACCCGGCCCTTCGGAGGATGCGGCTGCGCGTCCAGCAGGAGGCCGGCCGCGGCCCGGTCCAGCGGACCGGCCGTCAGATGCGGGAAGTCGTGGTCGAAGCGCGCCGGCACCGCCTCGTCGCGTGCGGCGAGCAGCATCACCGCGGGTTCGCCCTCCAGGCGCCGGGCGACGAACGCCAGCACGTCCAGCGAGCCGACGTCCAGCCACTGGGCGTCGTCGACGGCGATCAGCAGCGGGCGCTCCGACGCCGCGTCGGAGAGCAGGGTCAGCACACCGAGCCTGATGAGCAGTTGGTCGGGCGTCCGCTCCGTGTCGATCTCGTCCGTGCCGAACGCGCGGCGCAGGGCGTCGCGTTGCCGCGGGGCAAGCCGCTCCACCCCGGCGAGGACCGGGCGGAGCAACTGGTGCACGCCCGCGAAACCCAGGTCCTCCTCGCCTTCGCTGCCGCGCACCCGAAGCACCCGCCGACCGTGCGCCGCGGCCTGCGACGCGGCCCGGTCCACCAGGGTGCTCTTGCCCGCCCCCGGCTCACCGACCAGCACGAGCACCTTCGGACCGCCGTCGTCCCCGGCGTGGACCAGCTGGGCGATCCGCGCCAACTCCCCGTCCCTGCCGAGGATCTCCGGCGCGTGTGCCTGTCCGGCGCCGACGTCCATGCGCTGCCTCCGTCCGGCCGTCCCCCCCGACGAACGGCGCCCGGCCGAGGCACCCGCTCGTCATTCCGGTGATCATCCTGCCAGGTCACCCGGGCTGGTCCGGCCGGTTCCCGCCGGTGGGGCGCATGACTGGTCACATGACATAAGCGCGTTCTCCCGACGCTCTGACAGCATCCGGATCCGTTCAGGCGGCTCCGCGGCCGACCGGCTCGGAACCCGATGGGACCTGGTGCACGGCCGCGGTGCGCCTGCGTCGAACGCGACATCACTCCGAAGGAATTCCGGATGACCGAAAGAGTCCAGCGAGCCCGCCCCGGCAGCGCTGCGCTCCATGCACTCGTCGACGAACTGGCGGAGGAACTCGGCCGGTCCGTGGCGATCGTCGACCCCTTGGTCAGAATGATCTGCACGAGCCGGCACTTCGGCGACGAGGACCCCGTGCGCATCCGCACCCTGCTCCAGGGCCGAGCCGACAGCGAGGGGATCCGGTACGTCCTCGCGCAGGGCGTCACCCAGTGGTGCAGGCCCGGATTCGTCGACGGCCGGGACGACCTCGGGCTGCTGCCCCGCTACCTCATGCCGCTCCGGGAGCGCGGTGACCTCCTCGGTCACATGGTGATCGTCGCGCCGCAGCGGCAACTGACCGAGCGGGAGAAGGAGACCATCGCGCGAGCCGCCCGCCCCATGTCCGCGCAGCTGTACGCGGAACACCTCGCGGCCGACACCGAGGAGTCCGGCGTACGAGACCTGCTGCTCGGCCTGCTCGGCGCCAGCCCTGCGGCGCGCGACGCCGCGCGGCGACAGGCGCTGGACGGCGGGCTGCTGAGGGAGACGCCGCACGTCGTCGTCAGCGTCGTCCAGGTGTCGCGGGGCGAGGAGCCGCCGGGACGGACCGAGGTGGCCCTCAGGGGCGCGGTGGAGGGCTTCCGGCAGACGCGTTCGGCACACGGCGTCATGGCGATCGAGCAGGACCGGGCGGTGCTGCTCCAGGTACGGGACCGGCCCCCGGGCCCGGACGAACTGGGCGAGCAGTCCCGGCGCATCATCGAGGAACTCGGCACCTTCCTCGACCCGTCGGCCGCTCCGGTGGTCGGCATCGGCGGGCGGCAGAGCGGTCTCGCCGACGCGTGGACCTCGTACGAGCAGGCACTCGTGGCGGTCCGTGCGGCGCGTCGGCTGCCGGACCTGAAGGGCCTTGGCGACTGGGCGGAACTGGGGGAGTTCGCCGTGCTCCTGCAACTGCCGGAGTACACCTTGAACGCGTCGCTGCTCCCCAGGCCGCTGCGCGCCCTGGCCGAGGCTCATGGCGGAGCCCGGCTGCGGGACACCCTGCGGTGCTTCCTGGACAACGCCGGCTCGATCCCCAGGACGGCGGACGCCCTGCGACTCCACCGGACGTCGCTGTACTACCGGCTGCGGCAGATACGGGAGATCACCGGCCTCGACCTGGACAACGGCGCCGACCGGCTGGTCCTGCACATGGGGCTCCGGGTCGAGGAACTCCTCGTCAGGCCTGGTCAACAGGCACGAGTCTGACCTCGGCCGCCGCTGGACGTCGGGGGCTCCGCCGGCTCACGGGGCCTTCCTACAGACCGAGAAAAGCTCTCGGCCGGATTCCCACGGCGCGCGGTGGCGGGTGAAACCGCGGCTGCACGACGATGTCGTCCAGAGCGGAGCAGGCGGAAGTCCAGCTCTCGGCTGCCGGTTGAGCGAAACGGTTGGAGTTCTCATGACCGAGTTAGTGATGACTCGTGTGTCCGATCTGGTTCAGATGCTGTCCGCGATGCCCGACGAGGGGGAGGGCGAATTCCTGTACCTGGGCCTGCACGTCCGGGGGACGGTCGCGCTCACCCGGGCCGGGGAGGACGGGGCCTCGCTGGAGCCGGGCGACATGGTCTTCTGCGATCCGGCCCGGCGTGACCTCCTCCGGTTCGGTGAGGACTGCCTGATGACGTACTTCCGGACGACCCGCCGCTACCTGGGCGTCGCGGAGTCGGACCTGGACCGGGTCGTGGGCGTGCCGGTGCGGCACGGTGCCGGTATGGGGGCGCTGGTGTCGGGCTTCCTGTCCGCGCTCGCCGCCGAGGCGGAACTCCACCGGTCGGCGATCGGCGACCGGCTCGCCCGCAGCGCCGTGGACCTCCTCGCCGTCCTCGTCATGGAACTCCTTCAGGCGGAGACGGGACAGGAGACGACCGCCGCGTCGAAGGTCGGCGGCGAGATGCTGTCGCGGATCCGGGCCTACATCGAGGAGCATCTGACGGAGCCGGCGCTGTCGCCGGAATCGATCGCACGCGCGCATCACATCTCCGTCCGCTATCTGCACAAGCTCTTCCAGGACGACGGCACCACAGTGGGCCAATGGGTACGGCAGCGCAGGCTGGACTCGTGCAGACACGAGCTGGGCCGGACGTCGAAGGGCAGGACGACCGTGGCCGCCGTGGCACACCGCTGGGGCTTCAGCAGCCCCTCGCACTTCAGCCGCACCTTCCGGGACGCCTACGGCATGTCCCCCAGTGAGTGGCAGGCACTGGCGGCGCCGGGCGCCCCCTAGCCGATCACCGACGACGCGCGGGGTGCCGACCGGTCCTCGACGAGGTGAACACGCGTGCCGCTCAGGGCCGGGGGCGGACCCAGGGGGCATCGGTGGCCGACAGCCGGTGCGTCGTCACGGTGGTGACCGCGAGCAGCAGCAGCGTCAGACCCAGCGCGAAGGAGAGGCGGCCGTGCAGGATGATCCCGGCGCCGGCGAGGGCGCCCAGGAACATGGCGAGCACGGAGAGGACCCGGCGCCCGGGGCGCGGCGCCGAGCCGCCCGCCCGGGTGGAGTCGGCGGCCAGCCCCGTCAGGGTCAGGGTCAGGACGGTCGTGGTGAGATCCGGTACGCCGAGCCGGCGGGCGACCGCGTTCTGCAGGCCCATGGCGAGCCCCAGGCACACGATCAGGGTGTACCGGACGCCGGTGGTGACCCGGTCGTCCGCTACCACGGCGACCACCACGGTCACGGCGACCAGGGCCGTCTGTACCGCCGTCGCGGTGCGCAGCAGACGGCCGCGGTGCGCGGCGAACCGCGTGCCGAGCCCGCCACCGGCGAACGCGCCGACGAGGAACGCGGCCATCGAGACGACGGACGCGAGCGCGGACAGGCTCCCGGCACCCGCCAGGGCGAACCCCAGGAAGACCACGTTGCCGGTCATGTTGGCGACGAAGACATGCCCGAGCGCCAGGTAACTGACGGCGTCGACCATGCCGGTGGTCACCGTCAGGGCCAGCAACAGGGGAGGCAGCGGACCGTGCCGCTCCTCGTGACGCGGCACCAGGGTGCGGGCCGCGTCACTCAGTAGCCTGCGCATGCCGCATCCCTTCCCGTGCGGTGGCCGGCCGGTGCAGGACCAGACGGGTGAGCAACCCGCTCACCGGTCCCAGCACGAGGGCGGCGACGGCGGCCCACTCCGGCCAGGGGACGATGCCCACCGCGTGGTCCACGGACCACCGTCCGGGCCCGGTGAGGGCCAGCGCGGCGCAGACGACGACGAGGACCAGCGGATACTCGTAGCCGTCGTGCTGCACCCACAGCCCCTTGGGCCACTTCACGCTGCCCGCGACCGTCATCACGCCCATCGCGGCCATTGCCGCCAGGGGCGTGAGCAGACCGGCCGCCAGGAACAGGCCGGAACCGATCTGACTGGCGCCCGCGACGAGCGCGGTGAGCCGGCCGCCGCGGAATCCGTCACGGCGGAACTCCTCGGTCCCGCCCGCCAAGCCGTCTCCTCCGAGCCGGAAGCTCACCTTCTGCACCCCGTGCCCGGCGATGAGCAAACCCACCACCAGCCGGAGGACCAGCAGTCCAGCGTCCATCGTGTTCCTGCCTGTTCCTGTCCGTTCCTGACGTTCCTGTGCCGGTGCGGGGATCAGCCGGCGGCGTGGGTGCCGATCATGGCGTGCGCGTAGACGATGCCGAGGCCGTATGCCCCGGCGTGCTCCTTCACCACGTCCGTCGTCGCGGCGTACGTCTCGGTCCGGGCCCAGTCGCGCTGGAGCTCCAGGAGCACCTGCACCCAGGTCACCGGGACCGCCCCGGCCTGGACCATGCGCTGGACGGCGTGCTCGTGGGCCTGCGGGCTGACACCGCCGGAGGCGTCGGTGACGACGTACACCTCGTAGCCCTGGGCGAGGGCGGAGAGGGTGGGAAGGACGACGCAGACCTCGGTCCACAGGCCGGCGAGGACGAGTTTCCCGCGGCCGGTGGACTTGACCGCCTCGACGAAGTCCAGGTCCTCCCAGGCGTTCATCGTGGTGCGGTCGATGATCTTCTGCTCGGGGAAGACGTCCGCCAGCTGCGGCAGGAGGGGGCCGGAGAAGGACTCGGCGGCCACGGTGCTCAGCACGACCGGCACCTCGAAGGTCCTGGCGGCCTTCGCCAGGCCCACGGTGGCGTTGATGATCGCGGTGCGGTCGCCGCTGCCGGTGCCGAAGAACATCTGCGGCTGGTGGTCCACGAACAGCACCGCGCAGTTGTCCGGAGTGAGCAGGTCGGGGCTGGGGGCCGCGGTGACCTCGGCGATGTCGACCATGAGTGTCGGCCTTTCTGGGTAGGCGTGGCGCGGACGGCTGTCCGTGCCGTGGGAAGAACCCGTCCGGTCGGACGGAGTCGAGGGGGTGTCCCGGGAGGGCCGGCGACAAGGGCGGGTCCGCTTCCGGGAGTTCGGGTTCCGGGAGTTCAGAGGACGAAGCAGGGGTCGAAGGGGGCGCTCGCGGCGTCCGTGACGAGGCCCCGCGCGACGCGCCACTGGCGGTGCTCCTCCGACTCGGCGATGGCCTGGCCGAGCGACTCCGCCTGGCGGGCGCCGGGGACGACAGCCCGGCCCGACGGCTGGTAGCCGCCGAAGTGCGCCACCGGGCTCCATGCCGGGCCGACCGGGGGCAGCTCCTCGTCGAGCCCCTCGTACTCGGCGGTGGCGTAGACGATCCGGCCACCCGTCACCGTCAGCAGCGACTCGATGTGCGCGATGTCCGGCTCGGGCACGTCGAAGTAGTCCCGGGACAGGATCGCCAGGTCCGCGTAGCACCCCGGCCGCAGGACGCCCTTGACGTCGGCCTCGCCGGTCAGTTCGGCGCCGGCGCGCGTGTACATCGCCAGCGCCGTGTGCCGGTCGACGCGGTTCTCCGGCGGACGCAGCGCCAGATCGCCGACGGTGCGGCCGCTGACGAGCCAGTGCAGGGCGACCCAGGGGTTGTACGACGAGACCCGGGTGGCATCGGTGCCGGCACCCACGGTGAGGCCGCGGTCCAGCATGGCCCTGATCGGCGGGGCGTCCGCGGCCGCTCCGGGGCCGTAGCGCCGTAGGAACGCCTCGCCCTGGAAGGAGAGACGGTTCTGTACGGACATCGCGCCGCCGAGGGCGGTGATGCGGTCGAGGCTGTCCGGCGATACGGTCTCCGCGTGGTCGAACAGCCACCGGTTCCCGGCCGGGAAGAGTCCTTCCGCGGCGAGCTTCTCGAACACCGCGAGATCACGGCGGATCGTCTCGTCGTACGTGGCGTGCAGCCGGAACCCCCAGCCGTTCTCCATCAGCAGGCGCACGGCCTTCTCGAACTCCACCTCGTAGCCGGAGGCCAGTTCCGGACGCGGCTGGGTGAAGTTCTCGAAGTCGGCGGCGGCCCAGGTGAGATTCTCACCCGCGCCGTTCAGACGCAGCCATTCGTCACCGTCGTCGGGGCCGGCCATTTCGATCCAGCGGGCGAGGTCGTCGATCTCCTGACCGGGAGTCTGCGGAAACAGGTGATAAGCGATACGCAACGACAACTGCCCGGCCTTGGCCAGCTCGACGACGGTGGCGTAGTTGTCGGGGAAGTTCTGGAAACCGCCGGCGGCGTCGATCGCCGAGGTCAGTCCGAACCGGTTCAGCTCGCGCAGGAAATGCCGGGTGGAGGTTTTCCTGTCCTCCTCGCTCTCCAGCACGGGGGCCTTCGCCAGGGTCGAATAGAGGACGAGTGCGCTGGGGGCGGCCAGGAGCATGCCCGTCGGTTCTCCGTCCCGGCCCCGGACGATCCGGCCGCCCCTGGGGTCGGGCGTTTCCCGGGTGAAGCCGGCGGCCTTGAGCGCCGCCCGGTTCAGCACGGCCGACTGGTACAGGTGCAGGACGAACACCGGAGTGTCCGGGGCGGCGGCGTTCAGCTCGGCGACGGTCGGCAGCCGGCGTTCGGCGAACTGCTCGGCCGACCAGCCCCCCACCACCCGCACCCACTGGCCCTTCGGGGTGCGGGCGGCCTGCTCACGCAGCATCGCCAGGCCCTGACGCAGGCTGCGCACCCCGTCCCAGCGCAGTTCCAGTACGTAGTTGAGGCCCCCGCGGATCACGTGCAGATGGGCGTCGTTGAGGCCGGGGATCACCCGGCGCCCGAGCGCGTCCACCACCTGTGTGCCCGCGCCGATCCGGGGGGCCACGTCCTTGTCGTCACCGACGAGCGTGATGACGCCGTCGCGGGCGGCCAGCGCCTCCGCGTACGGGTGGCGCGGATCACCGGTGTGGATCTTCGCGTTGCGGACGACCAGGTCCGCGGCATCGTCGGTGGCTGACGGAACGAGCCCGCCGACCGGCATGGTTGACATCTCTTGAAAACTCCCCTGGAAAAGCGACGTCGGCCCAGTGGTATGTGAATTCCCCTGCGAACCGCGGCTGTTTCACCACCACATTAGACATGGCCGAGGGAAATCCATGTCCTGCCGACGCACTGGTCATGTCCTCACAGCGCACTGACTGAACAGGGCGTGCGCTGTGAGGCCGACAGCGGTGCACACGTGGGCAATTGCCGCGCACCCTGCGGATCTAGCGTTGCGAACAGTGGCATCGGAAAGCGCAGTGCGTGCGGTTTCCGGGCCCTTGCCGGAATACCGGCGTCCAGCGGAGAATTCACCAGGAGATAATCATGTCCGATTCCGTCGAGCCGGTGCAGCCGGTGCTGGAACCCGCGGCAGCCGCTTTCGCGGAGGCCACCGCTCATCCCCCCTATCTGTTCGAGCTGCCTCCGGCGGAAGGGCGTAAGGCCGTCGACGAGGTGCAGTCCGGAGAGATCGGCAAGCCCGCGGTCGACGAGGAGTGGATCACTGTGTCCGGCGGGCCCACGGGCAGCGTCCGTGCGCGGATCGTCAAGCCCGCCGGCGCCGGCGGCACCCTCCCGGTGATCCTCTATATCCACGGCGCGGGCTGGGTGTTCGGCAATGCCCACACCCATGACCGCCTGGTCCGCGAACTGGCCCACGGAGCGGGCGCCGCCGTGGTGTTCCCCGAGTACGACCTGTCGCCCGAGGCCCGCTACCCGGTCGCCATCGAGCAGAACTACGCCGTGGCGCGGTGGATCGTGGAGCAGGGCGCGGCGAAGGGACTGGACGCCACCCGCATCGCGGTCGCCGGTGACTCCGTCGGCGGCAACATGTCCGCGGCGCTGACGCTGATGGCCAAGGAACGCGGCGACGTACCCCTGGTGCAGCAGGTGCTGTTCTACCCGGTCACCGACGCGAACTTCGACACCGGCTCCTACCACCAGTTCGCCACCGGCTACTTCCTGCGCCGTGACGGCATGCAGTGGTTCTGGGACCAGTACACGACCGACGAGGCCGAGCGGGCCCAGATCACCGCCTCCCCGCTGCGCGCCACCATCGAGCAACTCACGGGTCTGCCCCCGGCCCTGGTCATCACCGGCGAGGCCGACGTGCTGCGCGACGAGGGCGAGGCGTACGCGGGCAAGCTCCGTCAGGCCGGCGTCCCGGTCACCGCTGTGCGCTTCCAGGGCATCATCCACGACTTCGTGATGCTCGACGCCCTGCGCGGCACCCACGCCGCCGAGGCCGCCATCACGCTGGCCGCCGGCACCCTGCGCGCCGCCCTGCACACCGTCTGACAACGAGGAGAGACCCCACCATGACCGCCTCCACCACCCCTACCGTCGTCCTCGTCCACGGCGCGTTCGCCGACGCGGCCGGCTGGATCGGGGTCATCGCCGAACTGCAGAGCCACGGCATCCCGGTGATCGCACCGCCCAACCCGCTGCGCGGACTCGCCGCCGACGCCGCGTACGTCGCCTCCGTGACCGCCCAGATCGACGGCCCCGTCATCCTGGTCGGACACTCCTACGGCGGCGCGCTCATCACCGTGGCCGGCACCGCCGAGAACGTCGTCGGGCTGGTCTACGTCGCCGCCTACGTCCTCGAAGAGGGCGAAAGCCTCGGCGAGTTGCAGGGCCGCTTCCCCGACTCCCCGCTGGTGAGCAACCTGAAGCAGTGGGCGTACCCCGTCGAGGGCGGTGACACCGCGACCGAGGTCACCATCGCCCCCGACGCCTTCCCGTCGGTCTTCGCCGCCGACGTGGCCGCCGACGTCACCCGGGTGCTGGCAGTCTCCCAGCGGCCGCTGGCCGCCGCGGCGTTCGAGGAGAAGGCGACGGCGGCCGCGTGGAAGACCAAGCCGTCCTGGGCCCTGGTGGCCGGAGCGGACCAGGCGATCAACCCCGACGTCGAGCGGTTCGGCGCCGAGCGCGCCGGGGCCACCGTCGTGGAGGTTGAGGGAGCGTCGCACGCGGTCGCCGTCTCCCGGCCGAAGGACGTCGCCGACCTGATCCGCGACGCGGTACGGGCGACGAGCTGACCCCGGACACCCCGGCCGCGCGGACCGAGTCGCCTCGTTCCGCGCGGCCGGGGCGCCGCTCGGCGACCGGTTGTCAGTCGACGGAGGCCATGAAGTTCAGCAGCGCAGCCCCACCGTCCCCAGGCCGCCGGGGTCGAGCCTGGAGGCGGTGATGGTCCGGCCTTCGAGGGTCTTCGCCCGGATGTAAGTGCGCTCGACTACGCGTACGACCACTGAAGACATCGGACTCGGCTAACGGGGCGGCCTGACTTCGCGGCGCTGCACGGCCGCAGTGCCTCCAAGGGTGACTCCCGCCACTGGGGCGAGGCCGGGCAACTGCCGCCGACGGAACTCGCCCGCGTGCTGGGCGTGTACGCGTCCCGGGAGATGACGCCGCGCGGCTCCACCGCCGTCACTGGCCTGGAGCTGATGACCGCGCTGCACCCGCCGACCCGTGCCTCCGAGCCGGACGCCGGCGGTAAGCGGCACTCCGAGTACAACCCCGGCAGCCTGGGCAACGACCCGGTGGACTGTGCCCCGTGCGAGGCCCCGGACGGGCACCCGCTGCCAGCAGCCGCGGCCGGGCCGGCCGGCCCCGGGCGTCAGAGTGCCTCGGCCTCTCGCACCTGCTCCGGCGTCGGAGCCGTGCCGCCGAGGTGGGCCGGCATCCACCAGGTGTCCTCCGGACCCTTCGGGCGTACGGGGTAGGCGCGCTGGGCGGCCTCCAGGAGCTCCTGGACGCGCTCGCGCAGCTGGCGGGTGATCGCCCCCGCGTACTTGTCGCGGGAGGCCTCGATCGCCTCGCCGACCCGGATGGTGATGGGGATGTGGCTGCGCTTGAAGTTGCGGGGGTGACCCTTGGTCCACAGTCGCTGCGTGCCCCACACCGCCATCGGGATCAGCGGGACGCCGGCCTCCTGCGCCATGCGCGCGGCACCCGACTTGAAGCTCTTCAGCGTGAACGACTGCGAGATGGTCGCCTCCGGGAAGACCCCGACGATCTCTCCCGACCGCAGCGAGTCGAGGGCGTGCGCGTAGGCCGCCTCGCCCTGCTTGCGGTCCACCGGGATGTGCTTCATCCCGCGCATCAGCGGGCCCGAGATCTTGTGGCGGAAGACGGACTCCTTCGCCATGAAGCGCACGAGACGCTTCTGGGGCAGTGCCGCCAGGCCGTTGAAGACGAAGTCCAGATAGCTGATGTGGTTGCTCACCAGCACGGCGCCGCCCGAGCGCGGGATGTTCTCCGAACCCTGACAGTCGATCTTGAGGTCCCACGCCTTGAACAGCGTGCGGGCGAAACCGACGACGGGACGGTAGACGAGCTCTGCCATGGGCGGGTCGGACCCTTCCTGCTCTGCCTGGGAAGGGATTCCCAGTGGAAGTTACGCAGCCGTAGGTTTACGGCTTGTCGCAGATCGTGCCCCAAGAACGGCCGGGTAGCCAGCCCCCGTGCCCGCGCGGGAGGAGATTCTCGTCACGTAGTCGCCGATCCCACCTCGTGCTTTTACGCCCCCATTACTCCGCGCGTACCGTCACCCGCCGCATGAGCAGGTACATCTCGCATCCCATGCAGTACCCGAACGCGGCGTTCAGGAAGGCGGCCGCGAGCGCGGCGCCGGTCGCCGCGAGACCCAGCCAGCCGGGCCCCAGGGCGTAGCCGACGAGCCCGATTCCGGCGAAGACCAGCCCCACCGCCTGGGCGAAACGGGGCGGTTCGGGCGCCTCGAACGCGCTCGGCGGCCCGAGTCGCGGCCGTACGGCCTTGGCGAACAGCAGCCCGTAGGGCGACCGGGCCACCCCGCCGGCGGCGCCCAGCAGGAACGCCAGCGTCTGCCAGGCCAGCAGCCACGTGCTCCCCGTGACCAGGACGACCGCCAGGACGACGGTCGTCACCGCCGCGCCGAAACGCGGCCCTCGTGCATCGATGTCCATGGGAACCAAGCATTCCGCACCACGGGCCGCTGGGGTGGGCGGGAATCTTTGCGGTCTCGTGAACGCTTGCAGCAGGTGATGACCGGACTGGTGGTGTGCGTACTGGTGCTCGCGGCGGCGAGCGCCTACGGAGTGCTGCAACGGCGGCGGAGCGGGAGAGTGCGGGTGCGCGGGCGGGACGACGGCAAGCGGCTGGACGCGGGCGAGCTGGGCGCGGCCCTGGGGGAGCGGGCCACACTCGTGCAGTTCTCCAGCGCGTTCTGCGCGCCCTGCCGGGCGACCCGGCGGGTCCTCGGCGAGGTCGCCGGCATGGTCCCGGGCGTGACCCACGTCGAGATCGACGCCGAGGCCCATCTGGACCTCGTGCGACGGCTGGACATCCTCAAGACCCCGACCGTGCTGGTCCTCGACGCCGACGGCCGGGTGGTGCGGCGGGCCACCGGCCAGCCCCGCAAGGCGGATGTGATCGCCGCGCTGGGGGAGGCGGTGTGAGGGACGCCACCCGGTCAGTGAGCCATCTCCCACATCCGGGAACGAACTTGACTGCGCCAACCATTTATCGTCAGCCTGACCCCATGCCTGCGGACCTTCTCGCCACGCCCGACCTCCTGCGCTCGGTCTTCCGGCGGCACGCGGCAGGGGTCGCCGTGATCACCGCCCGTGGCGACGCCGGTCCGGTGGGCTTCACCGCCACCTCCCTCGCCTCCGTCTCCGCCGAGCCGCCCCTGCTGTCCTTCGGGGTCGGCACCGGCTCCTCCAGTTGGCCCGCGATAGCGGCGGCGGACCATGTCGGCGTGCACATCCTCGGCGAGCACCAGCAGGAGCTGGCCGCCACCTTCGCCCGCAGCGGCGCCGACCGTTTCGCGGCGCCCACCGCCTGGCATGAGGGGCCCGAGGGAGTCCCCGTGCTCGACGGGGTGCTGGCCTGGCTGGTGGGCCGGGTCGTCACGCGCGTGCCCGCCGGGGACCATCGGATCGTGATCGCGGAGGTCGTGCTCGGCGACCCTACGGGCACCGGCCGGCCGCTCCTTTACCACCAGGGACGTTTCAACCGCCTGCGCGATTGATCACCTGTTCCCCGGGCTGCGGGACCGTCGAGTTCCGGTTACGCTGCGTTGCGAAGGTCACAGTTCAAAGCGCTTGCTTAGCGGGAACGAACTGGGTGTACTGACGAGTAATATTTCGCTCGGAGCACGGGTCGCCCCCGACCGGGATCGGCCGCTTGAGGCGCCTATGCTGCCTGCGAGTAGGCAGCATGGAAATGACGATGCAGTAGGAGAGCCGGCGTGAGCTTGAGGATCGTTGTCACTGTGAAGTACGTGCCCGACGCCACTGGCGACCGGCACTTCGCCGATGACCTGACCGTCGACCGGGACGACGTGGACGGTCTGCTCTCCGAGCTCGACGAGTACGCGGTCGAGCAGGCGCTGCAGATCTCCGAGAACTCCGACGACGACGTGGAGATCACCGTCCTGACGGTGGGCCCCGAGGACGCCAAGGACGCCCTGCGCAAGGCGCTGTCCATGGGCGCCGACAAGGCGATCCACGTCGAGGACGACGACATTCACGGCACCGACGCCATCGGCACCTCCCTGGTCCTGGCCAAGGCGATCGAGAAGGCCGGCTACGACCTGGTGATCTCCGGCATGGCCTCCACCGACGGCACCATGGGCGTCGTCCCCGCGCTGCTCGCAGAGCGTCTGGGCGTGCCGCAGGTGACCCTGCTCTCCGAGGTGTCGGTCGAGGACGGCACGGTCAAGGGCCGCCGCGACGGCGACGCCGCCTCCGAGAACCTGGAGGCCTCCCTGCCGGCGGTCGTGTCGGTCACCGACCAGTCGGGCGAGGCGCGTTACCCGTCCTTCAAGGGCATCATGGCGGCCAAGAAGAAGCCGGTGGAGTCCTGGGACCTGTCCGACCTCGACATCGAGGCGGAGGAGGTCGGCCTGGCGGGCGCGTACACCACGGTCGACAACGCGGCCGAGCGTCCGGCCCGTACCGCGGGCACGATCGTCAAGGACGAGGGCGAGGGCGGCAAGCAGCTCGCTGAGTTCCTCGCGGGCCAGAAGTTCATCTGAGCCCCGCATTCGCTGACCGCCCCTCATCTTTCGCAAGCAGGAGAGAAGAAGTCCCATGGCTGAAGTTCTCGTCTACGTCGACCACGTGGACGGTGCCGTCCGCAAGCCCACCCTTGAGCTGCTGACCCTGGCCCGCCGCATCGGCGAGCCGGTCGCCGTCGCGCTGGGCAACGGCGCCGCCGACACCGCCGCCACGCTCGCCGAGCACGGCGCCGTCAAGGTGCTCACGCACGAGGCGTCCGAGTACGCCGACTACCTGGTCGTACCGAAGGTGGACGCCCTCCAGGCCGCCCACGAGGCCGTGTCCCCGGCCGCCGTGCTGGTCCCCTCCTCCGCCGAGGGCAAGGAGATCGCCGCCCGTCTGGCGCTGCGTCTGGGCTCCGGCATCATCACCGACGCCGTCGACCTGGAGGCCGGCGACGAGGGCCCGGTGGCCACGCAGTCGGTGTTCGCCGCGTCCTTCACCACCAAGTCCCGTGTCTCCAAGGGCACCCCGGTCATCACGGTCAAGCCGAACAGTGCCGCCGTCGAGCCGGCTCCGGCCGCCGGTGCGGTCGAGGCCCTGTCCGTGACCTTCTCCGACAAGGCCACCGGCACCAAGGTCACCGGTCGCACGCCGCGTGAGTCGACGGGCCGTCCGGAGCTGACCGAGGCCGCGATCGTGGTCTCCGGTGGCCGAGGCGTCAACGGCGCGGAGAACTTCGCGATCATCGAGGCCCTCGCCGACTCGCTCGGCGCGGCCGTCGGCGCCTCGCGTGCCGCGGTGGACGCCGGCTGGTACCCGCACACCAACCAGGTCGGCCAGACCGGCAAGAGCGTGTCCCCGCAGCTGTACATCGCCTCCGGCATCTCCGGTGCGATCCAGCACCGTGCCGGTATGCAGACCTCGAAGACGATCGTGGCGATCAACAAGGACGCCGAGGCCCCGATCTTCGACCTCGTCGACTACGGCGTCGTCGGCGACCTCTTCGACGTCGTCCCGGCCCTGACCGAGGAGATCAAGACCCGCAAGGGCTGATCGACCCCGGCTGTGGGAGGCCCCCGTGACCGCACGACGGTCACGGGGGCCTCTTCTCATCCCAGGGTCATCGAGGCCTGCACCGGCAGGTGGTCGCTCGGGTACGTCCCGCCCATGGAGAAGGGGTTCATCCCGGCCCAGTGCGTCGTCACCCCGGGCGTGGTGAGGATCCAGTCGATGCGCCGCCCGCCGGGCTTGGGCCCCCGGTAGCCGTGGTGCGTCCCGTACGCCGGACTCCGCGAGGCCGCCGCGTCCCAGGCGTCCACCAGTCCGATGTCCAGCATCATGTCGTGCACCCGGTTGTCGTGGGCGTCCGCGTTGAAGTCGCCGGTGACGATGACCGGTAACGACCGGTCCCACCCGGCGATCGTCTCGCCGATGAGCCCCGCCGAGCGTTCCCGGGCGTACTGGCTGACGCTGTCCAGGTGGGTGTTGAGGACGTAGAACTCCCGCGCCCCGTCGGCGCGATCGGCGAAACGGACCCAGGTCACCATGCGCAGCCAGTCCGCGCCCCAGGTGTTCGAGGCGATCGTGTACGGGGTGTCGGAGAGCCAGAAGTGATCGAACTCGATCGGGTCGAGTCTGCGCGTGTCGTAGAAGATCGCCATGAACTCGTCCTTGCTGCCGCCCCCGCGTCCGGTGCCGATCCAGTCGTAGTGCCCGCCGAGATCCTTCTCGATCGCGCGCACTTGCCGGTAGAGCCCTTCCTGGGTGCCGATGACGTGCGGTCGCTCGCGGCGCAGCAGTTCTCGCATCACCGGTCGGCGCACGTCCCAGCGGGGTGTCGTGTCGACGACGGTCCCGAAGCGCACGTTGAACGTCATGACGTTCAGGGCACCCGGGTGCTCGCCGGCGGAAGCGGTCTGTGTGGGGCCCGCGCTGGTGAGCAGCGGTCCTGCGATGGCGGCGGCCGCCGCCGCCTTGAGCCCGTGGCGGCGCGTCACTCCGACCTCGTTCGGCACGTGATCTCCCTCCCCTTGCACGTCAGGATGAAGCTTGCCTTCTGAATACGGAAGAAGAGGGCGGGTCGGCAGTGACCAAGGGTGAAGGATGGGGAACACCACTGCAAGACGGTGTTGACCAGGCGGAAGGGTGGCCGATAACTTCGCTCTACGGATTGTTGATTCCGTACAGCGGAAAACAGGAGGGTCTGGGAATGGGTCAGGGCCAGCAGGAGAAGGTTGCGACGAGCCTCGCGGGCGCCGTCAGCGAGGAGATCAGCGCCTCCCTCGCGCCGGTCGACGCCGAACTGGAGCGCCGCTACCCCGGAGACCCCGGCACCCGCCAGCCCGTCCACACCGTCTACGTCCCCGGCGACGTCTTCGCCGCCGACACCCTCCGCTCCTGGGGCGACCGTGCCCTGGCCGCCCTCGACGAGCACGCCCCGGACGCCGCGTCCTTCGCCGCCGTCCTCGGCCTCTCGGACGAACTCGCCGAGCCCGTCCACGCGCGCGTGCGCGCCAAGCTGGAGCGCGAGCCGATCGAGGACCTGCGCGTCGACTTCGAGGACGGCTACGGCAACCGTCCCGACGCCGAGGAGGACGAGGCCGCCGCACGCGCCGCCCGGCTGATCGCCGAGTCGTACGAGGACGGCACCGCGGCTCCGTACATGGGCATCCGCATGAAGTGCATGGAGGCGCCCGTACGGGCCCGGGGCATCCGCACGCTCGAC
Organism: Streptomyces sp. NPDC016851; assembly: GCF_055562795.1. NCBI lineage: Bacteria > Bacillati > Actinomycetota > Actinomycetes > Kitasatosporales > Streptomycetaceae > Streptomyces > Streptomyces sp. NPDC016851. The sequence goes on from NZ_JBVHEP010000011.1 coordinate 27,782, forward strand.
ATCTTCCTCACCGGCCTGATGGAGGCCGGCGGCCTGCCCGGCGGCCTGGTCCTCACCCTGCCGAAGGTGACCTACGCCGAGCAGGTCACCGCCATGGCACGGCTGCTGGACGCCTTCGAGAAGACGCACGGCCTGGAGCCCGGCCGGATCGGCTTCGAGATACAGATCGAGACCAGCCAGTCCATCCTCGCCGCCGACGGCACCGCCACCGTCGCCCGCATGATCCAGGCCGCCGAGGGCCGCGCCACCGGCCTGCACTACGGCACCTTCGACTACAGCGCCTGCCTCGGCGTCTCCGCCGCCCACCAGGCGAGTGACCACCCGGCCGCCGACCACGCCAAGGCCGTCATGCAGGTCGCCGCGGCCGGCACCGGCGTCCGCGTCTCCGACGGCTCCACCAACGTCCTGCCCATCGGCCCGACCGAGAAGGTGCACGCCGCCTGGCGCCTGCACTACGGCCTCACCCGCCGCGCCCTGGCCCGCGCCTACTACCAGGGCTGGGACATGCACCCCGGCCACATCCCCACCCGCTACGCGGCCGTCTTCGCCTTCTACCGCGAGGGCTTCGAGCAGGCCGCCGCACGCCTCGCCCGCTACGCCAACCGCACCGGCGGCGACGTCATGGACGAACCCGCCACCGCCAAGGCCCTCAGCGGCTACCTGCTGCGCGGCCTGGACTGCGGCGCCCTGGACATCGGGGAGGTCGCCCGGCTGACCGGCCTGACCCGCGCCGACCTGGAGAGCTTCGCGGTGCCCCGGCGGGGCGACCTGACGGCGTCCGCCTGACCGCTTCTCCCCGGGCCCGCCCGGAGGTTCCGTCCCACGTACCGGCCCTGTCACAGCGGCCACCACCGGCTGTCCGTGTCACCGCTGCCCCGTACGCTGTACGCCACATACTGACGTGTCAGTGATCCAGTGGTGTCACGAGAACGGGGCAGCGGTGTCGACGGGGGAGTACGGGCAGGCCGACGGGACCGGTCGGCTGCTGGCAGGCCGTTATCGCGTCACGGCCCAGCTGGGGCGCGGCGGCATGGGTGTCGTCTGGAAGGCCGTCGACGAGGTCCTCGGCCGTGAGGTGGCCGTCAAGGAACTGCGCACCTACACCGACACGGCCGGTCCCGAACTGGCCGGTCTGCGACTGCGGATGCAGCGCGAGGCGCGTGCGGCGGCCCGCGTGCGCCACCCCGGCGTCATCGCCGTGCACGACATCGCCGAGGTCGACGGCCGCCCCCTCATCGTCATGGAGCTGGTCGACGGGCCGTCCCTGGACGACGTCCTGCGCGAGCGCGGCACGCTGGACGCGCGCGAGGCGGCCGGGATCGGCGCCAAGGTCATGGACGCCCTGGCCGCCGCCCACCGGGCGGGCGTCCTGCACCGCGACGTGAAGCCCGGCAACATCCTGCTCGACCGCTCGGGGCGGGTCGTCCTCACCGACTTCGGTATCGCCACGATGGACGACCCCGGCGACGGCTCGGCCACCCACCTCACCCGCAGCGGCGAACTCGTCGGCTCCCTCGACTACCTCGCCCCCGAGCGGGCCCAGGGCGCCGTCCCGGGCCCCGCCTCCGACGTCTGGGCCCTGGGCGCCACGCTGTACGCGGCCGTCGAGGGTTCCTCGCCCTTCCGCCGTACGTCCACGTTCTCGACGCTCACCGCGATCGTCACCGAGCCGCTGCCCGAGCCCCGCCGCGCCGGGCCCCTCGCCCCCGTCCTCAAGCAGTTGCTGGACAAGCGCCCAGAGGGCCGCCCGGAGGCGGAACAGGCCCGCGAGACGCTCCAGGCCGTCGCGGACTCGGGCGGCACGGACACGCCGACGTCATCGCTGCGAGGGCCGGTGCCCGCTCCCTCCCCGCGCCCGGAGACGGAGCACGGTGTCCCGTCGGTGCCGCCGGGGTTCGGGCCGCCGCAGCAGGCGCGGCCGGGCGCTGCCGGGCCGCACGAGAGCCGGAGCACGCCCGGGTTCGGCCCGGCGGCGGCCTCCGGAGCCGCTGGAGCACCAGGAGCGGCAGGACAGCGGCCTGGAGCCGACGGGCCGGGCACCGGGCAGCCGGCGCAAGCAGGCTCCGGCCCGCAGGGCCCGAACTCCGGCCTTCAGGTCCCGGGGACCGGTCCACAGGCGTCGGGACCGCAGACTCCGAACCCCGGCACCGAGGCCTCGGGCCCCGGCGCACAGATGTCAGGACCGCAAGGCCCGGGTCCCGGCAATCAGGCCTTGGGTCCCAGCAATCAGGCCTCGGGCCCCGGCACCCAAGCCTCGGGTCGCGGCACTCAGGCCTTCGGCCCGGCCGACCCGGGCAGCACCTCGCCGACCAGCCCCATGAACCCGAGCCCTGCCCCCCGCCGCAAGAAGACCCGCGCCCTGCTGGCCGCCGCGGCCGTCACGGTCGTCCTCGCAGCGGCCGGCACCACGGTCGCCGTGCTCAGAGGCTCGGACGACACGGACCCCGGCAACCGGACCGACGCCGCAGGCGTGGACGCGGCGGCCTCCTCCGAGCCCGGCCGCACCGACGACGGCTCGAACGAGCAGAGGCCCACCCCCCAGGGCGACGAGCAGAGCAAGTCCCCCTCCGAGGGGGCCGAGGACGACAAGAAGCCCGAGTCCTCCGGCCGGCCCTCCACCCCGGCCCCGGAGAAGTCCTCCGGCGGCACCACCGGCGACACGTCGGGTGGTGGTACCACCGGCGGTGGCACCACCACTGGCGGTTCCGGCGACGGCGGCACGACAGGTGGCGGCTCCACCACGCCCGCACCGGTCTGCGACCCCATCGGCGGCGGCAAGTACAACTGCACCGTCTGGAAGACCGCCAAGTCGTACACCGCCTCCGGCACCGAGGTCGGCGTCCTCAACGCCGGCACCAACTACTTCTACTGCCAGCAGAACCTGGGCCGGCGGGAGACCGACGGCCGGTGGACCAACATCTGGTGGGCCAGGACGGACGACGACAGCGGCAACACGGACGTCTGGGTCAGCGACGTCTACATCAAGGGCGGCGACAACGACGCGCCCGTCCCCGGGCTCCCCGTCTGCTGAGCGCGCAGCGACACCGCCGCGTACCGCTCCAGCCCGGAGGCCGTCACCAGCTTCTCCTCGACGAACAGCCGCGTGCCCCGCTCGCACAGCCGCCGGTCGGAGCGGGCCCGTGCGCAGAACTCCTCGGGCACGACACCGAACAGCTCCCGGAAGCGCGGCAGGCCGACGAGCAGCTCGGTAAGCAGCACCCGCTGGCCCGGGTGGGTGCGCGGCACGCCCGTGCCGTCGTGCAGGACGCCGTGCCGGTTGACGTACGCGTACGCGCCCGGCAGGCGGGTGCCGTCCTCGAGGTCGATGCGCACGTCGGGCGAGGGCAGCCAGGCACGGTCGTAGTTGCCCGTCGGCACCGGCACGCCCTCGCTCGCGTCGATCACCGCGAGCTGCTCGGCGTCGAGCCAGATGACGAACAGCTCCCGCACCGTGTCCGGGGCGCTGACCGGCGAGGCCGACACGTACCCCATGCGGCTCACATGCGCCGACACGCCGGCGTCGACGCCCGTCACCCGCGCCTTCACCATCGGGATCGGCGACATGATCCCGAACTCCTCCATCTTGTGCCGCAGTTGCCCTGGGCAGGCGTTGGAGCCGATGGCGAGAACGGGGGTGCGGTCCTCGTGCACGAGCCGGTCGAGCGGCAGGTAGCGGTCCCCGTCGAGGAGCCCGGAGTCGGCGGGCCACGCGCCCGGGTAGAGCAGGGGGTGCTCGCGCGGGGCCTCGGCCAGGCCGAGTGCGGGCAGCGTGCGATCGGTGAGGTGCTCCATGTGCTCCGTATGTTCCGTGGGATGGTCCATGAGCCGCTCAGTCCGCCGGGGGCAGCTCGCCCGAGCCGCGGGTGATCAGCCGGGTCGGCAGCTCGATGCGTTCGGGGGCGACGAGAGTGCCGTCCAGCTGCTGGAAGAGGCGTTCCGCCGCGGTACGGCCGATGGCCGCCGCGTCCTGGGCGACGACGGTGACGCCCGGCTCGAGCAGGTCGGCGAGCTCGATGTCGTCGAAGCCGACCAGGGCGATGCGGCGGGGGTGCTCGGCGAGCACGCGGATCACGGTGACCGTCACCCGGTTGTTGCCCGCGAAGATTGCGGTGACCGGCTCCGGGCCGGACAGCATCTCCTCGGCCGCCCTGCGCACTCGCTCGGGATCGGTGACACCGAGGGACATCCAGGAGTCCGCCACCGGTATGCCCGCGTCCTCCATCGCGGCGCGGTAGCCGCGCAGCCGCTCGGCGGCGGTGTGGATGCGGGGCATGTCGCCGATGAAGCCGATCCGGCGGTGCCCGTGCGCGATGAGGTGGGCGACGCCGTCCCGGGCACCGCCGAAGTTGTCCGACAGCACCACGTCGGCGTCGATGTGCCCGGCCGGCCGGTCCACGAACACCGTGGCCACACCCGCCTTGAGCTCCGGCCCCAGATACCGGTGGTCGTCACCGGCCGGGATCACCACCAGCCCGTCCACCCGCCGCGCGCACAGGGCCAGCACCAGCTCCTGCTCGCGGTCCGGGTCCTCGGCGCTGGAGCCGTTGATCAGCAGGGCGCCGTGCGCGCGGGCCACCTCCTCGACCGACCGGCTCAGCGGCCCGTAGAACGGGTCCGCGAGGTCCTCCAGCACCAGGCCGATGCTCGCCGTCCGGCCCTTGCGCAGCACCCGCGCGCTGTCGTTGCGGCGGAATCCGAGCGCCTCGATCGCCTCCTGGACACGCCGCTCCGTCTCCGGGGTCACGCCCGGCTCCCCGTTCACGACGCGGGAGACCGTCTTCAGTCCGACCCCGGCCCGTGCCGCCACGTCCTTCATGGTCGGCCGGGTGCCGTAGCGCGCTGCGGATCGGAGGTTGGTCTGGGGCACGGTGCGGTGTCCTGTCCTGTCGTCCACGGGGGTGCGGCGGTCCTGGGTTTGTATGAGGATGTGGCGTCGAGCATAGAGCCTGGACAACGTTGTCAGGCTCGGGGGAGACTGTCCACCGCAATCTCCGGACCGTGCTCCGCTGCTGGCCGGCCAGTTCTTCCACCGTAGACGGGGAGTTCCGACACTCATGCACACCGACCTCGTGGCCGCGCTCGACATCGGCGGTACCAAGATCGCCGGCGCTCTGGTGGACGGCCAGGGACGGATCCTGGTCCGCGCCCAGCGGCCGACGCCCGCCCGGGAGGACGGCGACACCGTGATGCGGGCCGTGGAGCAGGTGCTCGGCGAACTCACCGGGGCGCCCCTGTGGGCGCGGGTCACGGCTGTGGGCATCGGCAGCGCCGGTCCGGTCGACCGGTCGGCGGGCACGGTGAGCCCGGTGAACGTGCCCGGTTGGCGCGACTACCCGCTCGTCGGGCGCGTGCGGGCCGCGGCCGGGGACCTGCCCGTCGAGCTGATCGGCGACGGTGTGGCGATCACGGCGGCCGAACACTGGCAGGGCGCCGCCCGCGGCCACGACAACGCGCTGTGCATGGTCGTCTCCACGGGCGTCGGCGGCGGCCTGGTGCTCGACGGCCGGCTGCACGCAGGACCCACCGGCAACGCCGGTCACATCGGCCACATCAGCGTGGACCTCGACGGCGATCTGTGCCCGTGCGGCTCGCACGGCTGCGTGGAGCGCATCGCGAGCGGCCCCAACATCGCCCGGCGCGCCCTGGAGAACGGCTGGCGGCCCGGCCCCGACGGCGACACCTCCGCCGCCGCGGTGGCCGCCGCGGCCCGGGCCGGCGACGCGGTCGCCGTCGCGTCCTTCGAGCGGGCCGCCCAGGCCCTGGCCGCCGGGATCGCCGCGACCGCGACCCTCGTGGAGATCGACATCGCCGTGATCGGCGGGGGAGTGGGCAAGGCGGGCGATGTCCTGTTCGCCCCCCTGCGCAAAGCCCTGAGCGCCTACGCGACGCTGTCCTTCGTCCGGCACCTGACCGTGGCCCCGGCCCAGATGGGCACCGACGCCGGGCTGGTGGGCGCTGCGGCGGCAGCGCTGGCGAAGCGGACGGACGCGGCCGCGGCGGGGGTGTAAGACCCGGCAGGAACGTTCATGCGGGGTATCTCCGGAGCCCGGCACGTTCCTGAACGCATGAGCCCGGAGCGTTCCTGACCCCGGCAGGTCGCTGATGCGGAGGGAACTGCTCCGGGGTGGGCGGCATCTGGCCCGGCATGGGTGTCGGAATCTTGTTCTTCGGGCTCGCCTTCATGGGCGGATGGGCGGATGGGCGGATGGGCGGCGGCGATCGGCGGGCTGGTGTACGCCGTCGTCACCCTCGTCCGTGTCCGGCCGGAGGACCGGTCCTCGGCCGGTGCTGGATCACGGCCGGTGTGCAGGTGGGCGTCCTGCCGCTCGCCGCATGGTGGATCGGAACGTTCGACACCTACTACACGTGACGGGCGCCGATCCGGAATACACGCTTTCCCGCGGAAAGCGGCCGAATGTCAGTGCGATGTGGCACGATCGCGCATGTGAGCAGCAGACCCGCCCCGGCGCAGCACCTGCGCGACCTCGCCCTCCTGCGCCGGGTCAAGGACCGGATCGACCGGGAGTACGCACGGCCGTTGGACGTCGAGGCGCTGGCCCGGGGTGTGCACATGTCGGCCGGGCATCTCAGCCGCGAATTCAAGCGCGCCTACGGCGAGTCGCCGTACAGCTATCTCATGACGCGCCGCATCGAGCGCGCCATGGCGCTGCTGCGCCGTGGGGACCTCAGCGTCACCGAGGTGTGTTTCGAAGTCGGCTGCTCGTCGCTGGGCACGTTCAGCACCCGCTTCACGGAACTGGTCGGCATGCCGCCCAGCGCTTTCCGGCGCCAGGCGGTCCTCGCCACCGCGGGCATTCCGTCGTGCGTGGCGAAACAGGTGACCAGACCGATCAGGAATCGAGAAGCGCCCGCCCCGGGCCGAAACTAGCGTGATGGCCATGGACCTCACCATTCACGCCAGCTTCCTTCCGCACGACGACCCGGACGCCGCCCTGGCGTTCTACCGCGACACCCTCGGCTTCGAAGTCCGCAACGACGTCGGGTACCAGGGCATGCGCTGGATCACGGTCGGCCCCGTCGGCCAGCCCGGCACGAACATCGTGCTGCATCCGCCGGCGGCCGACCCCGGCATCACCGAGGACGAGCGCAAGACCATCGCCGAGATGATGGCCAAGGGCACCTACGCCAGCATCGTGCTGGCCACCCGCGACGTCGACGCCGTGTTCGAACAGGTGCAGGCGGGCGACGCAGAGGTGGTCCAGGAGCCCGTGGACCAGCCCTACGGCGTTCGCGACTGCGCCTTCCGCGACCCCGCGGGCAACATGGTCCGCATCCAGCAGCTCAAGCCGTGACGGCCCGGTAGCGCCGGCCCACGGATCCACCCGCACCACCCCCGCGCCGCGCCTCCGGGCCGGCGCGGGGAGACCAGATCGCCCGACCGCGGCAGCGCCGCCCGACAGAGGGAGACCGATGAGCATGGCCACGAGGACGGACAGAGAGTCGTCCGGACCGCACGTCGCCGACAGCCACGATGTGATCCGTGTGCACGGCGCGCGCGAGAACAACCTCAAGGACGTCAGCATCGAGATCCCCAAGCGCCGGCTGACGGTGTTCACCGGCGTGTCCGGATCGGGCAAGAGCTCGCTCGTGTTCGACACGATCGCCGCGGAGTCACAGCGGCTGATCAACGAGACCTACAGCGCCTTCCTCCAGGGCTTCATGCCGAACCGGGCCCGGCCCGAGGTCGACGTGCTCGACGGGCTGACGACCGCGATCGCCGTGGACCAGCAGCGGATGGGCGGCGACCCCCGCTCCACGGTCGGCACCGCCACCGACGCCAACGCGATGCTGCGCATCCTCTTCAGCCGGCTCGGCAAGCCGCACATCGGCCCGCCCAGCGCGTACTCCTTCAACACCGCCTCGGTCCGGGCGAGCGGCGCGATCACCGTCGAGCGCGGCGCCAAGACCAAGGCCCAGAAGGCGACCTTCGAGCGCACCGGCGGCATGTGCAACCGCTGCGAGGGCCGCGGCAAGGTCTCCGACATCGACCTCACCCAGCTCTACGACGACTCCAAGTCGCTGTCCGAGGGCGCGTTCACCATCCCCGGCTGGAAGTCGGACAGCCAGTGGACCGTGCAGCTCTACGCCCAGTCGGGCTTCGTCGACCCGGACAAGCCGATCCGCGAGTACACCAAGAAGGAGCTGCACGCCTTTCTCTACGGGGAACCGGTCAAGATCAAGGTCAACGGCATCAACCTCACCTACGAGGGACTGATCCCCAAGATCCAGAAGTCCTTCCTGGCCAAGGACAAGGAGGCGATGCAGCCGCACATCCGGGCGTTCGTGGAGCGGGCGGTCACCTTCACCGTCTGTCCCGAGTGCGACGGCACCCGGCTGAGCGAGGGCGCCAGATCCTCGAAGATCGACGGCATCAGCATCGCCGACGCCTGCGCGATGGAGATCAGGGACCTGGCCGAGTGGGTCCGGAAACTCTCGGAGCCGTCCGTGGCGCCGCTGCTCACCGCGTTGCAGGGGACGCTCGACTCGTTCGTGGAGATCGGCCTGGGCTATCTCTCGCTCGACCGGCCGGCGGGCACGCTGTCCGGCGGTGAGGCGCAACGCGTGAAGATGATCCGCCACCTCGGCTCCTCGCTCACGGACGTCACCTACGTCTTCGACGAACCGACCATCGGCCTGCACCCCCATGACATCCAGCGGATGAACGACCTGCTGCTGCGGTTGCGGGACAAGGGCAACACGGTGCTCGTCGTGGAGCACAAGCCGGAGGCGATCGCGATCGCCGACCACGTCGTCGACCTCGGTCCCGGCGCCGGTACGGCGGGCGGCACCGTCTGCTTCGAGGGCACGCTCGAGGGGCTGCGGGCCGCGGACACCGTCACCGGCCGTCATCTCGACGACCGGGCCACCCTCAAGGAGACGGTGCGCAAGGCCACCGGCGCGCTGGAGATCCGGGGCGCCTCGGCGAACAACCTCCGGGACGTCGACGTCGACATCCCGCTCGGGGTGCTCACCGTCGTCACCGGTGTCGCCGGCTCCGGCAAGAGCTCGCTGCTGCACGGGTCGATCCCGGCCGACGCGGGGGTCGTCTCGGTGGACCAGAGCCCGATCAAGGGCTCGCGGCGCAGCAACCCCGCGACCTACACCGGGCTGGCCGACCCGATCCGCAAGGCCTTCGCGAAGGTCAACGGCGTGAAGCCGGCCCTGTTCAGCGCCAACTCCGAGGGCGCTTGCCCCACCTGCAACGGCGCCGGAGTCGTCTACCTCGACCTGGGCATGATGGCCGGCGTCGACACCCCCTGTGAGGACTGCGAGGGCAAGCGGTTCCAGGCCTCGGTGCTGGAGTACCACCTCGGCGGCCGGGACATCAGCGAGGTGCTGGCGATGTCGGTGGCCGAGGCCGAGGAGTTCTTCGGCGCGGGCGAGGCACGCACCCCGGCCGCGCACAAGATCCTGGAGCGGCTCGCCGACGTCGGGCTCGGCTACCTCACTCTCGGCCAGCCGCTCACCACCCTCTCCGGCGGCGAGCGGCAGCGCCTCAAGCTGGCCACGCACATGGCGGAGAAGGGCGGTGTCTACGTCCTCGACGAGCCCACCACCGGCCTCCACCTCGCGGACGTGGAGCAGCTGCTCGGCCTGCTCGACCGGCTCGTCGACTCCGGCAAGTCGGTCGTCGTCATCGAGCATCACCAGGCGGTCATGGCCCACGCCGACTGGATCATCGACCTCGGCCCCGGCGCCGGCCACGACGGCGGCCGGATCGTCTTCGAGGGCACACCGGCCGACCTCGTGGCGGCCCGCTCCACGCTGACCGGGGAGCACCTGGCGGCGTACGTGGGCGCCTGACGACGTTCAGCGGGGCCGTGAGACGAGTACACCGAACTCGTCGCACGGCCCCTACCTTTGCCCTGCCTTTTTGGACATAAGCGGCAAAAGTGTGAATATCGGCACTCTTCGAGGGCACTCCGTCCCCTGACTCCCCCCCCCACAGAACGGAGCCGCTGATGATCATCAAGAAGATGCACGAGATGGGCGTCCGGAGCGAGCACGCCTACATCGCCGCCATGGCGTCCATCGGCCTCAGTGTCGCCGCCTGGGTGGGCTCCCTGAAGATGGAACCCGGCGTCAACGTCGCCCGCGCCGACCGCTGGGGCATCTTCGTCGGCGAATGGGCGCCCACCTTCTTCGGTCTCGGACTCGCCCTGTCCCACTACGAACAGCAGGACGGCACGCTCACCGCCGACGTCCACGAGTTCCGCCAGACGCAGAAGGCGGGCTGAACGGCCCACTCCGGCGAGCGCCCGGCGCCGTTCCCGCGCACGCTGGTGCCATGGCGTCCGTGAAACCCGTCGTCGTCTACCCGCCCGCCGCGGACGGTGGCCGGCGGGTGCGCGTGGACGACCAGTTCCTCGGGATCGCCTACGGGTTGCTGGACGTCGCCGAGTTCCTGCGGCGGGCGGGGATCGAGGACGCGGACGAGGCGTACGTGACGGCGTCCGGGCTGATCGAGTGGCGTGGCGGCGGCCCCGCCGCCTGGGGCACCGCCCCGGACGACGACCCGGCGTGACGCCCCGGCTTCGCCCGGTCGGGTCCGGGTGCGTGACCGCGCGGCGGGTCCGGCAGTTGAGCAGGGCATGAAGAAGCGCAGCATGCTCGCCATCGCCTCCCTCGCCACCGGGTTCGTCGTCGCGGCGGTCACCCCGTCGCACGCCCTCGGAGAGAACCTCGGCCCGCTCAATGTGGACGAGACCCTCCGCACCCTCCCCGACACCGTCGCCAAGGACAGCCTGTCCCTGGACAGGGAGGACGGCGCCCAGGAGAAGGAGAAGGGCTGACGGCTTGCCCGTCCCCGGCCCACGGCGCCGGCGCACCCGAGCAAGGGGGCGCCGGCGCCGTCGTCATGCGCCCTCAACTGCGGCTGGTTTCCGTGGCAGGGTGGAGCGGGCAAGCCTCAGGGGGCCAACAGAAGAGGGGGACCTGTGACCGTCGTCTGGATCAACGGCGCGTTCGGTGCGGGGAAGACCACCACCGCACAGGAACTGATCGAACTGATCCCGAACAGCACGCTCTTCGACCCCGAGGTCATCGGCGGAGCGCTCCGGTACCTGCTGCCGCCCAAACACCTCGCCGAGGTCGGCGACTTCCAGGACCTGCCGATCTGGCGACGGCTCGTGATCGACACGGCGGCCGCGATGCTCGCCGAGCTCGGCGGGACCCTGGTGGTTCCCATGACCCTGCTGCGCCAGGAGTACCGCGACGAGATCTTCGGCGGTCTGGCCGCCCGCAGGATTCCGGTCAGCCACATCCTGCTCGCCCCGGCCGAAACGATACTGCGGGAGCGGATAGCGGGCCGCGAGGTTCCGCCGGACCTGCCGGACGGCGAGCTGCGAATACGCCGGTGGTCCTTCGACCACATCGAGCCGTACCGCGCCGCCCTCGCCTCCTGGCTCACCGCCGACGCCCACCTCGTCGACAGCAGCGACCTCACGCCCCGCGAGACCGCCGCCCGGATAGCCGATGCCGTCACCAGCGGGTCCGTGCCCGCTTGTGACATCGTGCAGACGCCCGAGCCCACCGCCGAGACGCTCGCCGCCGGAGTGCTCCTCTTCGACGAACAGGACCGGGTGCTGCTCGTGGACCCCACCTACAAGGCCGGCTGGGAGTTCCCCGGAGGGGTCGTCGAGCCCGGTGAGGCGCCCGCGCGCGCCGGAGTGCGGGAGGTCGCCGAGGAGACCGGCATCCACCTCGACGAGGTACCGAGCCTCCTCGTCGTCGACTGGGAGCGTCCCTCGCCCCCCGGATTCGGCGGACTGCGGCTCCTCTTCGACGGCGGCGTCCTCGACTCCTCCGAGGCCGGGCGGCTGCTGCTGCCCGGGCCGGAGCTGCGCGACTGGCGGTTCGTCACCGAGGAGGAGGCCGCCGACCTGCTGCCACCGGTGCGCTACGAGCGGCTGCGCTGGGCCCTGCGGGCCCGCGAACGCGGAGCGGCGTTCTACCTGGAAGCCGGGGTGCCGGTCGGCTGACGCCGAGCTTTCCGCTCGCCCTTTACCCGGCGCGGGGGATTCCGAGGGAAAAGCAAAAGGAAACGTCCACGGAGCCACTGCCAACCGCTCCCCAAGGAATCTCCCGCACTCCCTCACGCGGCGGGTAATCACATTCCCCGTGCTCGTCAACACTTTTCCATGACCGCAAACAATCCCTTTTCCGGCCCCTGCTCGGCTTGACCGGACTCGCACGCCATTGCGAAAGTCCGCAGAGTCTCACGGCGGCACTTTCGACCGCCACCCAATTTCCTTGCCTCAGGGGCAGATCCGGGATGTCCGTACGATGACCACGCAACACCAGCCGGCCGACGCCGGCGGCGGCACCGCCCTGCTGGCCGAGCCGTCGACGCAGGACCCCCGCCCCGCCGGCACGGCCGTCGCCGGCCGCTCACCGGCCCGCATGGCCTGGAAGCGGATCAGGCGGGACAAGGTCACCACGGCCGCCCTGGCGGCCACCCTCCTGTTCATCGCGGTCGCACTCCTCGCACCGGTCCTCACCGCGCTGACCAGCTGGGGACCGATCACCCCCGACAACAAGGCGATCAACCCCGACACGGGCAACTTCCCCTACGGATCCCTGGGCGGCATCAGCGCCCAGCACCTCCTCGGCGTCGAACCGGGCACCGGCTACGACCTGTTCGCCCGCATCGTCTACGGCCTGCGCACCTCCCTCTACGTGGGTTTCGCCTCGGCCTTGCTGTCCACCGCGGTCGGTGTCGTGGCGGGGCTCGCGGCCGGGTACTTCGGCGGCTGGGTCGACTCCCTGCTGTCCCGGGTCATGGACGTCATGCTGGCCTTCCCGCAGTTGCTGTTCATCATCGCGCTCACCCCGGTGATCCAGAACGCCCTGCAGACCAACAGCCACGGCGGCACCGACGAGAACCTCCGGCTGCTCGTCCTCGTCCTCAACATCGCCGTCTTCGCCTGGGCGTACACCGCCCGTCTGGTGCGCGGACAGGTGCTGTCCCTGCGCGAGCGGGAGTTCGTCGACGCCGCGCGGCTGATGAGCGCCGGCCGGCGGCACATCCTCTTCCGGCAGCTGCTGCCCAACCTGTGGGCGCCGATCCTGATCTCCTTCGCCCTCGCCGTCCCGCAGAACATCACCACCGAGGCGGCCCTGTCGTACCTGGGCGTCGGCGTCATCCCGCCCAACCCCGACTGGGGATCGCTGCTGTCGGACGCCTCCCAGTTCTTCCTCCAGGACCCGATGTACCTCTTCGTGCCCGGTGTCCTGCTCTTCCTCCTGGTCCTGGCGCTCAATCTCCTCGGGGACGGCGTCCGGGACGCCCTGGATCCCCGCGCCCGGCGCGGCTGACGAGCCACCCCCCGAGTGTCGGCCCGGCGGCCCCACGAACGGCCGCCGAGCCCGTAGTAAGAAACGGAGTTTCCTCAATGACGCGCAGCACGCGCAGATCGCGCACGGTCGCTCTCACGGCCTCTGCCGTGGTGATCGCCCTGGGGGCCACCGCATGCGGGGGGTCCTCCGGCAACAGCGCCGGCGGCTCCCCGTCCAAGGGCGGCACGCTGACGATCCTCGACGACGCCGACTTCAACCACATCGACCCTCAGCGGACGTACACCACCGAGGGTTCGAGCATGGACTACGAACTCGTGCGCACCCTGACCGGATGGAACGAGACGGGGTCCGCGCCCAAGCTGGTCGGCGACCTGGCCACCGACACGGGCACGCCCAGCAAGGGCGCCACGGTGTGGACGTTCCACCTGCGCCACGGGGTCAAGTGGCAGGACGGCACGGAGGTCACCGCGCAGGACGTCAAGTACGGCGTCGAGCGGGCCTTCTCCCCGGACATCAACGGCGGCCCGCCGTACGCCAGTCAGTGGCTGGTCGGCGGCGACTCCTACAAGGGCCCGTACCAGGGCAAGCAGCTGGCCTCGATCCAGACACCGGACAAGTACACCCTCGTCTTCCATCTCAATCAGCCCGTCGCCGACTTCAACGAGACCACCACCATGACCGGGTGGTCGGCGGTCCCCAAGGCCCATGACACCGGCGCCACCTACGACACGCACGTCTGGTCCGACGGGCCCTACATGATCAAGTCGTACGCCAAGAACAAGGAAATGGTCCTCGTCCGGAACAAGAACTGGAGCCGGACGACCGACCCGATCCGGCAGCAGAACCTGGACGAGATCGACGCGAAGTTCGGGCAGGACCAAGCCGCGATCGACCAGCAGATCAAGTCCGACGGCGGCTCCGCCCAGACCGCGATCACACAGACGCCGATCGCCGGCTCCGACCTGACGACGATGGCGAACGACCCGTCACTCAAGTCGCGCTACTACAAGATCCCGGCCCCGGGCATCAACTACATGGCGATCAACATGAACCGGGTCAAGGACATCAAGGTCCGCCAGGCGATCGAGTACGCCGTCGACAAGACCACCGTACGCGGCGCCTTCGGCGGCTCGGCCTACGGCAACTACGCCACCACGATGCTCGCCCCCGGTATCGACGGCCACAAGGACTTCAACCTCTACAGCAGCAACCCCGCCGGTGACCTCACCAAGGCCAAGGCCCTGATGAAGCAGGCCGGCAGCCCCAAGCCGACGATGTCGCTCGCGGTGGAGAACATCCCCACGCACGAGCACTTCGCCGACGCCGTGAAGACCGCGCTGGCGAAGATCGGCATCACGGTGAACATCACCCCGATCGACAAGAACAACTACTTCAGCACCGTGGACAACGTGAAGAACCAGTACGACCTGACATGGGGCGACTGGATCGCGGACTGGCCGAACGCCTCCACCGTGCTGCCCACCCTCTTCGACGGGCGCCAGATCAAGAAGCTCCCGCAGTCCAACAACGACATCTCGTACCTGAACGACCCGAAGGTCAACGCGCAGATCGACAAGATCGGCAAGATGACCGACATCGAGAAGCGCAACGCCGCCTACGGGGAGCTGGACGAGCAGATCCTGAAGGACGCCGCCGTGGTCCCACTGATGTACATGAACTTCAGTGAGGTCAGCGGCTCGAAGGTCGGCGGTGTCATCGACGACTCGATCATGGCCGAACCCAGCCTGGTGCACGCCTACATCAAGCAGTGACGCACCCCCTCTGAACCCCGCCGGCGGCCCGGTCCGCCGGCGGGCACCCCACTCACGTCAGGTCCCGGCACCCCATGTTTCGTTACCTCATCAGACGCCTGCTGGCAGCGGCCGTGATCATGCTGGTGATCACGACGATCACGTTCTTCATCTTCTTCGCGCTGCCGTCCAACCCCGCGCTCCTGGCCTGCGGAAAGACCTGCTCGCCCTCCCGTCTCGCGGAGATCAAGCACTCGCTGGGCCTGGACCAGAGCTACCTGACGCAGTACTGGGAGTTCGTCAAGGGACTGGTCGTGGGCCGTGACTACGGCGACCAGAGCGTCCGCATCCACTGCGCGGCGCCTTGCCTCGGCATCTCCTTCCAGACCGACACCCCCGTGCTGACGACGCTCCTCCAGGACTTCCCGGCGGACCTCTCCCTCGGACTCGGCGCCGCGGTGGCGTTCCTCGTCCTGGGCGTGGGCCTCGGCACCGTCGCCGCGGTCCGCAGGGGCAAGGCCGCCGACAAGGCGGCGGTCGGGCTGGCCCTGTTCGGTGTGTCGGTGCAGATCTACTTCATCGGTCTGCTCCTGCTGTACCTCTTCGTCGACAAGTTCCAGATCCTGCCGACCTCCGGCTACACCTCGATCACCGAGGACCCGGCCGGCTGGTTCAAGGGCCTGATCCTGCCGTGGGCCACCCTGGTCATCGTCTACCTCGCGATGTACACCCGGCTCACCCGCTCCTCCATGCTGGAGGTCTTCGCCGAGGACTACATGCGCACCGCCCGCGCCAAGGGCCTGCCGGCCGCCACCGTCGTCCTCAAGCACGGACTGCGGGCCGCCATCACCCCGATCATCACCATCTTCGGCATGGACGTCGGCTCCCTGATCGGCGGCTCCGCGGTCATCACCGAGTCCGTGTTCGGCATCAACGGCATCGGCAAGCTCGCGGTCGACTCCGTCCAGAACTCCGACCTGCCGGTCATCCTCGGCACCACCCTCTTCGCCGCGACGTTCGTCGTCCTCGCCAACGTGGTCGTCGACCTGGTGTACGGCCTCGTCGACCCGCGCGTCCGCCTCGCCTGAGCCCCTCTTTTCGTCCTTAGGAACACCCGTGTCCGTTCAGACCTCACCGCAGCCCGCGGACGTCACCCCCGCGCCCGCCCCCTTCCTCGACGTACGCGACCTGAGGGTGCACTTCCCCACCGAGGACGGCCTCGTCAAGTCCGTCGACGGCGTCTCCTTCACCCTGGAGAAGGGCAGCACCCTCGGCATCGTCGGCGAGTCCGGCTCCGGCAAGTCGGTGACCTCGCTGGCCCTGCTCGGACTGCACAAGGGCACCCGCGCACAGGTCTCCGGCGAGATCTGGCTGGAAGGCAGGGAACTCGTCGCCCTGCCCGAGGCCGAGACGCGCGCACTGCGCGGCCGCACGGTCTCCATGATCTTCCAGGACCCGCTGTCCGCGCTGCACCCCTTCTTCACCGTCGGCTCCCAGATCGCCGAGGCCTACCGCGTCCACCACAAGGTCTCCAAGAAGGAGGCCAAGGACCGCGCGGTGGAGATGCTGAAGCGGGTCGGCATCCCGCAGCCCGAACGCCGGGTCAGGGACTACCCGCACCAGTTCTCCGGCGGCATGCGACAACGCGCCATGATCGCCATGTCCCTGGTCTGCGACCCCGCCCTGCTCATCGCCGACGAGCCCACCACCGCCCTGGACGTCACCGTCCAGGCGCAGATCCTGGACCTGATCCGCGATCTCCAGGAGGAGTTCGGCTCCGCCGTCGTCATCATCACGCACGACCTCGGCGTGGTCTCCGACATCGCCGACGACATCCTGGTGATGTACGGGGGCCGCCGCATCGAGTACGGCACCACCCGCGAGGTCCTCAAGCAGCCCCAGCACCCCTACACCTGGGGCCTGTTGCAGTCCATGCCGCACCTCACCGGCGACGTCGGCGAACGGCTCGACCCGATCCCCGGCACACCGCCGAGCCTGATCAACCTGCCGGACGGCTGCTCCTTCCACCCCCGCTGCGCCTACAAGGGCTGGGCCACGGAGGGACGTTGCACCGTGGAGCGGCCCGAACTGCGCCTCGTCCCCGGCACCGCAGGGCACCTCGCCGCGTGCCATCTCAGCGACGAGGCCAAACAGGAGATCCGCGGCGGGACCGGCCCGGACGACCGCGGCGCCGCAGCCGCACGGGCCGCGCAGTGACGGCGGCGGACGAAAGGGAGCATGCCGTGAGCACCACCCAGCCCCTCACCGGGCCGGCCACCGACCGCCCCACCGGCGAGAACCTCCTCGAAGTGCGCGGTCTCCAGAAGCACTTCCCCCTCCGGCAGGGCATCATCTTCCAGCGGCAGATCGGAGCCGTACGAGCCGTCGACGGCATCGACTTCTCGGTCGGACCGGCCGAGTCGCTGGGCCTGGTCGGCGAGTCCGGCTGCGGCAAGTCGACCACCGGCCGCCTGATCACCCGGCTCCTCGAACCCACCGGCGGCTCCGTCGTGTTCGACGGCGAGGACATCACCCACCGGCCCCCCGGACGGATGCAGCAGGCCCGCCGCAACCTCCAGATGATCTTCCAGGACCCGTACTCCTCGCTGAACCCCCGGCACACCGTCGGCACCATCATCGAGACGCCGATGCGGCTCAACGGCATCAACCCGCCCCAGGGCCACAAGCGGCGCGCCCAGGAACTCCTGGAGACGGTCGGGCTCAACCCCGAGCACTACAACCGCTACCCGAACGAGTTCTCCGGCGGCCAGCGCCAGCGCATCGGCATCGCCCGCGCCCTCGCCCTGCGGCCCAAGCTGATCGTGGCCGACGAACCCGTCTCCGCGCTGGACGTGTCCATCCAGGCGCAGGTCGTCAACCTGCTCCAGGACCTCCAGCGGGAGTTCGGCATCGCCTTCCTCTTCATCGCCCACGACCTCGCCGTCGTACGGCACTTCTCCGAACGCGTCGCCGTGATGTACCTCGGCAAGATCGTCGAGGTCGCCGACCGGGAGTCGCTCTACACCCGGCCACGCCACCCCTACACGCACGCGCTGCTGTCCGCCGTGCCCGAAGCCGACCCGGACGCCACCGAGCGACGCGAACGCATCCGGCTGGCCGGCGACGTGCCCTCACCGATCGACCCGCCCTCCGGCTGCCGCTTCCGCACCCGCTGCTGGAAGGCCCAGGACAAGTGCGCCACCGAGGAACCGCGGCTGGTACGGGCCGAGGGCAGCCCCTCGGGCCATCTCACCGCCTGCCACTTCCCCGAGGAGCCGACGGTCGCGCCGCGCGAGGAGGACATCGTCCTCGATCCGGCGCTCGGCTAGGTCCCGCCCTGGGGCCGGCTACCCCCGCGCCGCGTTCCGCAGCGCCCGGGCCGCCTGCCCCAGCGCCGGATCCCCGTGACCGAAGCAGGCCACCTCCGCGTCGAGCTCCGCCAGTCGCCCGCAGGCGGCGAGGACCTGACCGCGATCGAGGTTGAACACACCGGGGATCACCGAGCCGTCCACGGGTGACGCCGCGACCGTGTCACCCGTGAACAGCACGCCGTGCTCCGGGAGATGGAGCGCGATGCTGCCCGGCGTGTGGCCCGGTACGTGGACGACGTGCGCGCCGCCGCCCACGTCCAGCACGTCCCCGCCCGACACCGCGGTGACCGCCCGGGGCCGGACGTGGTCGCCCTCGGGCAGGTGCCTGAGCGCCTGCTCGCGCAGGGGCCGCTCCCAGTCCTCGAACACCGGCTCCGGGCCCGGGACTTCGCCCCGTACGACGGGCGCCTCCAGCCGATGCGCCAGCACCTCCGCACCGCTGAGCGCGGCGAACTCGCCCGCCCCGCCCGCGTGGTCCCAGTGGA
Source organism: Streptomyces sp. NPDC016851 (assembly GCF_055562795.1). NCBI lineage: Bacteria > Bacillati > Actinomycetota > Actinomycetes > Kitasatosporales > Streptomycetaceae > Streptomyces > Streptomyces sp. NPDC016851. The sequence continues at coordinate 46,709 of NZ_JBVHEP010000011.1, forward strand.
AGTGGGTGAGCACGATCCGCCGTACGTCCCGCGGATCACGGCCGAGCGCGTCACGGCCTCGGCGATCGGGGCGCCGGAGCCGGGCGGCCTGGCGTCGATCAGCGTCAGCTCGGATTGGCCGGCGTGGTCGTCGCCGTCGCGCCACAGGTAGGCCTGGCCGACGGGGAAACGCAGTAAGTGGAGGCGGGGGAGGAGCTGGATGACGTCCATCGGACGACCGTAGGCAAGGCCCCCGTCAGAGGACGAGGGCCTTGGCTGTCGGCAGAGCGGTCAGCTCGCCGCGTAGTTGCTCAGGAACAGCGCCTCCGCCACCGACAGCCGCTCCAGTTCCTCGGGGGACACGCTCTCGTTCACCGCGTGGATCTGGGCCTCCGGCTCGCTCAGCCCGATGAGCAGGATCTCCGCACGCGGATACAGCGCGGCGAGCGTGTTGCACAGCGGGATGGAGCCGCCCTGCCCCGCGTACTGCATCTCCTGCCCCGGGTACGCCACCGCCATCGCGTCCGCCATGGCCTGGTACGCCGGGCTGGTGGTGTCGGCGCGGAAGGCCTGGCCCTGGCCGATCTGCTCGGTGCTCACCCGCGCGCCCCACGGCGTGTGCGCCTCCAAGTGCGCCTGGAGCAGCTTGGTCGCCTCGGCCGCGTCCACGCCCGGCGGCACCCGCAGGCTGATCAGCGCCCGGGCGCTCGCCTGCACGGACGGGGTGGCGCCGACGACGGGCGGGCAGTCGATGCCGAGCACCGTCACGGCCGGGCGCGCCCAGATGCGGTCGGCGACCGTCCCGGAGCCGATCAGCTCCACGCCGTCCAGCACCTTGGCGTCCTGCCGGAACCGCTCCTCGTCGTACTGGAGGCCCTCCCAGGCCGAGTCACCGGTGAGTCCGTCGACGGTCGTCGAACCGTCCTCGGCGCGCAGCGAGTCCAGGACCCGGATCAGGGCGGCCAGCGCGTCGGGCGCGGCACCGCCGAACTGGCCCGAGTGCAGATTGCCGGCGAGCGTGTCGATCCGCACGCGGACGAGCGTCATACCGCGCAGGGTGGAGGTGACCGTCGGCAGCCCGACCCGGAAGTTGCCCGCGTCGCCGATGACGATCGTGTCGGCCTCCAGCAGGTCCGGGTGCTCCTCCGCGTACCGCTCCAGACCGCCCGTGCCCTGCTCCTCCGAGCCCTCGGCGATCACCTTCACATGGACCGGGACACCGCCGTTCGCCTTCAGCGCGCGCAACGCCAGCAGGTGCATGATGACACCGCCCTTGCAGTCGGCGGCCCCGCGTCCGTACCAGCGTCCGTCCCGCTCGGTCAGCTCGAACGGCGGGGTCGCCCAGCCGGCCTCGTCCAGCGGCGGCTGCACGTCGTAGTGCGCGTACAGCAGGACCGTCTTCGCGCCCTCGGGGCCGGGCAGGTAGCCGTAGACCGACTGCGTGCCGTCGGGGGTGTCGAGCAGGGCCACGTCCTGGAACCCCTCGGCGGCGAGCGCGTCCGCGACCCAGCGGGCGGCGCCCTCGCTCTCGCTCCTGGGGAACTGGTCGAAGTCCGCCACCGACCGGAAGGCCACCAGTTCGGTGAGCTCTTCCCTCGCCCTGGGCATCAGAGAGGCGACGGTCTCGGCGACCGGATGCGACGACATGGGCACGCTCCTCGTGGGTGCGACGTTGTAGCGGTGAGTGCCGTAGATCCTCCCACAGCGGCCTGTGGCCAGGTCCGCCGTAGGATGCGTGAGACAGCAGGGGCAGGCGGCTTGATCGGGAGCAGTAGACCATCGTGAGCAGCGAGAACTCTTCGGGCGACGACGTGCGACAGGTGTGGGACGTCGTCGTGGTGGGCGCGGGACCCGCGGGCGCTTCGGCCGCGTACGCGGCGGCGGTCGCCGGCAGACGCGTGCTGTTGCTGGAGAAGGCCGAGCTGCCGCGGTACAAGACGTGCGGCGGCGGCATCATCGGCCCCTCGCGCGACGCCCTCCCGCCCGGCTTCGAGCTTCCGCTCAGGGACCGGGTGCACGCGGTGACGTTCTCCAACAACGGCCGCTTCACGCGTACCCGCCGGTCCAAGCAGATGCTGTTCGGGCTGATCAACCGGCCCGAGTTCGACCAGCAGCTCGTCGAGCACGCGCAGAAGGCGGGCGCCGAGCTGCGCACCGGTGTCACGGTCCAGCGCGTCGAGCAGCACGGCTCGGCGGTGCCCGACCGGCGCACGGTCGCCGTGCTCCTCCAGGGCGGCGAGGTCCTGCTCGCGCGGGCCGTGGTCGGCGCGGACGGCAGCGCCAGCCGCATAGGGGCGCATGTCGGGGTCAAGGTCGACCAGGTGGACCTCGGCCTCGAGGTGGAGATCCCGGTGCCGGAGACCGTCGCCGAGGACTGGAAGGGGCGGGTGCTCCTCGACTGGGGCCCGATGCCCGGCAGTTACGGCTGGGTCTTCCCCAAGGGCGACACCCTGACGGTCGGGGTGATCTCGGCCCGGGGCGAAGGCGCCGCGACGAAGCGGTACTTGGAGGACTTCGTCGGGCGGCTCGGCCTCGCCGGCTTCGAACCGAGCATCTCCTCCGGGCACTTGACCCGCTGCCGCGCCGACGACTCGCCGCTCTCGCGCGGGCGGGTGCTGGTGTGCGGTGACGCGGCGGGGCTGCTGGAGCCCTGGACCCGCGAGGGCATCTCCTTCGCGCTGCGGTCCGGGCGGCTCGCGGGGGAGTGGGCGGTGCGGCTCGCCGAGGCGCATGACGCCGTGGACACCCGCCGGCAGGCCCTCAACTACGCCTTCGCGGTCAAGGCCGGGCTCGGGGTGGAGATGAGCGTCGGCAAGCGGCTGCTGACCGTGTTCGAGCGCCGCCCCGGCCTGTTCCACGCGGCGCTGACGAGCTTCCCTCCGGCCTGGCGGGCGTTCAAGGAGATCACGCAGGGCTCGACGTCGCTGGGCGAGATCGTCCGCACGTATCCGGTGGCCCAGCGGGCCCTGACCGCGCTGGACCGCCGTCCCGCCGCGACGGGCGGGGAGATCAGCTCTTCAGAGTGATCTCGAAGACGGGGTGGTCGGGGGCGATCCGACGCAGCTGGTCGTCCGGGGAGTCGGGGCCGACGCCGTTGAAGAAGACCCCGACCTCCGCCTTCCAGCGCTTGAGGTAGGCGCGCAGGACCGGGGTCTTGTCGTCGTCGGCCACCTCGGTCGCGGTGAAGGTGTCCACGTGCTTGCCGAGGTGCAGCTCGCCGCCGCCCGCCGCACGCATGTTGTGCGTCCACTGGACGTGGCCGCGGGGCGCGACCAGATACTGCCGGCCGTCCAGGGTCAGCAGGTTGACCGGGGTGGTGCGCCACTGGCCGCTCTTGCGGCCGCGGACGGCGAGGACGCGGGAGCCCCAGACGCTGATGCCGCGGCGGGTCAGCCAGGCGACGAGCCGGTTGAAGACGTTGACGGTGAACCAGCCGGGCTTGCGGACGTGTGCGGACATGGGGTCCCCCTGGTCGATGTGGAGCGGCGGTGTGGAGCGGTGCTCTCTTTTGTGAGCGCTGCTCTCGCTCTCTGGTGCCAGTCTCTACGAGGTCGGCGCCGGTTGGCAAGAGCACTGCTCTCTTTTTTGATTACTGCTCTCGTTTGTGTGCACTGCTCTGCTTTCGTGGCACGATGACACGCATGAGCACCGCACACGGCGCCCGGGCCCGGGCCAGGATCGAAGTCACCGCGGCCATCAAGGACGAGGCCCGCAGACAGCTCGCGGCCGACGGCGCCGCCCGGCTCTCGCTGCGGGCCGTCGCCCGCGAGCTCGGCATGGTCTCCTCCGCGCTGTACCGCTACTTCCCCAGCCGTGACGACCTGCTGACCGCCCTCATCATCGACGCCTACGACTCCCTCGGCGAGGCCGCCGAGGCCGCCCACGAGGCCGCCGCCGGCTCCGGCCCCCTGCAGCGCTGGATCGCGGTGTGCGAGGCGGTACGGACCTGGGCGCTCGGCCATCCGCACGAGTACGCCCTCATCTACGGATCGCCCGTCCCGGGCTACACCGCCCCCGACACCACCGTCCCGGCCGCCGCCCGCGTCGGTCTCCTGCTCATCGGCGTCGTGCGCGACGCGTACCGCGGCCTCGGCCTGGCCCGGCCCTCGCTCCCGGCGGACCTGCGCCCGGAGGCCGAGCGGATGGCCGCCGACCTCGCGCCGGACCTCCCGCCTGAGGTGGTGACGGTGCTCGTCGCGGCCTGGGCCCAGCTGTACGGGCTGGTCGGCTTCGAGCTGTTCGGGCAGTTCAACCGGGTGGTGGAGGACCGGGAGGCGTTCTTCCGCCATGCGGTGGGGCAACTCGCCCATGGGGTGGGGCTGGTGTATCCGCAGCGGGGGCCTGCCGCGAAGAGCCCCGCACCTCACAACGACTGAGCCGGCGGCGGCCGCGCACTCCTCGGGCCCGCAGCACTATGCACTGCCGGAAGGCCGGCGGGGCTCGGGGGCCCACCACGCGCGGGGGCCGGGGCCTCCGATCACCGGGCCGTCGGGCCACAGATCAGCGAGGTCGGCCGGATGGAGGGGCCGGTGATAAGCAGCTCGCAGAACGTCGGCAGCCGTCGCGGGAGCAGCCTCGGCCAGGGCCATGAACCAGTCGAAGCCGGCCGGATACGCCCACAGGTAGGTCCGCAGCAGCGGATCCGCGCCCCGGTCGGAGAGCATGTCCGCGATCTGGGTGTCGTCCCAGAAGGGCACCCGTTTCACAGCGTGGGCCGCGCAGGCATCGGCACTCACGCCGGAGTGGATGGCCACGTGCAACTCCGCGCACACCAGTTGCAGATAGTGCTCCAGGCGCACGCGTGTCATCAGCTGGTGGTCGTCGGCGGCGACGAACAGAGGCAGCGACTGTGCCAGCCCTTCGAGAACCACCTGACAGGGCGAGTGCACCGTGAGCAGCGGCAGCCACTCCTGCTTGCCCCTCGCGAAGGCCGCGTGGAACCCCGCGCTCTGCAGCCCGTGGCCGAGAACCTCATGGAGCGCGAACAGCCTGGACTGAACGACGGTGAGGGCCGCCCGTTCGAGATTGATGCGCAGTCGTACGGACCGCCCGGCTCCATCCAGCCAGTATGACCAGTAGGCATCGACCCGAACCGCTTCGATCGTCAAGTCGTACGGCGCCGTCGCACCAACCGCAGCACGTACGCGCGGCTCGAACGAGGCCGCCTCACGGCTGACCGCTTCGGCCGCCGCTTCAGGGGCGATGATGCCCTCGGCGCGATTGAGGTCGTGGGCGGTATTCGGCCCCCAGGCGATCCCGGCGTCGGCCAGAAGACGGCGAACCTCATCACCGCGCTCCGTGACGTAGTCGGCCGGCCAGCCTCGTGTGCCGCAGCCCTGGGTCCGGCGCACGTAGGTGTCAAAGGCGAGGTGCTCGCCGAGCAGTGTGGAGAGGTAGGCGAGTTGAGCCTGGATCTCCCGCACAAGACGGCCGTCGGCCACCTTCCGAGCGGCATCGAGGAGCGAACGCAGACGCCGCAGTGCTTCGAGCCTGCCCAGCGCCGCCGGGGCCGGCGCGGGCGCGCAGTCGAAGTCGATGACCGGCGAGTTTCCCCGCTCCGTCTCGAATCGGTGCCAACCGCGAAGAACTTGCTCCAGCGCCTCGTACAGAGTCTCGCTCATGGGAGTGCGGCTCCGATGTGTGGCCGACGACAGGGCTTCCGGGCTTTCGTGGGTGGAGTCATACTCGGATGATGAGCGACCTCGGACCGCTCGCCCAGAAGGACGGAGAATCCTTTGGAAACTCAACTGCCCGATTTGAGCGGTGTGATGATGACCGATCTTGCCCATGCCAGCGATGAACAAACGATGGCCGGCCTCAACTGGGTGATCGGGCAGTGCGATCGTACGCCGTCCGTCTGTTCCGGTGGCGGTGAACCGGGCGGGGGAGCAGAGCGCATCGGCTGACCGTCCATCACCGCCTCACCGCCTCACCGCCATTACGCGTAGGGGAGCTGACGTGATCGAATCGCAGTTGCCGGATCTCACGGTTGTTCGACTCCGAGATGTCCTCGGCATTGACGATATCGCGGTGCGTCGTGGGCTTGTGTGGGTCGGTACGCAGGTTGACGAGGTGCCGGCGGTCGCCGTGTCCAACGACGACACGGGCGGTGGCGGCGCGGAGCGCATCGGCTGATTGTCCATAACCGCCTCACCGCATTCCTGGTAGGGGAGCTGACGTGATCGAATCGCAGTTGCCGGATCTCACGGCTGTTCGACTTGGTGATGTCCTCGGCACTGACGACACCGCTGTGCGGCGCGGGGCCGAATGGGTCGGTTTGCAGGTTGAGGGGGTGCAGGCGATCGCCGCGTCCGGCGAGGGGGGACCCGGCGGTGGGGCGGAGCGTATCGGTTGACGGGCACAGGGATTACCCGTCATCGCATCTCCCTGAGCACCCTCGACGCCATCGCCCGCGGAGCCGCGGGTCCCGAAGTCGTTCACGAGGTCAGGAAGGCCGAGCGCAGCCGTACGCTGTTGTTGTTACGTGCCATTCGGGACGAAGCCGCCTCATCTGCGAAGACCCGAGGTCCTCTCCCGTCGACCGAGTCGGCCTGGCAGGTGCTGGATCGCGTCCAGCAGAGCGCACCAGCGGCGCTGGAGACGGTCCTGTCGTACCCGTATGTCGCCGGGTGGGCCGGCTTCACGTTGCGCCATCTGCGTCGCGGGCACCCGACGGATCCCACCCCGGCGTGGGTCCACCTCGGTCAACTGCACAGCATCGCCGCCGCGGCCGCCCTGCACGCAGGGATCGATGTGGACGTACGGGTGCCGGCCAGGAGCGGGACTGTCTCGCTGCCCACCCTGGGCGCGGCCTTCTCGCCGGCCGGCCGCGTCGATCAGTGGTCCGTGGCCCGAATCCGGTCCTGCGATCGGGATCGCCGTATCGACATCGGCGACACCACGGTACGGCTGCCGCCTGACCTCTCGCGGGACGCCACCGGGTGGTGGGCACTGCGACGCCTCACGTGCCGGGAGGGCTCACACGTTCTGTCCTTGCGGCTGGACGACCTGGATCCGTACCGCGGACTGTACGAGACGCTCGATCCACATCGCCTCGACGATGCCGAGGTCACCAGGTGGCAGGGCATGCTCGACGAGGCCTGGCACCTCGTGTGCCGTCACCTTCCCGACAAGGCGGATGCGATGAGCGCCGGTCTGGACGTCGTGGTCCCACGTCCTTCCACCAGCCGCTTTCCGCTGATCTCCGCCTCCAGTGGCGAGGCCTTCGCGGGTATCAACGTTGCCCGGCCCCACGCGGCCGAGGATCTCGCGGAGATCCTCGTTCACGAGTATCAACACGTCTTGCTGGGTGGCCTCCTCCACTTGGTCCCCTTGACGCGGCAGGACGAGGGGCGACTCTTCTACGCCCCTTGGCGTAACGACCCGCGCCCTGCCGCAGGGTTGCTGCAGGGCGTCTACGCCTTTTTCGGAGTGACGGAGTTCTGGCGGGCCGCGGCCAGGTCCGGAGACGACGCGATCGCCGACTTCGCCGCGTTCACCTGCGCGCGGTGGCTGCAGCCGACGCTGGAGGCCGCTCGTGCCCTGCTGGCCGAACCGACTGTGACCGAAGCCGGCCGTCGCTTTCTCGATGGGATCGCGGAACAGCTCGTCACCTGGGGAGACGCCTCTCCGCAGCATCGTGTGGCGGAGGTCGTGACCGCCGATCACCGGGCCGGATGGCGCCTGCGCCATCTGCGACCCGATCCTGGTGTCGTGGCCGGTCTGGCCCGCGCATGGCAGGAGCCGGATGAGGATGGCGCACCAGGCCGATGCACGGAATCACTCGTGTCCCAGCCCGACGGCTCGTGGTCCCTCGCTCGCGTCGATCTCCTGCGGTGCGCGGTCCGGGAGGGCTCGTCCTCCGTGAACCCGATTCTGGCCGAGTCGACCGGAGCGACAGTCGCCGACCTCGCGCTCGCCGACGGCCGTTACGCCGACGCCCTGGACAGCTACCGCGCGGAGATCGCAGGTGACCCGGACGACCCCCCGTCCTGGATCGGCTTCGCGTTGGCCTGGTCCTGCCTCGCGTCCGGGCCCGGGCCCACGCTGTTGCTGCAACGACCCCAACTCGTACGAGCGGTCCACCGGTTGTTGCGGGCCGGGACGGAAACGCCGCAACCAGACACGCTCGCCACCTGGCTCGCAGACCGTCTCTCCACGGGCGACGACGGCTATGAGCGTCCGCGTACGGGAATGGCGTAGCGGTATCCGAGTTTGGCCTGCGCAGTCTTCCATCGCACGCCGTCGGCGGTCCGGCAGAACCGGGACTGCAACTGCGACTCGGGGGCGTCGGGCATTTCCATGCCCAACTGCTGCGCTTCCACACGGTTCTGCGCATACGGCGAAGAGGAAATGGTGAGGCCGTCGCGGCCGGTGATCGTGACTTCGAGGCTCTCGGTGACGTATGAGACGTCGGTGTAGCACTTTTCCTCACGCTCGACAAAACCGAAAGCACCGCAGAGTTCCAGCTCGACCGTGAAGGAGCAACGAGTGCGGCCCGGATCCAGAGAAACGGGTACGCGAACGGCGCCCGACTCGACCAGCCGTCCGTCGAGGGCTGTCGGGTCGGCCGGTATCTTGCGCTCCCTGCGTATGAAGGCGATGGACGGATCGGACTCCACACCGTCCACGCTGACGCGAAGCACCGAAACGCTCGTCCATGCCGGATTCTCCGGAGGTACCTCCGCGATCACCGGGAAGGAGATCCACGGCACCACCGCGGCATTCGGCGATTCGACATCGCACGAAATCCTCAACGTCGCATTCCCGTCGCCCGAGATGACGAAGGTGTCGTGTCGATGGCGGAAGCGGATGAGCTGGGGCACGTACGCTTCCAGGTCTCGCAGATGTGCCAGGTCGCGCACTCCTTTGCGGATGCGGTCGGCCAACAGCCAAACGGCGACCAGGCCGGTTGCGATGGAGGCGGTGATCAGTAACCACGTGAGCACGAGGAAGAGCGCGGTTTGAGAGGCGCTGGACCTCAGACTCACCAGCGTTCCCGCGATCGTGAGCACAATCGATACCACTGCAGAAATGAACGCCGCGAGGGTCGCGCTGACCCCGTCGTCCCGTGGCTGCTCCACACCGTTCTCCCCCCGGTACGTGCCGTGCCCGCCATTGTCGCTTCGGCAGTAGTCGCGTGACCAGCCGAGCACGCAAAGTCATGCGAAGCCTCCTCCTGCCGACGCGCGGTCGTTGGGGCATCCGGGCGAGGCCGCCCCGGCGGACGACGTACTTCCCCGGGAGTACGTGTGATCACCACGCCCGGGTGACGCCGCCGCGGGCCGGCGGCGTCTAGCGTGGCCGGTATGGACGAGCAGCGGGTGCGGGGCGGTCCGCCGCAGTGGTGGCGGCACGGGCCTCCCTGGTGGGACCGGTGGGGCGAGGGGGAGCGTGCGCCCCGGTGGCCCTGGCGGTCCACCGTCGTCGTCACGGTCTTCGTGCTGGTCGGCTCGAACTTCGCCGCTCACGGCCAGGAGGGCGAGCGGGCGGCCCTGGACCCGTTCGCGCGGGTGCTGCTGCTGGTGGCCGGGGCGCTGCTGCTGTGGCGCAAGCGGTATCCGGTGGCCGTGGTCTTCGGCACCGCGGGTGCCGCCATGGTCTACCTGGGGGCCGGGTATCCGTACGGGCCGGTGCTCCTCACCGTCGCTCTGGCGTGCTTCAGCGCGATCGTCGCCGGGCATCGCCGGGCGGCATGGGCGGCGATGGGCACGCTCTGGGCCGGGCACGCCCTGGTGGCGCACTGGCTCTACCAGTGGCTGCCGCCGTCGGGGGACTCCGCCGCCTCCTGGGGCGAGGAACTGGTGGTCGCCACCTGGGTGGTGGCGATCGCGGCGGTGTCGGAGCTGGCCCGGGTCCGGCGCGAACAGTGGGCCCGGGACCGGGCCGAGCGCGCCGAGGCCGCGCGGCGGCGGGCCGACGAGGAGCGGCTGCGGATCGCGCAGGAGCTGCACGACGTGCTCGCCCACAGCATTTCCGTGATCAACGTGCAGGCGGGTGTCGGCCTCGCGCTCCTCGACTCCGATCCCGAACAGGCCCGGACGGCGCTCACCACGATCAAGGCCCAGAGCAAGGAGGCGCTCGGCGAGGTGCGCCAGGTGCTCGACACGCTGCGCGCGCCCGGTGACGCGCCGCGCGCGCCCGCGCCCGGGCTGGACCGGCTGCCCGAGCTGGTGGAGCAGGCCGCCGGCGCGGGTCTCACGGTGGAGGTCGAGGGGGAGCCGCCCCGGCTCGCTCCCGGCACGGACCTCGCCGCCTTCCGGATCGTCCAGGAGGCCCTGACCAACGTCGTACGGCACTCGGGCTCGCGCCATGCGCGCGTGCACCTGGCGCACGACGCGGACGTGCTGCGGCTGCGGGTCGACGACGACGGGCCGGCGACCGGCGCCGATGCGGGCGGCAGCGGCAACGGGCTGGCCGGGATGCGGGAGCGGGCCGCCGCGCTGGGTGGCACCATCGAGGCGGGACCCCGCCCGGACGGCGGTTTCCGGGTGCTCGCCGTCCTGCCCCTGACGGCTTCCGCCGGGACCTGAACCGCACGTGAACGGAGCCGGAGTAGTGCCGAAGGAGGACCGGTGATCCGCGTACTGCTCGCCGACGACCAGTCACTGGTCCGGGCCGGGTTCCGGGCGCTGCTCGACGCGCAGCCCGACATCGAGGTGGCCGCGGAGGCCGCCGACGGGGAGGAGGCCGTGCGCGGAATCCGCGAACTGCGGCCCGACGTCGTCCTGATGGACATCCGCATGCCCGTGCTCGACGGCCTGGCCGCGACCCGCCGGGTCACCGAGGACCCGGACCTGAAGGACGTCAAGGTGGTCATGCTCACCACCTTCGAGCTCGACGAGTACGTCTTCGAGGCGATCCGCTCGGGGGCCTCCGGCTTCCTGGTCAAGGACACCGAGCCGGACGAACTCCTGCGCGCCGTACGGGCGGTGGTCGCCGGCGACGCGTTGCTCTCGCCGGGGGTGACGCGCCGCCTGATCGCCGAGTTCGCGGCGCGCTCCAAGGAACCCGCGGCGGCCGGCGCGCTGGACGGGCTCACCGAGCGGGAGCGGGAGGTGATGGCCCTGGTCGGTATCGGCCTGTCCAACGAGGAGATCGCCCGCCGCCTGGTCGTCAGCCCGCTCACCGCGAAGACCCACGTCAGCCGCACGATGGTGAAGCTGGGCGCCCGCGACCGCGCCCAACTGGTCGTGCTCGCCTACGAGTCGGGGCTGGTGCGGCCGGGCTGGCTGGGCTGAGCCGCCGAGCGGAAACGGACCAGCACACTGACGACCCGGGCGGCGAAGAGGACGGGCGCGAGCACCAGCCCGGCGCGCAGCAGCAGACGCTCCGGCGTGTCCGGGAGGTCGAAGAGCAGCGCGGGACCGGCCACGGCCCCGAAGACGACCGCCGCCGCGAACGCCGCGCTGCACAGCGCGTACCCGATCTCGACGGTGACGGCATCCCGTTCGGCCTGCGTGCGCCGTCCCCCGTGACTGGTCATACGGCGATTCAAACAGGAGGCCCCCCGGTGGGCAAGCGCCCCTTCGGCGACCAGGGAGCAACGCCTCCCGCCGGCTTGTCGAGGACGTACGCCGTGTAGCGAGTGACGCGCCCGATGGTCCGGTGGGCCCGGACGACGGCGATGACCTCGTCCCAGTCCTGTGCGTCGAGTGTCCTGAGGCCCGGCCACCGCACGCACAGGGCCTGTCGGCCGGCCCGGGTGGACGCGGTGGCGGCGAACAGGGCGCAGAGTTGGGCCGCCCTGTGGAGTACGGGAGTGGTCCAGTCGAGGATCCGGCGCGTGGTGAAGCCGGCGGCGGAAGCCATCAGCGGGTACCGCTCGTGCGGTTCCATGTCGTCGAAGCGCCAGGTCCCGCGTACGAGGCCGTCCGGGTCGAGGGTGCCGAGCGGCTGGTCCGTACGGGACGTGACGTCCACGAGGACGAGCCGGCCTCCTGGGCGGAGCAGCCGGAAGCTCTCGCTCAGGAACGACCTGCGGCCCTCCTGGCCGAAGTGGAAGGCGGCCTCCAGGCAGTGCACCCGGTCGAAGGAACCATCCGCCAGCGGGATCCGCGCTGCCTGCCGCGGCAGAGCCGTGGCGTCGGCGACGGCGAAACGCACGCCGGAGTGGCCGCCGAAGCGGCGACGTGCCTGGTCGATCTGCTCGGGCTGGATGTCCACCCCCAGCGCCCGGCATCCCGCGGCGCCCAACCTCGCCGTGGTGTCACCGCGACCGCACGCGGCGTCCAGGACGAGCTGTCCGGGCCGGGCGTCCAGCAACGCCAGCGACCGGCGAGCCAGTCGGCGCTGGAAGGGCGCCGGCCCGGCCAGGGCCACGAGCGGCAGGGTGGGCAGCGTGAAGTAGCCGATGTCGACCAGGCTGTCCCAGCCGAGGTGCCGCAGCACCCGGAAGAGCACGCTGTCGTCGCTGTACGCACGCGCGAGGTCACCGCTGTCGTCCATCCCGCATCCTCCGCTTCCCGTGGGCGGCCATACCGGGCGCACTGCCCGTGTCACCGCCCCGACCTGCGCTTACACTGAGCTCATAAGGGATGTTCGTGACGTACCGGAACCGTCGTGCGCTATCAGCGGCTGCTCGTACCGGCCCTCGCCCTGATCCTCCTGATGCTGCCCGCGATTTCCGCCCGGGCACAGGGCGAGGAAGTTCCGCGCGGTCCCACCTTCGCCGCGCGCGCTCTTCAGGCGCTGATCGACGGTATCCAGTTCGGTGTGATCATCGCGATCACCTCGGTCGGGCTCTCGCTGATCTTCGGCACCATCCACCTGATCAACTTCGCGCACGGTGAGTTCGTGACGATCGGCGCCACCTTCGCCTTCTTCCTCAACGTCTCCGCGGCCGGCCCGGGCTGGCACCTGATCCCCGCCGCCCTCGCCGCGGTGGTCTTCGGCGCCCTGCTGGGCGGGGCCGTCGATCGCGGCATCTGGCGCCCGCTGCGTGCTCGGGGCACCGGCCTGATCAACATGTTCATCGTCACCATCGGGCTCTCGCTGGTGCTGCGCCACGTCGTCCTCGTGCTGTACGGAACCCGGCCCGCCTCCTACGCGCAGTACGACATCCAGAGCACGATCGACCTGGGGCCGGCCGGCATCACCCCACGGGACCTCACCGTCACCCTTCTCGCCGTGCTGGTGCTGCTCGGCGTCGCCGCGCTCCTGCAGAAGACGCGGATCGGCACGGCCGTGCGGGCCGTCTCCGCCAACCGTGACCTCGCGGAGGCGTCGGGCATCGACGTACAGCGGGTGGTGCTCTTCGTGTGGATGCTCGGCGGTGGGCTGGCCGCGCTCGGCGGGGTCTTCTTCGGCCTGGTCGAGATCGTCACCTGGGACATGGGCTTCAAGCTCCTGCTGCTCATGTTCGCCGGGGTCATCCTGGGAGGGCTCGGCTCCGCCTACGGTGCCATGGTCGGCAGCCTCGTCATCGGCATCGTCGCCCAGATGTCCACCCTGTGGTTCCCGGTCGACCTGCAGTACGCCTGGGCACTGATCGTCCTCATCCTCGTCCTCCTCGTCCGGCCGCAGGGCATCCTCGGCCGGGCCGAACGCGTCGGGTGAGGGGGTGCGCCATGGACTTCTCCGCCATCCTCACCGACGCCCTGCGCTCGGGAATCGGACCCATCGCCGCCGTCTACGCGCTCGCCGCGATGGGGCTGAACCTGCACTTCGGCTACACGGGGCTCCTCAACTTCGGCCAGGTCGGTTTCATGCTGGTCGGCGGCTACGGGCTCGCCATCACGGTGTCGACGTACGACGGCCCGATGTGGCTCGGCGTCCTCGGCGGGATGGCCTGCGCGATCGTGCTGGCACTGCTCCTGGGCCTGCCCACCCTTCGGCTGCGCGCCGACTACCTCGCGATCACCACGATCGCGGCGGGGGAGACACTACGGCTGTTCTACCGCTCCAACTGGGCCGAGCCGGTCACCGGCGGGGTGTTCGGACTCCAGAGATTCGCGAACGACTTCTACGAGCTCAGCCCCATCGAGCCCGGCACCTACGGCGTGTGGCTCGTGAGGTTCAGCTCCCGCGACCTATGGGTGATGATCATCGGATGGGCGCTGGTGCTGGTGGTCGGCGGTCTGCTGGCTCTGCTGATCCACAGCCCCTGGGGCCGTGTCATCCGGTCGATCCGTGAGGACGAGGTCGCCGCGCGCAGCCTCGGCAAGAACGTCTACGCCTACAAGATGCAGAGCCTCGTGCTCGGCGGCGTCATCGGGGCGGTCGCAGGCATGGTGCAGGCGATCCAGGTGCAGTCCGTGAACCCGGACAACTACGACCCGGGCGTCACGTTCTTCCTGTACACGCTGCTCGTTCTCGGAGGCGCCGGGCGGATCCTGGGGCCGGTCGTCGGCTCGATCCTGTTCTGGTTCGTCCTCAGCTTCCTCGACAGTGCGCTCCGCCAGGCCATCGACGCCGAGTACATCTCACCGGACCTCATCAGCACGTCGGAGGTCGGCGCGGTGCGCTTCGCCCTGGTCGGGGTCGCCCTGATCCTGCTGGTCGCGTTCCGGCCGCAGGGCATTCTCGGCAGCCGGAAGGAGATGCTGCTCAGTGGCCGCTGACGCTGCCGTGTCCCACCCGGGCCGGCTCTCCGCGATCGATCCCGAGCCGGGGGTGCGCAAGCCCGACCCCCTGCTGGTCCTGGACCAGGTGACCCGCACCTTCGGCGGCCTCGTCGCCGTGCGGGTCGAGCACCTGGAGGTGCAGCGCGGGGCCATCACCGCGCTCATCGGGCCCAACGGCGCCGGCAAGACCACCCTGTTCAACGTGGTGAGCGGGTTCGACCGGGCCGACGGCGGCCGGTGGTCATTCGACGGACAGCCGCTCACCGGCGCTTCGGCGCACCGGGTGGCGCGGCGCGGGATGGTCCGTACGTTCCAGCTCACCAGGACGCTCGCCCGGCTCACCGTGCTGGAGAACATGCTGCTCGCCGCGCCCGGGCAACGCGGCGAGCGGGCGCTGCCCGCGCTGCTGCGACCCCTGTGGCGCGGTCAGGAGCGGGAGTCCGAGCGCCGGGCCGATGAACTGCTGGACCGGTTCCGGCTCGGGCCCCTGCGCGACGACCACGCGGGCACGCTCTCCGGGGGTCAGCGCAAACTGCTGGAACTGGCCCGCGCGCTGATGGCCCGGCCGGTCATGCTCCTGCTCGACGAGCCGATGGCCGGGGTGAACCCCGCGCTGACCCAGTCGCTGCTCGGACACATCACGCAACTGCGCGACGAAGGACTCACGGTGTGCTTCGTCGAGCACGACATGGACGTGGTGATGGGCATCAGCGACTGGGTGGCCGTCATGGCCGACGGCCGCCTGGTGGCCGAGGGCCCACCGCACACGATCGGCCGGAACGCCGCCGTCGTGGACGCCTACCTGGGCAAGCGGCACGACGAGCCGGAGGTGACCGAGGAGAGGGGCGACGACGAGCCGGATGCGACCGAGAAGAAGGGCAACAAAGACCCGGATGCGACCGAGAAGAAGGGCAACGGGGCCCCGGAGGCGACCGACAGGAAGGGCGAGGTGGAGTAGGGATGTCCGCTGAGGAACAGACACCGGTGCTGGCGGCCGACGACATCGTCGCCGGTTACGTCCCCGGAGTCGACGTGCTGCGCGGATGCAGCGTCGAGGTGCGGCCGGGCGAGGTGGTAGGCGTCATCGGCCCCAACGGCGCCGGCAAGTCGACGCTGGTCAAGGCCGTCTTCGGGCTGCTGCGGGTGCGCGGCGGGACCGTGCGGCTGCGCGGCGAGGACGTGACCGGCCGGCCCGCGCACGAACTGGTCCGGCGGGGTGTGGGGTACGTACCGCAGTTGCAGAACGTGTTCCCCACGCTGAGCGTCGAGGAGAACCTGCGGATGGGGGTCTATCTGCGGCCCAAGGACCACACGCGACGGGTCGCGGCGGTCGAGGAGCTCTTCCCCATGCTGGCCGACCGCCGCAGGCAGAAGGCCGGCGCGATGTCCGGCGGCGAACGCCAGATGCTCGCGATGGCCCGCGCCCTGATGATGGAGCCGCAGCTGCTGCTGCTCGACGAGCCGTCGGCCGGCCTGTCACCAGTCCACCAGGACCACGTCTTCGACCGGTGCAGAATGATCAACAGCGCGGGCGTCGCCGTGCTCATGGTCGAGCAGAACGCCCGCAGGTGCCTTCAGCTCTGCGACCGCGGCTACGTCCTCGACCAGGGCCGCAACGCGTACACCGGTACGGGTACGGCCCTGCTGCACGACGAGAAGGTGATCGAGCTCTACCTCGGCACGCTCGCCCGCGTCCGTTGACTCCCGTTCCCCCGGGTCCTGCCTGTCAGTCCTCCCGGTCACTCCTCGGCCCTGCTGGTCTCGGTACGCAGGGTCTGCAAGGCTCCCTTGTCGTCGTAGCCGTACACCTCGATCGTCGCCTGGCCGGGTTCGCCCTTGTCGGTGAAGTTGAGCGGACCGCTCACACCGTCGTAGTCGATGTCCCTGCCGTCGGCGAGCAGCTCCTTGCAGGCGGCGAACGAGTTGCACTTCTCGCCGTCCTTGGTGATCCCGTTCATCTCCTTCGCGTACTCGCCCGGGTCGTCGGACTCCGCCTTCTCGGCGGCGAGGGCGATCGTCGTCGCACAGTCGAACACCTGCGGCGCGAACTGCAGCTCCTTCAGGTCCGGCGCGAACCTCTTGAGGTCCTTCACGTACTGCGCGTTCTCCGCCGATGCCGGCGCGGTCCCCTTCATCCCGGAGAGCCTCTCGGGCTGGCCGGGGGCGACCAGCGAGGGCAGTTCCTCACTGCGCAGTCCGTCGGCGCCGTAGACGCCGATCCGGTCGGGTCCGACTCCGGACTCGATCATGCCCTGCAGGATCTGGGTACCTTCCTCGAAGGCGATCACCACGGCGGCGTCCGGCCTGGAGTTCTCGATCTGCTGGGCGACCTGGTCGAAGTTGGTCGCCTTCGGGTCGTAGGTCTCGGCGAGCGTCACCGTCGCGCCACGTTCCTCCAGCGACTTGCGGGTGGCCTCCATCAGGCCGCGCCCGTAGTCGTCCGCCCGGGCGACCAGGGCCACCCGGTCGTGGCCGTCGTCGCGGACGACATCCGCGAGGATGGGCCCCTGCAGCACGTCGCTCGGGACGGTGCGGAAGTAGAAGCCGTCGTCCTCGTAGTCGGTGAAGGTGGGAGCGGTGTTCGACCCCGAACACTGCACGACGCCCGCTCCGGTCACCCGGTCGATGAACGCCAGCGACATGCCGGAAGCGGCGGCGCCGATGATCGCGTCCACGCCTGCCGCGAGGACCCGGTCCGCCGACTGCGCGGCAACGGCCTCCTGGCCCGACTCGTCACTGGAGACCACGTTCGGCACGGGCTTGCCCAGGACGCCGCCCGCGTCGTTGATCTTCTGTATCGCGAACTTCAACGACTCGATCTGGGGCGGGCCGAGGTAGGCCAGCTGTCCCGTCTCCGGCAGGACGTAGCCGAACTGGAGCTCACCATCGCCCGGCTCGGCCTGGGCAGTGCCCGTCGTACCGCAGACGGCAATCACAAGAGCAGCCGCGCTTGCGAAGATCGCGGACCGCCTTATCGACGCTTTCATCTCCGCCTCCGCTCGTTACAGGCGGCGGTGGTCGACTGGCCGGCCCCCGCCCGCCATCTGTACTTGAGCGTAGAACTCTTCCGGAATCCGGAAAAGATCCGAAACATACACATTTCGGCTGATGGTGCGCTCGCCTGGGCCCTGCGCTCCCCCATAGGTCACACAGGGCCCTTCGGTCACATCCGGAAACGCTCCCTAGTCGCGCACGGCGACGCGCTCGGCCTCCCTCGGGGTGGACTGGGCGACCACGACGGACGGCTGCTTGCGCCGGGTCCGCAGGCCCGTGAGGGTGATCAGCAGGCCGGCCAGGGCGATGAGCGTCACGACCAGCAGGCCGGGCCGGTAGCTGTCGAGGACGGCCTGCGGGGAGGCGTCGCCCTGCTCGGGGGCGTTCGCGGTCACCACCGCCGTCACCACGGCGAGGAAGATCGCGCCGCCCACCTGGACCGAGGTGTTGAGCAGCCCGGAGACCATGCCCTGCTCGTGCTCGTCGACGCCGTTGGTGGCCTGGACGTTGAAGGACGGGAAGGTCAGCGCGAAGCCGGAGCCGACCAGCAGCATCGTCGGCAGGATCACCGCCGCGTAGACCGGGTCGAGGTCGATGCGCAGGAAGAGCACGTAGCCGGTCACCATCAGGGCGAAGCCCACCACCATCAGCCGGGGCGTGCCGAACCGGTCGATGACGGCCCCCACCTTCGTCGCGGACAGCGCCACCAGCGCGCCCGCCGGCAGGAAGGCCAGGGCCGTGTGCAGCGCCGACCAGCCGAGCAGCTGCTGCATGTAGAGGGTCACCAGGAACTGGAAGCCGATGTAGCTGCCGACGAACGTCAACGCGCCCAGCTGCGCGCGTACTTGCGGCCCCGAACGCAGCACGCCGAGCCGGATCAGCGGGCTGGGGCTGCGCCGCTCGACGGCGACGAAGGCCGCCAGCAAGGCGGCGACGGTGGCGAAGGACAGGACGGTCCGGGCCGACCCCCAGCCCGTCTCGGGCGCCTCGACGACGGTGAAGACGAGCAGCAGCATCGAGGCGGTGCCGAGGACGGCGCCGGGGATGTCGTAGCCTCCTCGGCCGCGCTCGCGCTCGGTGCGCGGCAGCAGCTTCAGGCCCACGAGCAGGGCGATCAGTGCGATGGGGGCGGGCAGAAGCATCGTGAGCCGCCAGCTGGCCTCCGTGAGCAGACCGGAGAAGACCAGGCCCATCGAGTAGCCGGTGGCGCCGCAGGTGGTGTAGATAGCCAGGGCGCGGTTGCGCAAGGGGCCTTCGGGGAACGTCGTGGTGATGATCGACAGGCCGGCGGGGGCCGTGAAGGCCGCGCTCAGGCCCTTGATGAAGCGGCTGGCGATGAGCAGCGGGCCCGAGTCGACGAGGCCGCCGAGCAGCGAGGCCAGCGCGAAGACGCCCAGCGCTACGAGGAAGACCTGGCGCCGGCCCAGCAGGTCGGCGGCGCGTCCGCCGAGGAGCAGCAGGCCGCCGTAGCCCAGGATGTAGCCGCTGACGATCCATTGCAGCGCCGAGGTCGACAGGCCGAGGTCGGCACCGATGGAGGGCAGTGCGACGCCGACCATGGACACGTCCAGGGCGTCCAGGAACATCGCGGCGCAGAGCACCAGGAGGCTGCCCCAGAGCCGGGGAGTCCAACGCCCGTCGGACGTGGGGGAGGTGAGCGGAGAGGTCATGCCCGAGAGATTACATGCGCATGCATGTGATGCAAGCGCATTTAATTCAGGTGCAACAACCTCGGGTCTCTGTTACGGTGCGGCGCATGGCGGCGAAGCAGGCCGAGCAGGCGCTCGTGGAACAGTGGCGCGACATTCTGGCGCTGCATGCGCGAACACAGTGCGAACTCGACCGGGTTCTGCATGAACACGGCCTGTGCGCCAGCGACTTCGAGGTGCTCGACGTCCTCGCCGGGCGCCGGGCGGCGAAGGGCACGCCCTCCTACCGCGTCCAGGAGATCTCGGAGCGGGTCCACCTGAGCCAGAGCGCGCTGTCGCGGCTGATCGCCCGGCTGGAGAAGGACGGGCTCGTCGAGCGCTGCATGTGCCCGGAGGACCGGCGGGGTGTTCGCGTCGCCCTCACGGCGAAGGGGCGCACGCTGCACGGTGAGGTGCTGCCCGTGCAGCGTGCGGTGCTGGCGCGGATGCTGGCGGAGGACTGAGCCCGGTCAGATGCCGGCGGACGACTGAGTATGCTCAGATCCTCCGACTCGGGTCAGATTCCCGAGGTTTCACGCCACAGCTCGGCCAGCGCCCGGTCGCCCGTGACCGACGGCAGGGGAGCCCGGTTCCACAGCGCCAGGTACAACTGCTCGGCCGGGCCCGACAGTTCGCACTCGGCGTCCCCGGACGCGCCCGGTGTGGTCACGGGCGGCTCGGACGACAGCCGTACGGTCCACACCGCGCCGGTGTCGTCCGCGCGCACGCGCAGGACGCGCGGCTCGGGCGTGCGCACCCGGCTCCTGGAGCGGGCGTGGAAGCCGCGCAGCAGTTCGTCGATGCCGTCGGTCGCGAAGTCCGGGGCGACGGCCGTGACCCCGGCTCCGCGCGCGGACTCCGCGTCGACCCGGTGCACCGCCGTCTCGTGCGCCTGCCGCCGGGTCCAGAAGGCCAGCGGGGACGGGGCGGGCAGGAAGAACCAGCAGTCCACGTCCGGTGCGGCGGCGGCCAGCGTGTCGACGAGGCGGCCGTGGCCGTCGCGGTACCAGGCCACGAGCTCCGCGCCGTCGAGGTCCGGGACCTCACCCAGCGGACGGCGCTCGCCGTACCCCTCGGCGACGTACGAGGCGGCCCAGCGGTGCACCGCGCCCGTGTGCCGCAGCAGATCGCGCACGTGCCACTCCGGGCACGTCGGCACCTTGGCGTCGGTCCCCGCCTCCTCGGCGGCCGCGGCCAGCAAACGGCCCTCTGTCTCCAGCGCTTGAAGGAACTCGGCGGTCTCCATGCCGCGAGTCTGCCGTACCGGGTGCACTCCGGGCGCCGGAATTTCGCGGGGCGCTACGGCAGCGGTGTGCCGCCCGTGGCGTTGACGATCTCGGCGGTGATGTACGACGCCTCCTGGGAGGCGAGGAAGACGTACGCCGGTGCCATCTCGGCCGGCTGCGCGGGCCGCCCGATGGGCGCCTGCTTGCCGAACTTCTGGGTGTCGGGCATGGTCGCCGGGATCAGCGGCGTCCACACCGGGCCGGGTGCCACGGCGTTGACGCGGACGCCCTTGTCGATCACCATCTGCGCCAGCCCCTGCGTGAAGGTGACGATCGCGCCCTTGGTCGTCGCGTAGTCCAGCAGGTGCGGACTGGGCTTGTAGGCCTGCACCGACGTGGAGTTGATGATGCTGCCGCCCTCCGGGATGTGCGGCAGGGCCATCTTGCACAGCCAGAACATGCCGTACAGATTGGTGCGCAGCACCCGGTCGAACTGCTCGGTGGAGATCGCCTCGATGCCGTCGGGCTGCGACATCTGGTACGCCGCGTTGTTCACCAGGACGTCGATCCGGCCGAACTCCGCGACGGCACGGTCGATCAGCGCGCGGCAGTTCTCCTCCTCCCGTACGTCGCACGAGACGGGCACGGCACGCCGCCCGGCGTCCTCGACCAGACGGGCGGTCTCGGCGGCGTCGTCCTTCTCGTCGTCCAGGTGGGTGAAGAGCACGTCGGCTCCCTCCCGGGCGAACGCCAGGGCGACCGCGCGGCCGATCCCGGAGTCCCCGCCGGTGATCACGGCCTTGCGTCCGTCCAGCCGGCCGCTGCCCCGGTAGGACTTCTCACCGTGGTCCGGGGGCGGGTCCATGGGGCCGGTCCAGCCCGGGTGCGGCTGGTCCTGGGAGGGAAACTCCGGGGTGGGGTGCTGGTCGCCGGGGTGCTGTTGATCGGTCACGGGTCTGCCTCCTTGTCCATGGCGTACGGCCCGGTGATCACAACGGGCGAGGCCCCGGGTACCCCGCTGCCGGGGCGCCGATCACCTGGTTGTCCACCGGGTTGTCCGGCAGGCCGGTCCGCCGGGTCAGCCCGCCGCCGCGCGTCGCGTCGCGAAACCGATGAGCGCGGCCACGGCGGCCAGGACCGCCACGCTGGTGAGCGCGGCCGGGAGGGAGAACCAGTCCGCCATGAACCCGATGGCGGGCGGCCCCAGCAGCATGCCGCCGTAGCCCAGCGTGGAGGCCGTGGCGACTCCGCTGGGACCGGCGAGCGCGCCCGCCCGTTCCACGGCCACCGGGAAGAGGTTCGCGAGACCGATGCCCGTGACGGCGTACCCGAGCAGGGCCGCCCACAGGGCGGGGGCGAGCGAGCCGAGCAGCATCCCGGCCGCCGCCGTCGCGCCGCCCGCCACGACGGTCCGGGTCCGCCCCAGGCGCTCCAGGAGCGTGGTGCCGGTCAGGCGGCCCACCGTCATGGCGAGCGCGAAGCAGGAGTAGCCGATGGCCGCGGCCCCCGGCGAGGCGGCCAGGTCCTCTTCCAGATGCAGGGCGCCCCAGTCGGCCAGCGCCCCCTCGCCGTACGCGGTACAGCCCGCGATCAGGCCGAAGACGAGCACAAGGCCGCGGGTCCGGCCGTCCAGGCGGCGCGGGGCGTCCTGCGCGGGACGCTCCGGTTCCGGCGGCTTCGGCGGCTCGTGCCGGAGCAGTACGGGGCCCGCCACGGCGGTCACGAGCAGCCCGGTGGCGGTGAGCAGCAGCAGGTGCCGGGTGGGGGAGAGGGACCCCGCGACCAGGGCGCCCAGCCCGGCGCCGACCATGCCGCCCAGGCTGAACGCGGCGTGGAAGCTCGGCATGATCGGCCGCCGCATCGCGGCCACGAGATCCACGGCGGCGCTGTTGAAGGCGACGTTGATCCCGCCGTACGCGGCGCCGAAGACCAGCAGGACGAGGCCGAGCGCGAGGGCCGAGTGGGTGAGCGGGGGCAGGGCCACGCTGAGGGAGAGCAGGACGGCGCAGACGACGGTGACCCGGTGGTTGCCGAAGCGGCGGCACAGGCGGCCGGTGAGGATCATCGTGACGACGGCTCCGGCGGAGACGCCCAGGAGGGCGAGGCCCAGGGTGCTGGCGGAGGCGTCGGTCTGTTCCTTGATGGCGGGGATGCGCACGACCCAGCCGGCGAAGACGAAGCCGTCGAGGGCGAAGAAGACGGTGATCGCCGTACGGAGCCGGGTGAGGGAGTCGCCGTTGCCCGGCACGGCACTGTGCGTTCGGGGTTTGTTTATTTGCGGCACAAACTCAGGCTAGGTGGGTGCGGGCACCGCGACAAGGTGCGACTCTGGGACGAGAGTCATCCGCCGAGGGACCTCGGGAGCGTACATGGGACGTGACGTGCCGGCCCTGGTGTTCACACGGGAGGACCGCCGTCGGTACCGGGCCAAGATGCAGACCGGCCTGGAAGTGCTGGCGCGGATGCTGAGCGAGTCCAGCTTCGAGAGCGAGCGCCCCCGGGTCGGGCTGGAGATCGAGCTCAACCTGGTGGACGACCACGGGCTGCCCGCGATGCGCAGCACCGACGTCCTCCAGGCGATCGCCGACCCCGCCTGGTCCAGCGAGCTGGGCCGCTTCAACCTGGAGATCGACATCCCGCCGCGGGAGCTGACGACCGGCGGCCCCGGCGCCTGGGAGCAGACGATCCGGGACGCCCTGAACCACGCCGAGGACCGCGCCGCGGCCGTGGGTGCGCACCTGATCATGGTCGGCATCCTGCCCACCCTGGACGAGGCGGACGTCAGCGAGTCCGCCCTGTCCGGTGACCCGCGCTACCGGCTGCTCAACGAGCAGATCTTCGCGGCGCGCGGGGAGGACCTGCGGATCAGGGTCGACGGCGTGGAGCGCCTGTCGACGTACGCCGACACCATCACTCCCGAGGCCGCCTGCACCAGCACCCAGTTCCATCTCCAGGTCGCCCCCAAGCAGTTCGCGGACTACTGGAACGCTGCCCAGGCCATCGCGGGCGTGCAGATCGCCCTCGCGGCGAACTCGCCCTTCCTGTTCGGCAAGGAGCTGTGGCGCGAGACCCGCATCCCTCTGTTCGAGCAGGCCACCGACACCCGCCCGGAGGAGATCAAGGCCCAGGGCGTACGGCCCCGCGTGTGGTTCGGGGAGCGGTGGATCACCAGCGTCTTCGACCTCTTCGAGGAGAACGTGCGCTACTTCCCGGCCCTGCTGCCGCTGTGCGAGGACGAGGACCCGCAGCAGGAGTTCGACCGCGGCGGCGTTCCGCAACTGGGCGAACTGACCCTGCACAACGGCACGATCTACCGCTGGAACCGCCCCGTCTACGCCGTCACCGAGAGCGGCCCGCACCTGCGCATCGAGAACCGGGTGCTGCCCGCCGGCCCCACCGTGGCCGACATCATCGCCAACGGCGCCTTCTACTACGGCCTCACCCGCGCCCTCGTCGACGAGGACCGGCCGGTGTGGACGCGGATGTCCTTCGCGGTCGCCGAGGAGAACCTGCACACGGCGGCCCGCGACGGCATCGACGCCCGCCTGTACTGGCCCGGCGTGGGCGAAGTACCGGTCACGGAACTGGTGTTGCGGCGCCTGCTGCCGCTGGCCCACCGGGGCCTGGAGCTGGCCGGCATGGACGCCGCCTGGCGCGAACCGCTGCTGGGCATCGTGGAGCAGCGCTGTGTCACCGCCCGCAACGGCGCCCTGTGGCAGGCGGAGATGGTCCACCATCTGGAGAAGACCGGCGTCACCGACCGGCGGGAGGCGCTGCGGCAGATGACCGCCACGTACATGGACTACATGCACATGAACGCGCCCGCGCACACCTGGCCCGTGGACTGACCGCCCTGACATCACCGTCTCAGGCGGGGCTGGGGGCGGCCTGGCCTCCCCATTCCTCGGCGGCCGTCAGCGGGACGGGAGCGGGCGGCTGCGCCGAGGTCGTCAGCTCGATTCGCCGCCCCTCGGCCGATGAACGCAGCAGCGCGGTCATCGTCTCCAGCACGTGCAGGGCGAGTTCGCCGTTCGCGCGCGGTGCCCGCCGGTCGTCGGCGGCGACGAAGTCCAGGAGTCCCACTCCCCGCGCGCCGTCGACGTAGCCCGCCGACGGCGGGAGCGTGCGCCACTGGGTGTCGCCCAGGCCGAAGAGCCGTACGTCGCCGTCGAAGCGGTTCGGGTCCGGGACGGCGAGGGTGCCCGCCTCGCCATGGACCTCGATCGGGGACGCCGTGGTGGCCACCCCGTCGAAGCTCGTGGTGATCGTCGTCAGCGTCCCGTCCACGTGCTCCAGCACACCGGAGACATGACTGTCCACCTCCACCGGTATCCGCTCGCCCGCACGCGGACCGGAACCGATGACCCGCTCGGCGCGCAGCCGGCTGGACGCCCCCGTCACGGCCCGCACCGGACCCAGCAGGTGAATCAGGGACGCGAGGTAGTACGGCCCCATGTCCAGCAGAGGGCCGCCGCCCTCGGTGTAGTAGAAGTCGGGGTGCGGATGCCAGCGTTCGTGGCCCGCGGTGACCATTACGGCCGAGGCGAACAGGGGGCGTCCGATGCGCCCCGCCGCCACGGCCGCCCGCGCCGTCTGGACCCCGGTGCCCAGCACGGTGTCCGGCGCGCACCCCACTCCGACGCCCGCCCGCGCGGCGGCCGCCATGACGGCGTGGGCGTCGGCGAGCGTGGCGGCGAGCGGCTTCTCCCCGTAGACGTTCTTGCCGTGGCCGATGGCCCCGAGGGCGATCGCGGCGTGCGCCCCGGGGGTGGTGAGGTTCAGCACCGTGTCCACGTCCGGGCTGCTCAGCAGCTCCTCGACGGTCAGCGCCCGGACGCCGGGCAGCTCGGCGGCGACCGCGGCCGACCGGGAGGCGTCGAGGTCGGCGACCGCCGTCACCCGCACGGCGGAACGGCCGACGAGGGTTTCCAGGTACGCGCGGGAGATGACGCCGAGCCCTACGACGCCGACGCGGTGCGCGTCGCCCACAGCATGCCCCTCTCGATGATGGCGCGGACGTTGGGGTTCTCCAGCACGTCGACGCTGTGCCCCGGTGTCGTCACCACGATCCGCCCGGCGCCCCACCGGCGGGTCCAGACCGCCGGCGAGGTGACCGGCCGGTGCCAGGGCTCCCACGGCCGGGTGGGGTGCGTGGTGGTCGCCAGGACGTCGATGAGGTCGTCGTGGAGCACCCAGTACTGCTCGGTGTGCAGCTCGAAGTCCTCGATGCCCGCGGTGACGGGGTGTTCGCGGCCGGCGTCGGTGAGGGTGATGGTGTGCGGCAGGAAGTTGTCCTCCGGCCCACCCCGGCGCTCGCACGGCTCCTTGCCCGGGTGTGTGGCGAACTGCCCTCCCACCAGGTGCAGATAGTCGGAGGAGGCGCGGAACGAGTCGGCGATGCCGCCGTGCCAGCCGGTGAACCCGGTGCCGGCGACGACCGCCGAGCTCAGCCCCGCGAGTTGCTCGCGCGTGATCTCCGACATCGTGACGCACTGCACGATCAGGTCGGTGCCGGCCAGCTCGGCGGCGTCGGCGTAGACGTCGGTCGACTCCTCGACCCGGACGGCGTATCCGTTGCTCCGCAGGAAGGGCAGGAACAGTTCCGTCGCCTCGACCGGCTGGTGCCCCTCCCAGCCGCCGCGGACCACCAGTGCTCTCTTCTGCGTCATCGTGATCTCACTATGCGGTGGGCGTCCGCGCTCACGAAAGAGGGCAGGGCCTCACGAAAATTTCGCTGTCGAGGCCCGGGCGCCGACCGTCCAACAGGCCGCGGTGAAACGGACTTCCGAGCCCTGCACGAAGGGGTCGAAGGCGGCCCGGACCGTCTCCACGACCCGGACGCGGGTCTGCTCGTCCACCTCGGGCAGGTGCATGCCGACCGGACCGAGCCGGGTGAAGTAGCGGACCAGTTCCTTCTCGGGCAGGGTGCAGACGACGTCGACCGGCTGGATGCCGATCCCGGCCCAGCCGCTCTCGGCCAGGATGCGCCGCACCTTGTCCGGGTCCGCGAAGGCGAACTGCCCCGGTTCGTCCGGCCTGCGGACGGGCAGGTCCGGGAGCAGCGGTGACGCGGCGCGCTGGGCGGTCGTCATGAACGGGTTCTCGGCCGGATCGCGCCAGACGACGAACCGCAGCGCGGCGTCGTCCCGGGCCGCGCGCCGGAGGTTGGCGAAGGCCCGGACGGGATCGCTGAAGAACATGACGCCGAACCGTGAGATGACGGCGTCGAAGATGCCGGGTTCGAAGGCGTGGTCCTGCGCGTCGGCGCAGAGGAAGGACGCCGGTGCGTCTTCCTGCCCGGCGTACTCCCGGGCAGTGGTGATCATCGCGTCGGAGATGTCGACGCCGACACAGCGACCGCCCGGGCCGAGCCGTCGCGCGACGGCCAGCGTGACACCGCCCGTACCGCAGCCGACCTCGAGCACCTGCCGCGCCTGTTCGGCGGCGACGGCTTCGACGAGAAGCTCCTCGAAGGGCCGGAACATCCCGTCCAGCACGCCCTTCAGATCGCCCCAGGCGTGACCGGCGCGCCCCTTCCAGCGGACTGCCTGCTCCTCTTCGGCCCTGCGCTCAGCGTCCATGGCTTTCTCTCCTTCTGGTTGCTCTCGGCGTACCGGGATGACAGCGTTCTACTTCAAGTCGACTTGAAGTCAAGGCAATGACGGACATGGCAGAAACGACAGAAGCAGCAGACGCGACAGAAACGGCAGAGCTGGACATCGCCGAAGTGTCGCACCGCGCCGGGGTTCCGGCATCGACCCTGCGCTACTACGAGGAGAAAGGGCTGATCTCCTCGACGGGCCGGCGCGGCCTGCGCCGGCAGTACGACCCCGGCGTACTGGAGCGGCTGGCGCTCATCGCGCTGGGGCGGACGGCCGGGTTCTCGCTCGACGAGATCGCGGACATGTTCGCGCCGGACGGGCGGCCGCGGATCGACCGGCGGATGCTGGCGGCCAAGGCGGACGAACTCGACCACAGGATCCGCGAACTGGGCGTCCTGCGCGACTCCCTGCGCCATGCCGCCGCGTGCCCCGCCCCCAGCCACATGGAGTGCCCGACCTTCCGCCGCCTCCTCGACGCGGCAGCATCCGGCGGTGTCGCGCTGCCGGGAAGGCGGGTTCCGGGTCAATACACCTAGCGAGGGCCGTCGGTGCTCTTGGTCCAATCGTGGTTCGTGCTTTGCCCGATTCCCGGTGTCGCCTGCCTAGCCTCGGCTGCGAACTTCGGGAGGCCGCAGTGCTGAACACCGTGAAAGTGCAGGCAGCGGGTCTGACGGCAGACCAGCGCAACGCCTTCGTGGCCGCCTATCTCGGCTGGGCGATGGACGCGTTCGACTACTTCCTGGTCGTGCTGGTCTACAGCGAGATAGCCGACGATTTCCATGTCTCCCTGACCGACATGGCCTTCCTCACCACCGCGACGCTGGTGATGCGGCCGATCGGCGCGCTGCTGTTCGGCATGTGGGCGGACCGGCGCGGTCGTCGCGTCCCGCTCATGGTGGACGTCGTCTTCTACTCGATCGTCGGCTTCGCCTGCGCCTTCGCGCCCAACTACACCGTGCTGCTGGTGCTGCGCCTGCTCTACGGCATCGGCATGGGCGGCGAGTGGGGCCTGGGAGCGGCCCTGGCCATGGAGAAGATCCCGGCCGAGAGGCGTGGCTTCTGGTCGGGTCTGCTGCAGAGCGGCTACTCGCTGGGGTACATGCTGGCCGCCGTGGCGTTCTTCGTCATCGAGCCGGTCTTCGGCTGGCGGGGACTGTTCGCCTTCAGTCTGTTGCCCGCACTGGTCGCGCTGTGGGTGCGCAGCCGGGTGGAGGAGAGCGAGGTGTGGGAGAAGTCCGTCCGGCTCAACCGCACCCCCGCGCACCAGGTGTTCAAGAACCCCGCGGTGCTGCGGCGCTTCGTCTACCTGGTCGCGCTGATGACCGCCTTCAACTGGATGTCGCACGGCACGCAGGACATCTACCCGACCTTCGTGAAGAAGGGCCTGGAGCTGTCCGCGAACACCTCGATCGCGATCGCCGTCGTCTACAACATCGGCGCCATGATCGGCGGCGTGCTGCTGGGCGCGTACTCCGAGCGGCTGGGACGCCGCCGGACGATCATGATCGCGGCGGCCGGAGGCCTGGTCGTGGTGCCGTTCTTCGTGCTGTCCACGACCGTCGGCTGGCTGATGCTGTCGTCCTTCCTGATGCAGGTGTGCGTGCAGGGGGCCTGGGGCGTCATCCCGGCCCATCTGACCGAGATGAGCCCGGACGCCGTCCGGGGCTTCTACCCGGGCGTCACCTACCAGCTCGGCAACCTGATCGCCGCGCTGAACCTGCCGATCCAGGAGGCCATCGCCGAGCGTCACGGGTATCCGGCGGCGATGGCGTGGACCGTCGTGCCCACCCTGGCCGTGGTGATCCTGCTGAGCGCGATCGGCAAGGAGGCCAAGGGCGTCCACTTCGGAAGCAGCGGCCCGCACACCCCGACCACGGCGACGACGGGCACGGTCCAGCCCTGACGGACCAGTGGGGGTGGTCGGGCCGAGCCGTCTACTCCGCTCCCACGATGCGCTCCACCGCGGCCGTCACCAGTTGTTCGCGCTCTGCCTCCGTGAAGACGTCCGGCAGGGTGAGCTGCTCGACGATCAGCCAGTTCAGCGTCAGCATGAGCAGTTTGACGGCCGTGGCGTCACCGGGGAGGCCGGAAGCCTCGTGGTAGGCGACGTTGGCGTCGACGTCGGCTCGGACCCGCTCGGTGAGGACCTTGCGCAGGCCGGGGCGGCGGGTGGCCTCGAGGCGGAGCTCCAGCAGCGCGAGGTAGCCGGTGCGGAAGGAGGCGATGCGGCCGACGAGCTCGCGCATCAGTTCCGCGTAGGTCTCCCGGTCGCGGTCGGCCGCCCGGTGGCGGGCGATCGTGGCCTCGTCGGGCTGGAGCCGCTCGTAGACGCGGGCACCGGCCTGAGTGAACAGGTCGTCGCGGCTGGCGAAGTAGTTGGACGCCGTGCCGGCGGGCACCGCGGCCTCGGCATCCACGGCCCGGAAGGTCAGGCCGCGTGCGCCTTCCCGGGCCAGTACCTCGATCGCCGCGTCGACGAGGGCCGCGCGCCTCTGGTCGTTCCGTCTCACCATTGACACCACTCCAGATGTAGTACTACGTTCAAACCACTTCAAGCAGAGTACTACGTGTGGGGGACCATGATGCGAAAGCTCGTGTACTACATCGCTGTCTCGCTCGACGGCCGCATCGCCGGCCCCGGCGGCGACTTCGACTTCTTCCCGCAGGGCGACGAACAGCAGGCCGCCGCCTACTCGACCTGGGTGAACGCGCTGTACCCGGAGACCGTCCCGACCGCTTACCGCGCCGCCGTCGGCATCGCCGACGCCCCCAACCGGCGCTTCGACACCGTCGTCATGGGCCTCAACACCTACCGCCTCCCCCTCGACAACGGGATCACCAGCCCGTACGCGCACCTGCGCCAGTACGTGGTGTCCAGCACCCTCAAGCCGGACATCGACCCGGCCGTCACCGTCGTGCCCGGCGACCCGCTCGCCCTCGTCCGCGAGCTCAAGGGCGAGGAGGGCGCCGGCTTGGACATCTGGCTTTGCGGGGGCGGCCGACTCGCGGGCACCCTGCTGCCCGAGATCGACGAGCTGCTGATCAAGACCTATCCGGTCGTCGCCGGTTCCGGAATCCCGGTGGTCGACGGTGCCTTCGACCCCACGGTCTTCGACGTCGCCGAGCGCACCGCCTTCCCCAACGGGGTCACCCTCACCCGTCTCACCCGCCGCTGATGCCGCATCAGGCAGTGTCCGCCCCGTCCTCGCAGCTGGAAATCCCGGCCTGACCGGGGGCCCGCCCTCCTAGAGTGACCCGCATCGGACCGGAAGCACCGGAGCACCGGCGCACTGGAGCACCGGAGCACGGGAAGAACCGGAAGCACCGGCAATACGGGAAACAGGGGGAACGCATGGGCGAGGACACCCGCAGCGCGGCACGCGCGATCATCGACCGGAACCTGTACATGGTGCTGGCCACCGTCGGCGCGGACGGCGCCCCCTGGGCCTCGCCCGTCTTCTACTCCACCGAGGACGGACGGGACTTGTACTGGGTCTCGTCCCCCGAGGTCACGCACTCCCGCAACATCGCCCACGAACCCCGGATCGGCATCGTCCTCCACGACTCCCGGGCCCCGGTGGGCACGGCGAGCCCCCTCGCCCTGTACCTGAAGGCCACGGCGGAGGAACTCCACGGGGAGGCGGCCCTGGAGGGCCTGCGGGTGATTCCCCGCCCCGCCGGCCGCGGCGGCCGCTCCCTCGGCCCGGAGGAGGTCCGTCCGCCCGCACCGTGGCGGGTGTACCGGGCCCGGGTC
Source organism: Streptomyces sp. NPDC016851 (assembly GCF_055562795.1). Taxonomy (NCBI): domain Bacteria; kingdom Bacillati; phylum Actinomycetota; class Actinomycetes; order Kitasatosporales; family Streptomycetaceae; genus Streptomyces; species Streptomyces sp. NPDC016851. The sequence continues at coordinate 77,516 of NZ_JBVHEP010000011.1, forward strand.
AGCGAGTACTCGATGATCTGCCCCCGCGGGGACGGGCGTTGCGCCGAACACGGGCTGGATTACGAACACCGCACCACAGTCGCCCTCTGACCGAGATTTGGAACAGTACTTCTCCTGCACTGCACCAGCGTTGTACGAGCGCTAACCGGCCTCCCGCGACAGTTGGATCACCGCTCCCGCCAGGGAGGACGGAGACCGAAAGGGACGGCCACATGAGTACCGCCAGGACACCGCAGCGCAGGGCCATACTCACCGGCGGGCTGGCTGCCACCGCAGCCATGCTCACCGCCTGCTCGTCGAACTCGGGCAGCACGAACGGGGAGAAGACGTCGGCCGTGGGCGCGGCGAAGACCCCCTCACCCTCACCCGCGGCGGGCGCGCGACCGGACTCTCCCTGGGCGGCGTTCGCCCGGCTGATGGACGGCAACAAGCGCTGGGTGGACGGAAAGCTCCAGCACCCCGACCGTGACCCGAAGCGGCGCGAGTTCGTCGCCGAGGCACAGGACCCCTACGGCGTCATCCTCTCCTGCATCGACTCCCGCGTACCGCCGGAGCTCGTCTTCGACACCGGACTCGGCGACCTGTTCGTGATGCGTACCGGCGGGCAGGTCGTGGGACCGGTGGTCGTCGGCTCCGTGGAGTACGGGCCGATGACGTCCGGCACCCCGCTCATCGTGGTCCTCGGACATCAGCGCTGCGGGGCCGTCAAAGCGGCCTACGAGGCGCTGCGCGACGGCAAGAAGCTCCCCGGCAACCTCCAGGCCATCTCCGACGCCCTGCGGCCGGCCTACCGGGAGACCGCCAGGGGGAAGCACACCGACCCGGTCGACACCATGGTGCGGATCCACACCAAGCAGACCGCCGCCGAACTGCGGACCAACCGGGACCTCGCCCCGCTCGTGAAGAAGGGCGACCTGGCCGTCGTCAGCGCCTACTACTCGCTCGACACCGGCCGCGTGGAAGTCCTCACCGGCGCGCCCTCCGCCTGACCCGGAGACAACGGGGACCGGGCGGGAAAAACGTTCCACGCCCGGTCACGTTATACTTGCGGCGCCCGAGAAGACCACGGTCGTGCCTGGTCGCACGGCTGCAACAGCGAGGGGGTGGACGCCGTTCCGGCACGCCCCGCCCGCATCCAGGACGTCGCGGCCGCCGCCGGCGTCTCGGTGTCCACCGTGTCGAACGTGCTCAACCGGCCCGAGCGCGTCACCGCACAGACCGCTGAGCGCGTCCGCATCGCCGTCGCGGCGCTCGACTACGTCCCCCACCCCGGAGCCTCCGGACTGCGCACCGGGCGCGCCTCGGCCATCGGCCTGGTGCTGCCCGACGTGACCAACTCCTTCTACGCGCGCATCGCCCGGGGCGCCGCGGACGCGGCCTACGACCACGGCTACACCCTCGTCCTCTGCCACAGCGGAGACGACCCGGAACGGGAGCAGGGCTACTTCAGCATGCTCGTCGAGCAGCGGGCCGTCGGCGTCGTCGTCGTGCCGCTCAGCGCCGACCCGGGCAGGCTCGCCCGGCTGCGCGAGCGGGGCATCCCGCTCGTCCTGGCCGACCGCGCGATGCCCGACCGGGAGGGCTGCTCGGCCTCCGTCGACGACATCGCCGGCGGCCGCCTCGCCGTGCAGCACCTGATCGACCGCGGGGCGCGCGACATCCTCGTCGTCAACGGCGAGCGCGGCATACGCCAGTGCGCCGACCGCTACCAGGGCGCCCGGCAGGCCGTGCGCAGCATGCGCGAGGCGCGGCTGGACCAGGTCGTCGCCGAGCGGATGACCGTCGCGTACGGCACCCAGATCGCGCACGGGCTCGGGGAGTTGCCCGACGGGGTCTTCTGCACCAACGACTTCCTCGCCGCGGGCCTGTGCCGCGGGCTGGCCGACCGGGGCGTGCGCATCCCCGAGGAGGTCCAGGTCGTCGGCTACGGCGACCTCGACGTCGCGACCTTCGGCGCCACCACCCTCACGACGGTCCGGCAGCCGGTCGAGGACCTCGGCCGGGCCGCCGTGGAGATGCTCCTCGACGAGATCGAGGCCCGCGCGGACCACGTCCACGAGACCCGCGTCTTCACCCCCGGCCTCGTCGTACGCGACTCCACACGACCGCCCGCCGGCGACTGACCCCCCGCCCGTCGGCGACTAGACCCCGCCCTCCGAGGCGGACGGGATCCGCAGCGTCACCGGCCCCCACAAGCCCGACGACAGCTGGGAGTCGAACGCCCACGCCGTCGGCGTCGCCTCCGCGAGATACGGCGCCAGCGTGCCCCGGACAGTCACCTCCAGCCGCACGCTGCGCCCGGCGGCACCGCGCAACGGGAAACGGTACGGCGCGCAGAACGCCTCACCGGCCGGCTCCCCGTCGACCGACACCTCCACACTGCCCCGCACCCGCCCGAGATCCAGCACGGGATCGGGCCCCGACGGCACATCCAGGACCCGCGCGTACGTCACGCCTCCGCTCCAACTGCCCAGCCCCAGCTCCCGCCAGGCCCCGAGGGGCAGCGGCGCCGGTACGGCACGCACCCGCACCGGCCCCCGCCAGGCGGAGCCGCCCCGCAGGACCGCCGTCGGCTCGGTGACCACCTCGACCGGGGTGGGCTCCACCAGCGGCTGACCGAGCGTCAGCCGATCGTTTTCCAGGGGGAGTTCCGGCCCGTCTCCGACGCGTACGCGCGCGCGGAGCGCCAACGGCAGGCCGAGCGACACCGTGCCCGCCGGCACGGTGAACCGGAAGCGCTGCGGCCTGTCGCGGACCTCGTCGGTGGAGCGCGACGGCCATACGGTGCCGCCGAGTACGGGCCGGCCGGTGAGCCACCCGGTGTCCGGCAGCGGATGCGGGCGCACCACCGCGTGGCAGTGCTGCACCTCGCCCCGCCTGCGCTCGTCCTCGACGGTCCGCCCTTGCCAGTCACCCGTCGCCGCTTCCCAGCCGGCGCCGCTGACCAGGGCCGTCACCCCGGCCCCTGACCGCACCACCAGGTCGACGAACACCGCGTCCCGGGCGTCGGCGCTGTCGGCCACGACCTCCAGCGTGTGCTCGCCCGGCCCGAGTTCCGGTTCGTGCCGGAAGAACATCGGCACGGCGCCCCAGTCCGCCTCGTAGTACTCCACCTTCTCCTGCCGCGCCACGACCTCCCCGTCGAGCAGCACGGTGACCGCCGAGGCGGCACCCACGACGAGCACCGCCCGGGCGTCGTCGCCCGGCATCCTGAGCCGAGCCCGGTAGGTGACGCGGCCGTCCGGTCGTACTCCGTCCGGGGGCCGCATGAACCGCGGACGCGGCCCGAGCCCGCCCGGCTCCGACAGACAGAAGAAGCTGCCCAGGGGAGTGCCGTCGGCGGCCGAGATCGTCGAGGGGCGGCTCTGGGCGCCGGACAGTTCGTACTCGAGCACGTTGCGGTCCCGGGCCACCGTGACCCGGGCGGAGGCCAGATAGCCGCCACCGTCCGGTTCCAGCGGCTCCCCGTTCCACCACACGCGCTTGACGCACTCCGCGCCGACATGCAGTTCGGCGGGCCCCCGGTGGGCTGTCTGCACGATCGCCCGGACCCGGGCGGCCGCCCCGCCGACCGGCACCGGGACCCGTACGAACTCCTCGTTCACCAGCCCCTTGAGGCCCAGCAGGCCGCCCGGGTCCGGGACGCCCCGGCTCACCGAGTACACGGCGACCTCCCAGCCCGCGCCGGGTGGCACGAGCGGCAGTTCACCCGCCAGGACCCGCTCCACGGACACGGCGTCCAGCGGCGCCGGCACCTGGGCGAGCGGCACCGGCGGCAGGACACGGACCCGGTTGCCGTAGGTGACCCGCGACCGCTCCCAAGTCCCGCCCTCGGCCCACTCCATGGTCCAGATCTGCGGCTCGTCCACCCGCGAACCCGGGGGCAGGGCCAGATCGCCCCAGGTGTTGTCCAGGGTGGGGACCAGACGGCCGTGCCAGCCGGTCGAGACGTCGATCTCCCGAGCGGGTGCCTCCCCTGGCCCGCGTCGAGGACGTGTGGGCGCCGGCCGGCCCTCGCGCCACACGACGAGGACCGCGGGGGCGCCGTCCAGCGGCACCTCGATGGTCGAGACGTTGCCGTTGCCGTTGCCGTCGCCGGAGGCGGTGACGTGCGCGGGGGTGCGGGTGCCGGTCGCCGGGTTCCAGACCTCGGCCTCGGAGACGGCGGCCCGCACGGTGACGGACGAGGTGCCGGAGGCGTCGCCCGACGAGGAGGACCCGGTCCGCAGCGGGTGCGCGCCGATCTCGGGGAAGGCCGCCGTCACCAGCGCCACCGCCTCGTTCCCGGTCCGCCGGACGAGCAGCGGCACCTCGCCCGTGGCGTGACCGGCCGCGTCGGTCACGGCCTCCGCACCGGCCTCCGGATCGCGCACCCGCTCCAGCCGGGGATGAGCCACCAGGGCCGCCACCACCGCGTCGTCACCGGACCGGCCGGCGGCCGTGGCAGGAGGACGGCCCACGACGACGACGCGGCCTCCCATGTCGAGCAGTTCGGTCAGCCGCCGTGCCGTCTCCTCCTCCAGCACACTCGCCGAGGGCAGCAGCACCGCGCGGTACGCCAGGTCCCTGATCCGCAGGGCGCCGTCGACGGCCTTGGCACGCTGCACCGAGTCGTCGTCGACGACGTCGAAGGAGATGCCGCGCCGGTCCAGGGCGCCGGCGTGCGGGGCGAGCCAGTTGTTCGTGCCGCACAGGTCGAGGTAGTGGCGCTGCGTCTCGTCGGCGTCGGCGTGGCCGTCGCCCAGCCGGCCGTCGCCGAAGTGCCGCACGGGCGCGTCCAGCGGGACGAGGGCCTGCATGGTGGCGGTCGGGTGCAGGACCGCCACGTCGGCGGCGTAACCGCCCCAGGACATGATCGAGCAGATCCGGGCCACGGCCCGGGAGAACGCCGGGTACTGCTTCCAGTACGGCTGGCGCCAGTCGGTGGACGGCGGCGCCCACTCGAACCAGCCGCCCGCGGTGCCGAAGTAACTGGCGTGCGGGTTGTACAGGTTGGCTCCGCTGCGCAGGAACGGCAGCAGCCAGTGGTAGGTGTCCTCCAGCGTGCCGCCCCAGCCGGAGGAGTGGAACGCCTCGATCCAGACGCGCTCGTGGCCGTAGAGGTGGGCCATGGAGGAGTGCACCTTGGCGTCGCCGTGGTGGTCGCTGCCGGCGGCGCTGTACCAGCGGTGGGTGCGGAAGTAGTCGGTGTAGATCTGCGTCGACTGGGCCGGGTAGCCGGCGCGGGCGGGGTGGCTCTGGTCGCTGCCCAGCAGCATCCCGCGCTCGCGGTGCCATGCGGCCAGCGGCCGGAAGAGGGCCTCTTCGGTGAGTTCCGCGCGGACGGCGTAGTAGTCGGAGCGGATCTTCGTCTCCGGGACGGCGGTGTCCGTGCCGAACAGGGCCGGCAGGTGGTCGAGCAGGTCGTAGCCGCGCCGGGCGCGGAACTCCTCGGCGAAGCGGTTGCTCCAGGCGTTCGTGCCGGGCAGTTCGTCCTGGAAGCTGCCCGCGATGACGCTGCCCAGGTACTCGGGCACACGGCGGTCGTACTCGTGGTGCACGGCGTCCATCAACAGTCCGACGGCGTGCGGGTCCAGATAGTCGAACGCCGTGGGGACAGTGGTGACGAGGCGTACGTTGCTCCCGTCGGCGGCGGCGACGGCCAGGGTGCCCGGGCCGTCCGGGGCGAGGTCGAGGCGCCCGCCCTGCTCGGTGTACGCGGCCAGCGGGGACTCGGCATCCCGCAAGGCGACCGTCCCCCGGGAGACGGTGACGTCACGGCAGCGCAGCGCACAGCCCCTGGCCTCGGGATGACGCCGTGTCACACCGCCCTGCACATTGGCGCCGGAGAACCCGATCTGGTCGTAGAACCACAGGCGGGTGCCCAACTCCGCAGCTATTTCGCAGGCGTCGGTGAAGCGCGCCCACCACTCCTCGCCGAACCACGCCGGATCGTCCGCCCGGGCCCCGAACGTCGGGCCGGCCGGGGCCAGGTTGATCACGACGAGGTTGTGGACACCGCCCTCGGCGAACGCGCGCATCTGCCAGGTGAGTCGCTCGCGGGTGACCTTCGCACCCGACCACCACCACAGGGGAGCGGGGCCGAAATCGCGGGGCGGGTCGTCGAACAGCTGCCGGAGCGCGGGGGAGATCACGGACGCGGTCCTTCCCCTAAAACGTTTTTAGGCCACCTTCACCGTAGGCGACCTGGAACGGTCACGCCATATCCCCGGACGGCGCGGCGGAGGGCGACACGCCGCCGCCGATGTCTGCGCGACACCTTGTTGCAACGTTTTTCCCGCCCTATATTCGCTGCGACCAGGCCCCCGGAACCGCGATGTCACAGACGACGGAGTCGCATCATGGCCGGTACCCGCCCCATCCCCAAACCGCTCTGGAAGGCCGCCGCCCTGTCGGGCATGGCCTCCTACCTCGATGCCGGGCTGATCGTCGGCATCTCCGTCAACCTGGCCATCTACCGCGACAGTTACGACATGGGCGTGTGGATGGCCGGTGCGATCAGCGCGATCGTCACCGGCTGCATCGCCGTCGGCTCGCTCGTCGGCGGCCGGCTCGCCGACCTCTTCGGCCGCCGCCGCGTCTACAACTGGGACATCTTCTGCTTCGCCCTCGGGGCCATCGTCATCACGCTGGCGCCCGACGACATCACGCTGCTGATCGGCGTCCTCGTCGCGGGACTCGCGGCCGGCGCCGACCTGCCGACGTCCCTGGCCGTGGTCTCCGACGCCGCGCCCGCCTGGGCCCGCGGCAGGCTCGTCGCCTTCACGCAGGTCATGTGGATGCTGGGCATCACCGTCGCCATCTTCCTCGGCTTCGTCCTGTCCACCACGGGCATGACCGGCGCCCGGCTCATCACCGGACAGCTCGCCGTCGCCGCACTCGTCACCTGGGCGCTCCGCTCCCGTCTGAAGCTGTCCGAGCACGACACGGCCGAGTCCGGGACGGAGGCCGCCCCGCAGCGCGTCGCCCTGAAGAACATCTGGACGCGCGCCGCCCTGCTGCCCATGACGGCGACGTTCGTCTTCTACGTCACCTGGGGCCTCGGGGCCAACACCTTCGGCCAGTTCGGCACCTATCTGCTCGTCACCGTCAGCGACGCCTCACAGAGCCTGGCCACCGGGATCAACCTGGCCTTCATCCCGATCGGGGTGCTGCTGACCTTCGCCTTCGTCCGGGTCGCCGACAGCCCCTGGCGCGACCGGCTGTTCCACGTGGCCGCGGTCGTGCAGATCCTCGCCTTCGTCATCGCGTCCCTGACCGCGGGCGCGCTCGTCGGCATGCTCGTCTTCTTCGTGCTCTACCAGCTCTCCAACCCCTTCGCCGGAGAGGCGAACTACAAGGTGTGGTCGCAGCTCACGCTGCCCGCGGACACCCGCGGCACCACCCAGGGCCTCACCTACGCCCTGTCCCGCGGGGTCTTCGCGATCGCCGCGTTCTTCACTCCGGCCCTGGCCGACTACAGCCCGTCCGTCCTGCTCTGGACGATCACCGCCTGCATGACGGCGGCCGCGTTCGCGGGCGTGTTCATCATCCGCGTCCTGGTCCCCCGTGCCACCGGCGCGGCGCAGGACAGGGCGGACCTGCGAGTCCCCAGCACCTGAGCCGCAGCACACCGACAAGGAGCACCGACCATGGCAACGACCGCGGACCGCACCGCCGTACGGGCCGCCGCCCTGCACGACCTGCTCCCGCCGGTCACCCGGCGCCGCACCCGGATCGGACTGGTCGCCGGCGGACTCGGCACGTACTGGCCGCAGTTCCCCGGGCTGCTCCCGCAGCTGAAGGAGTCGGCCGCCTATGTCGCCGAGCGCTTCCGGGGGATGGACGCGGAGGTGACCGACGCCGGGTTCGTCTCCGACGCCCGGGAAGGAGCGCGCGCCGCCGAGCAGTTGCGCAAGGCCGACTGCGACCTCATCGTGCTGTTCCTGACGACGTACCTCACCTCCTCGATGGTGCTGCCGATCGCGCAGCGCACGCAGACGCCGGTCCTGGTCATCGACCTCCAGCCGACCGAGAAGATGGACCACGCCTCCTTCGACACCGGAGCTTGGCTGGCTTACTGCGGCCAGTGCCCCGTCCCCGAGGTCGGCAACGTCTTCCGGCGCGCCGGCATCCCCTTCCGGTCGGTCTCGGGCTGGCTGCGGCAGGAGTCCGCCTGGCGGCGCATCGAACAGTGGATCCGGGCCGCGCACATCCGCGCCGCGCTCCGGCACGCCCGGCACGGCCTCATGGGGCATGTGTACCCGGGCATGCTCGACGTGCAGACCGATCCGACGCTGCTGTCCACGACGTTCGGCTCGCACGTGGAGGTACTGGAGTTCGACGACCTGCGGCACCGGGTGGAGCGCGTGACCGAGGAGGAGACCCGGGAGCGGATGGCGCTCGCCCGGCAGGTCTTCACCCTCGACGACAGTGTGGTGGAGGAGGACTTCGCCTGGGGCGCGACCGTGTCGGTCGCCCTGGACCGGCTCGTGGCGGACTTCCAGCTCGACAGCCTCGCGTACTACCACCGGGGCCTCGACGGGGAGCTGCACGAGCGGCTCGGTGCCGGCATGATCCTGGGCGCCTCCCTGCTCACGGCCCGGGGCGTGCCGGCGGCCGGGGAGTACGAACTGCGCACCAGCGTCGCCCAGCTCGCCTCCCAGAGCGTCGGCGCCGGAGGCTCCTTCACCGAGATCCAGGCCCTCAACTTCGAGGACGGCGTCGTGGAGATGGGCCACGACGGACCCGCGCACCTCGCGGTCAGCGCCCGCGACCCGCTGCTGCGCGGGCTCGGCGTCTACCACGGCAAGCGCGGCTGGGGCGTGAGCGTCGAGTTCGACGTCCAGCACGGGCCCGTCACGCTGCTCGGCCTCGGCCAGGACGCCGACGGCAGCCTGTCCTTCGTCACCTCCGAGGGCACGGTCGTACCGGGACCCCTGCTGGAGATCGGCAACACCACCAGCCGCGTCGACTTCGGCCGAGATCCCGGCGAATGGGTGGACGCGTGGAGCGCGACGGGTGTCGGCCACCACTGGTCCCTGGCGATCGGCCACCACGCGGCCGACTTCAGGGCGGCGGCGAGCTTGCTGGGCATCGAGCACCGTCACGTGTGACGGGGAGACGGGTGGAGCGGGGCCCCCGCGCCGGGTGTCGCCCCCGCATGGGTGTCGCCCCCACCCGGAGATGGGTGCGGGCACCGATGGTGACGGGCCCGGGGGCCGTGTGAGGCTGGCGGGGTCGCCGAGGATCGCGGCGGTTGTCATGGCCGCGGCCTCGGGCCGCGCCGAGACGTACGCGGCGTCGTTCGACCCAGCCCCACGAAGGAGGAGCCCCTATCCATCCCCGCACGGTGAAACGATCCGCCCCCAGCGCGCCCGGGAAGGCGGTGACCCGTGGGACACGCTGACAGTCTTCTCGCCATGGGCGGTGCCTTCCTGGCCGCCGCCCTCCTCGCCCGCCTCGGCGGCAGGATCGGACTCCCGACGATCCCGCTGTTCATGCTCGCGGGCATCCTGCTCGGCCCGCACACCCCGGGCCTGGTCATCGTCGAGGACGCACACGACTTCGAGATGCTCTCCGCGCTCGGACTGGTGCTGCTGCTGTTCTACCTGGGCCTGGAGTTCCACCTCGACGACCTCAAGAGCGGCGGCCGGCGCCTGCTGACAGCGGGCGGCATCTACCTGCTGCTCAACGTCGGCGCGGGGCTGGTCTTCGGATTCGCCCTGGGCTGGGGAGTCCGGGAGGCGCTCGTGCTCGCCGGTGTCCTCGGGATCTCCTCGTCGGCCATCGTCACCAAGATCCTCATCGACCAGGGCCGCATCGGCCGCCCGGAGACCCGCCTCATCCTGGGCGTCATCGTGGTCGAGGACATCTTCCTCGCCCTCTACCTCGCCGCGCTCCAGCCGGTCATCAGCGGCGTCCAGGGCGCCGGCGACATGGTCCTCCAGGGCGCCAAGGCCTTCGGTTTCCTGCTGGTGCTGGCCGCGGCCGCCCGCTACGGAACAAAACTGGCCGGGCGTCTGATCGTCACCCGCGACAACGAACTGCTCGTCATCAGCTTCCTCGGCGCGGCCGTCCTCGTGGCCGGAGTCGCCGAGGTCCTCGGAGTCGCCGACGCCATCGGCGCGTTCATGGTCGGCCTGATCCTGGCCGGCACGCCGTCCGGCCCGCGCATCCGGGACCTCGTGCATCCGCTGCGCGACGCCTTCGCGGCGATCTTCTTCTTTGCCTTCGGGCTCTCCATCGACCCCGGCGACATCGTCTCCGTCGTCGGCCCGGTCACCGCGGCGGCGGTCCTGACCGTCGTCATGAACATCGCCGCGGGACTCCTCGTCGCCCGCGTGTACCGCTACGGCACCGAGCCCGCCGCCGAGATCGCCACCACCCTCCTGGCCCGCGGCGAGTTCGCGCTGATCCTGGCCGCCATGGCCGCCGGCGCCGGACTCGATGCCCGGCTCGCCCCGTTCATCGCCGGGTACGTCCTCGTCCTCGCGGTCCTGGGCCCCATCGCCGCCGGCCAGGCCCACCTGCTCGCCCGCGCCCTCCGAGCGGCCCAGGACCTCCTGCCCGGCCGCACGGCCCCGACGTACGACACCGAGCCCCGTCCCCAGGACGACAGCACCCCGTCGTCCGCCTCCGCCGCCGTGCCGGCCGAGGCCGAGCGGTAGGGCCATGCCGACGAGCGGGGCAGGGCGAACATCTGCCTTACGGCACGGCGTTCGTACGGGGCGGCCACCGGGAAGGATGAGGTGTGGGCCCCATGGCGGACGCCGCTGGAGAGGGGAGAAGCTGAAGCCCTGCCGAGACCGGCCGTGCCGCACGTCGGCGGGCCGTCTCCCTCCGCACCGTCACGCGGGCCCGACACCCCAGGACTTGCCATGGCCTCGGCCGTGCCCTGCCTCGAAGCGCTGTCGGGTTCCGGGAAGGAGAAGCCGTGCCCCAGTCCGAAGACGCACGTCTCGTCGACCTCGAAGCACGACTCGAGCGGCAGGACCCCAGGTTCACCCGGGCCATGAGAGCCGGCCGCCCGGCCCGGCCCCGGGAGTACCGGCGTGCCGGAGCCTGGTGGGCCCTGGCCCTCGGCGTGGTCGTCCTGGGTTCCGGCATCGCCCTGGCGCAAGGGCTGCTCATCGCGACCGGGCTGGTCCTCGTCGGCATGGCGGCCCAGCTGGTCGACCCGGACCCGAGCCGCCTGGGCCGGCAGAGGCGATGGTAGACAAGGCAACTCAGAAGAGCTCGTGCCGAGTTCCGTCGGCGACTGCGCGGAGCTTGTCGGGATTGGCCACGTTGTGGATGGTCGCGATGCGGCCCTCTGGATCGAAGTCGAAGGTCAGCGTGGCGACCACGCGGTCCGGGCCGCGGAAGACCAGGCCCGGGCCGCCGTTGATCCAGGTGAGCTCCGTCCGCATCTGCCCGGGCTCGATGCCCTGGTAGGTCGCGGTGCCGAGCGCGGCGAACCAACGGGCCACGGTCTCCAGGCCGACGACCGGCTTGAGGGCCTGGCGGACCTTGCCGCCGCCATCGGTCCACAGGGTCACGTCCGGGGAGAGAAGCTCCATGAGGGTGTTGAGGTCGCCGCCCGCCGTCGCCGCGAAGAAGCGCTCGGCGACGTCGCGTTGGCGGGCGCGGTCCGCGGTGAAACGGGGCCGACGGGCCTGGACGTGCTCGCGGGCGCGGTGCGCTGCCTGTCGGACCGCCGCCTCCGAGCGCTCCACCGCTTCCGCGATCTCCGCGTAGCTGAAGGCGAAGACCTCCTTCAGCACGAAGACCGCGCGCTCCAGGGGACTCAGCGTCTCCAGCACCACCAGCAGGGCCATGGAGACCAAGTCCGTCGTGGCAACGCCGTCAGCTGTGTCCGGGCCGGTGAGGATCGGCTCGGGGAGCCATGGCCCGACGTAGGTCTCGCGCTGGTGGCGAGTCGAACGAAGCTGCTCCATCGCCAGGTTGGAGACGATCCGGGTCAGGTAGGACTTGGGATCGGCGACCTGCGAACGGTCGGCCGCCGACCACTTGAGCCAAGCGTCCTGGACCACGTCCTCGGCATCGGCGGCGGTCCCGAGGATGCGGTAGGCGACGGAGAAGAGCAAGGTGCGGTACCGCTGGAAGGCAAGCTGGTCGGGGCCGGGCTGCTGCGGCTGGGTCACTTGGCGCTCCGAATCCGGGTGTAGCGGCCGCCGTGCGGCCAGAACGCGCCCGACGCGGGCATCTTCTTCATGCGGGCGAAGGTCGGCCACGGCGCGGCGGTGACCGTCTCCTTGTACTTCGCGGCTCGCTTGCCGGTCAGCACGATCCGGCGCGGGCTGTCGTCGGGGTGGGTGAACTGTACGACGGCGTCGTTCCGGCCCAGACTGACAGGGGTGTGGTAGTAGCCGAAACGGAAGGGCTTGGGCTCCTTTCCGGCCAGCACCCGCAGGATCGAGAGGGCCGCGTGCACGCCGGTGGGCATACCTCCCTGACAGGTCCCGTGCATCACGCCGTAGCCCTGACGGATCGCCGCCGCATCGCCCACCGCATAGACGTCCGGGTGGGAGACCGAGCGCAGCGCGCTGTCGGTGACCACTCGGCCGCGCTCGTCGACGGTCAGGCCCGCGGCGGCCGCCAGCGGCGAGACACGGGTGCCGCTGGTCCACAGCACCGCGCCCGCCGGGATGCTGGAGCCGTCCGCGAGCTCGACACTGTCCGGCAGCACCTTGGCCACCTCGACGCCGCTGCGCACCCGCACACCGAGCCGGGCCAGCGCCGCGTCCATGTAGGCCTTGGCCTTCGGGTGCATGCTCGCACCCGGCTCCTGCCGTCCCAGCAGCACCACCTCGAGCTCCGGGTGCCGCTCGGCGATCTCCGCGGCGGCCTCGACGCCGGTGAGGCCGCTGCCGCCGACCACGACGGTCCCACTGTCGAGCCGGGCCAGCCGGTCGGCGAGGATGGCGGCGTCCTCCGGGGTGTTGAGGGTGTAGGCGTGGTCGTCCACGCCGGGGACGGCAACGGTGTTCGCGATGCTGCCCAGGCCGTAGACCAGGGTGTCGTAGCGCAGGACCCGGTCGTCGTCGATCCGGACGGTCTTCGTCCCGGCGTCCACGGCGGTGACCCAGCCACGGACGAAGTCGGCGCCGGTGCCGTCCAGCAGCCCCGGGATGTTCATCTCGGCCGTCTCCTGACCGGTGGCGGTCATGTGCAGCCGGAGCCGCTCGGTGAAGGTGTCGTAGGGGTTGACCAGCGTCACTCGCAGGTTCCCGCGTTTCCTGGTGCGGGCCGCGAGCTGGATCGCGGCGGAGAGCCCGGCGTAACCGGCGCCCAGGACCAGGACCTCGTGCTGCTGCGCTGCTGTCGCGTTCATCGCTCTGCTGCCTCTTTCGTGTCGGTCGTTCCCGCCGCGTGGACGACCACCAGACGCAAGCTGCCCTTCCGTTCGTGACATGGCATCGATGTGACCTGCGTCACATTGAGTGGGGGGAGGAGCGTGCGCGGCATCGGCACCGCGACGCGCTGCACATAGGGCCACGCCTCTGCCGTCGAAGCGGACGCCCCGCATCTCGTTCTCCCCCGATGAGCTCGGCTTTTGCGGCCCGCCGCAACAGCATGGCCGGACGCGGTGCAACTCAGCAGAGTGGGTCTCGCCATGCACAACATTCCTAGGGGGAAAACGTGCAGAAGAACCTCAAGACGCTCGCCGCGGCCGTTGGCGGTCTCGCTCTGGCATTCGGCGGATCGACGGTGGCTGTCGCCGCTCCGCAGGGCGACGTGAGCGCCCAGGTCAGCTGCTACGACGGGGCCTCGTCCTTCTCGAAGGCGTCCGGCCGGTACACGACGAGCGTCTTCAAGACGTCGTCCAGGTGCAACGACATCAACATCAAGATGGGCTCCAGCGGCCGTAACGTGAAGGTGTGCTTCAAGCTCAGCAGCGGCTCCTTCGACTGCCAGAGCGACTACAAGTGGGCCCCTTCGGGCTCCTGGAAGGTGATCGCCACCGACGTCCGCGACTCCCAGGAGTTCGTGTTCTTCTTCCAGACCACCAACTCCGCGTCGGGCTCGTACGCCGCCTGACCGGTGCGTAAGGGGCGGGCCCGCCGGTGGACGACCGGCGGGCCCGCTTCATGCTCGTGCCGACGGCGACGAACCACTGCCGGTCACTCCATCGGGCTCGCGGCGCGCAGCAAGGACGCCCCCGCCGGGGTGAGGGTGTGCAGCACGGTCGGGCCGTTCCGGATGGTGGTGACGAGGCCCGCGTCGCGCAGCACGGTGGCGTGTCTGCTGGCGGAGGATGCCGAGACTCCGGCGGCACGGGCGATCTCGCCGGTCGTGGCACCAGTGGACGCGGCACGCAAGGCGACCGCTCTGGCGCGCCCGAGCAGGGTGATCAAGGACTTCTCGGGGGCGTCGACGCCATACGGGGCATCCGGGGGGCTCGGCTCGTGGAGGAGCGAGTACCAGAGCACGGGCGGCATTTCCGGGTCGGCGAAGGTGACCGGCTCACCCCAGTTGAAGTACGAAGGGACGAGGGTGAGCCCACGTCCGTTCAGATACAGGTCCCGGTCCTTGACCTGCTTGGGGTAGACGACCTCCAGGACGGGAGGGCGCCAGCGCAGCATCGGCCCGAGTCCCGAGAGCATGCCCTCGACTCCGCCGTCCAGAAGCCCACGGGCACGCGCCGCCCGCTCCGCCTCGATCCGGGCCTGTGTCTTTTCCTCGTACGGCGCGATCACCGCGTCGTGGTACGCCCGCAGCATCCCCGCGAACTCCTTGCGCACCTCCAGCCGGGCCAGCTGCCCGGCCCACGCGGGAGCTCCGACGGTCCGGTCGAGGGTGGTCACGTCCTTCAGGACCCGTCGCGGGGGCGTGGCCAGAATTGATTCCAGTCCGGCGTCCAGATCACCCACCGCGTCAGCGGGCGTCAGAAAGTCCGGAAAGTAAGCGGCCCTCGGATACAAGGGCAGGAAGACGCTCCGCAGGACACGCCCCAGCCCTCTCTCCCGCGTCTGCTGCCGTGCCATGCGGTACCACCCGGCGTAGGCCCACCGCCCTCGGCGCGACTGTAATCGGTGCAGACTCGCGGCGACTTCCCAGAGCGGATCAGGAGCGGCGGCGATCCTGGTTCGCGCCAGATCTGTATCGCTGAAATGAATGCGGAGCATGTCGTCCCCCGTTCGGCATGGTCGGCTGGGAGATCGTAGGTCGCGCGGATCAATACGCGATAAACAGGGGTTCAACAGACATGAGGCGTCCCATGGCAGGGTCATGGCGCATGATCGATGAATTCGCGAAAGACAACCTCTACGGGAGACTGCGGCGGGACCGCAAGGCGTTGCTCTGGAAACTCGACGGCTTGTCCGAATACGACGCCCGCCGGCCTTTGACAGCGACCGGGACCAACCTCCTCGGCCTGGTCAAACACGTGGCCACCGTCGAGGCCAGGTACTTCGGCGAGGTCTTCGACCGCCCTTCCCCGGAACCGCTGCCCCGGTGGCAGGACTCCGACGGCAGCGATCAGTGGGCGACCGAGGACGAGAGCCGCGATCAGATCATCGGGTTCTACCGGCGCACGTGGGAACACTCGGACGCGACGATCGACGAGCTTCCCCTCGACGCCCCCGGCCACGTGCCGTGGTGGCCGGAGCCTTGTCCCAACACGAACCTGTTCGCCGTCATGGTCCATGTCCTCGGCGAGTCCATCCGGCATGCCGGGCACGCCGACATCCTGCGTGAGGGTCTCGACGGCCGGACCGGGGTGCGCGCCGAAAACGAGCAGCCGATCGACGAGGGAGCCCGTGCGGCCTACTGCGCGAAGATCGAGCAGGCGGCCAGGACGGCCGCACCGATCAAGGCTCAGGGGTTGTCTCACGTGACGTGAGGTTCGTGCGGCATGATGCCGTCGAACTCCGCGCGGACGAGGCGTACTTCTCCGGCGAACACCTGGCCTGGCCGCGCGAGCGCGGGCTCGTCGCGCGCATCGCGCGGCCCGGCATCGAGTCCGTCGAACGCCTCGGTCGGCACCGCTGGCAGACCGAGCGGACGAAAAGGGCTCGCACTTCCTCGCCTCCCGCGGCCTGGCCACCGCCCTGACCTGCTACAAGAAGCTCGCTGCTTGATCCACTACGGCGCGACCTTCGCCCGGCTCCAGTAGAGGGAGGCGTCGCGTTCCAGGTCAGGCGCCGTCGATGCGGTCGAGCAGCGCCCGGGCCTCGGCGGTGCGGTGATGGTCCGGGCCGAAGGAGGCCAGGCAGGCGTCGTGAGCGGCTGTGGCCCGGAGGCGGGCCTCGCTGCCGCGGCCCAGCCCGAGGAGGGCGGTCGCCACGGCCAGCTCGACGGCGCCGGTCTCCGGGCGGTGCTGCTCCTCGGGCAGGCTGCGGCGCAGCTCGTCGGCGCGCTCCGCCTCGGTGAGAGCCTCCTCGTGGCGGGCCTGGCCGTTGAGGCTGCGGGCCAGGCCGAGCCGCAGGACCAGGGAGAACCGGTCCGGTACGCGATGAGCGGCCAAGGCCTCGCAGGCGAGCGCCTCGGCCTCCGGGTGGCGTCCCTGCGCGTTGAGGGCGAAGACCAGTCCGTTGCGGGCGGCCGCCGCTATGAAGGGCATCTCCGGTCCTGCCCCGCGGATCGCGGCCTGGGCGACGGCCGCACACTCTGCCTCGCACTCGGCGTGCCGGGCGAGCGCGGTCAGCACCTGGGCGCGGTCCGAGCGCAGCTTCAGGGTCTGCGGGTGTTCGGCTCCGAAGGTCCTGCCGAAGGCCGGCAGCACTGCGTCGTACAGGGCGAGGGCCTCGGCGTGGCGGCCCTGGGCGCCCGTCGCCAGCGCGGCGATGCTCAGCGCCAGCGGTGCGTACATGTCGTCGCGTGGCCGCGACCGGGCCGCGGCCACAGCGCGGGCCTCGGCCTCCGCCTCGGCATAGCGCCCGGCCTCGTACAGCGCCACGGCCTGGGACACAGGCGACCTCGGCATCCGCCCCGCGTCGTTTCGGCCGCGCGGCCGGAAGAGTCTCATGACCGGAGCATACGGATGCCGCGCACGCCGCTCGGCGAGGGGCGAGAGCCGGTCCGGCGGCCCTGCTGTCCCGCGGTCGGGCGGGTGCGTCGCCAGACCCGGACGGGATGATCGCCACGTGGGTGACATCGAAGGGCTGCGGCGCCGGCCGGGGCGGGTGCCGCCGTCAGGGTGGGGTCGTAACCCGTGTGAACGCCCTGGATGGTGGGACGGCCCGGCATGACTGACGGTGGTTCACGTCGAGGCCGGGTCTCGTGAGCTGGCGAGGCGTCAGCGCCCGGTCCGCGACGGAAGGACTCACCGATGCGCTCTGCCCGCATGCTGCTCGCGACGGCCACGGCCACGGCCGCCCTCGCGATCGCCGCACCCGCCGCCTACGCCGAGGCGATGGGTGACCGGGACCACGACACCACTTCCTACAGCAAGGAGCACCACAAGGACGGCAAACACCACAAGCCGCGCGGCGGGATGCACACGGGTGGCGGAGCCCTGACCGGGGTGACCGCCGACCACGACGGGGACGACGCCCGGCACGACCAGGACCACCGCAAGGACGGCGAGCACGGCAAGCACGAGGAGCACGGCAAGCACGAGGGCCATGACAAGGACTCCCGGCACGGCGACAAGCACCACAAGCCGCGCGGCGGGATGCACACGGGCGGCGGAGCCCTGGCCGTGGTGAACGCGGACGACGACTGGGACAACCCCAAGCAGGACCAGGACGCCCTCAAGGGTGACAAGCACGACGAGGACCCCTGGGGCGACAAGCACGAAGAGGACCCCTGGGGCGACAAGCACGACAAGGGCGAGAACGGCAAGCACGACGAGAACGGGAAGCACGAGGAGAACGGCAAGCACGACGAGCACGGCAAGCACGACGACCACGACAAGGGCTCCTGGCACGGCGACAAGCACCACAAGCCGCGCGGCGGCATGCACACCGGTGGCGGCGCACTGGCCGCCGGGCCGGGCGTGACGGCCGGCGGTCTCGCGGTGCTCGCGGTGGCCGGCACCGGCCTGTACGCACTGCGGCGCCAGAAGGCCTCACAGGGCGCGGCATGACCGAGGCATGAACCCATAGCCGCCGTGGCCGCCGCACGTGCTCCTCGCGTCGCGGCGGCCCGGCTCGTCCCGGCTCGTCCTCCCGCGCTCGCGTGCCGTGTCCGCTGCCGTGTCCGTTCCCCTGCCGTGCCCGAATGAGGTGGTCTCCGATGGCAGCCAGCCCCAGCCCCCCGCCCCCTGCCGAGCCCAGCCCCCCGCCCCCTGCCGAGCCCGGCCCCACGCCGTCGAAGCGGCGATTCCGCACCGCCGTGTCGGTCTTCTGGGGTCTCGCGGCCCTGGTCCTGACCGTGAGCCTGGTCGCCGGCCGTGGCGAGTCGTCGTCCGACACCGGCGGCCCGCCGCACGCCCCGCCGGCCGTCCCGACGGCCGCGCCCGCCACCTCCGCCGCGCCCGCCGTGCCCGACGCGCCGCCCTCCTCCGCGGCGCCCCATCGGACCGCCGCGTCCGGGGCCGGGCCCCATCTGCCGCGGTCCCGGCCGGTCCGCCTGTACATCCCCAAGATCTCGGTGAACGCGCCCTTCACCGACCTCGCCATCGGCCGTTCGGGTCAGCTCGAACCGCCTCCGGCCGACGACATCAACCTCGTCGGCTGGTACGCCAAGGGCGCCTCGCCCGGCGAGGCCGGAACCGCGATCATCGCCGGGCACGTGGACACCGCGACCTCCCCGGCCGTGTTCGCCGGGCTCAGTGAGCTGAGGAAGGGCGACCGGTTCCACGTGGCGCGAGCCGACGGCAGCAGGGCGACCTTCGTGGTCGACGACGCGCAGTCCTTCGACAAGGACGACTTCCCCAGCGAGCGCGTGTACGGCGACACCCCCGACGCCCAGGTCCGGCTCATCACGTGCGCGGGTGCCTACGACCGTCAGGCCCGGGACTACACCGAGAATCTGGTCGTGTTCGCCCACCTTGTCTGAGTTCCGGGCCCCCGGCCTGACGTGGTGTTTTAAAGTGACTGCCACGAGTTCAGGCGACTGTGGGACCTGTGAGGTATTCGCGAACCATGACGACCGAAACGTTTGAGTTCCAGGTAGAGGCACGCCAGCTGCTCCAGCTGATGATCCACTCGGTCTACTCGAACAAGGATGTCTTCCTGCGGGAGCTCGTCTCCAACGCCTCCGATGCGCTGGACAAGCTGCGCCTGGAGAAGCTGCGGGACGACTCGCTCGACGCCGACGTGTCCGACCTGCACATCGAGATCGACGTCGACAAGGACGCCCGGACCCTCACGGTGCGGGACAACGGCATCGGGATGTCGTACGACGAGGTCGGACAGCTGATCGGCACCATCGCCAACTCCGGTACGGCCACCTTCCTGAAGGAGCTGCGGGAGGCCCAGGACGCGGCCAACGCCGAGGGGCTCATCGGCCAGTTCGGCGTCGGCTTCTACTCCGGCTTCATGGTGGCGGACGAGGTGACGCTGGTGACCCGGCGCGCCGGCGAGGGCCAGGGGACCCGCTGGACGTCGCGCGGCGAGTCCACGTACTCGCTGGAGAAGGTCGACGACGCCCCGCAGGGCACCTCCGTGACGCTCCACCTCAAGCCCGCCGACCCGGACAACCAGCTCCACGACTACACCTCGCCGTGGAAGATCCGGGAGATCGTCAAGCGGTACTCGGACTTCATCACCTGGCCCATCCGGATGGTCCCGGAGAAGGCCGACGGCGAGGACGCGCCCGAGCCCGAGACGCTGAACTCGATGAAGGCCCTGTGGGCGCGGTCGCGCGACGAGGTGTCCGACGACGAGTACCACGAGCTGTACAAGCACATCAGCCACGACTGGCGCGAGCCGCTGGAGACGATCCGGCTCCAGGCCGAGGGCACCTTCGAGTACCAGGCCCTGCTCTTCGTGCCCTCGCACGCCCCGCACGACCTGTTCACGCGGGACTTCAAGCGCGGCGTCCAGCTGTATGTGAAGCGCGTCTTCATCATGGACGACTGCGAGGCGCTGCTGCCGCCCTACCTCCGCTTCGTCAAGGGCGTCGTCGACGCGCAGGACCT
This sequence comes from Streptomyces sp. NPDC016851, assembly GCF_055562795.1. Classification (NCBI taxonomy): domain Bacteria; kingdom Bacillati; phylum Actinomycetota; class Actinomycetes; order Kitasatosporales; family Streptomycetaceae; genus Streptomyces; species Streptomyces sp. NPDC016851. The sequence continues at coordinate 97,527 of NZ_JBVHEP010000011.1, forward strand.
CTCGCTCAACGTCTCCCGCGAGATCCTCCAGCAGGACCGGCACATCCGGATGATGCAGCGCCGGCTGACGAAGAAGGTCCTGTCCACGATCAAGGAGATCAAGACCAAGGACGCCGACCGCTACGCCACGTTCTGGCGCGAGTTCGGCACCGCCCTGAAGGAGGGCCTGGTCACCGACTCCGAGAACCGGGACGCCATCCTCGCCGTCGCGTCGTTCGCCACCACGCACGCCGAGGACGAGCCGACCACCCTCGCGCAGTACGTGGAGCGGATGAAGGACGGCCAGGAGGACATCTACTACATCACCGGCGAGTCCCGGCAGAGCATCGAGAACTCCCCGCACATGGAGGCGTTCCGGGACAAGGGCATCGAGGTCCTGCTGCTCACGGACGCGGTCGACGAGGTGTGGGTCGACGCCGTCGGCGAGTACGAGGGCAAGAAGCTGCGCTCCGTCGCCAAGGGCGAGATCGACCTCGACGGCGAGAAGGACGAGAAGACCGAGGGGGAGCGGGAGAAGCAGGCCGAGGACTACGCGGGACTGCTCGGCTGGATGCGGGAGCAGCTGGACGAGGACATCAAGGAGGTGCGTCTGTCGGCGCGGCTCACCGTCTCCCCGGCCTGCGTCGTCTCGGACGCGCACGACCTGACGCCGGCCCTGGAGAACATGTACCGGGCGATGGGCCAGGAGGTGCCGCGCACCAAGCGGATCCTCGAACTCAACCCCGGGCACCCGCTGGTGAAGAACCTGAACGAGGCGTACAAGGAGCGCGAGGACCGCTCGGGTCTCGTCGAGTCCGCCGAGCTGCTCCACACGCTGGCGGTGCTCGCCGAGGGCGGCCAGCCCAAGGACCCCGCTCGCTTCGTCAAGCTCGTGGCCGACCGCCTGGAGCGCACGCTGTAGGCAGGGGGAGGATCAGCGGGGGTCCGGGGCCTCCGCGGCCCGCGCGCCGGGCGGGGTCGGGCCGGTGCCCGGCGGGACGATCTCGCCCTGGACCACCCGCGGCGCGGGGGCCGTCCCGGCCTCCTCGTCCCTCGCGGCGCGGGCCTCGGCCTTGAGGATGCGGGCGGACTTGCCGGCCGACCGGGCCAGTTCGGGCAGCTTCCTCGCCCCGATCACGGCTATGACGACGATGAGGAGGATCGCGAGCTCGCTCAGTCCGAACATGGTGTCCTGTCCTTTCTCGCCCGGGCCGGGCACGGCGTGAGCGTATCGGGCGGGGAGCCCGGTGTGACCCCCGCCTCGGCGGGTGCGACCGCCGGGTGACGGAGCAGATGGGGCAGCATGCCGCGGTCCAGCAGGGCCTGCCGCCAGGCGAGCCGGGCGTGCTCCTCGCGGTCGGTCCGCCGGCCCAGGGCCGAGCGCAGCAGCGCGGCCAGGCCGACGAGACCGGTCACGGCCGCCACGAGCGCCAGCGTCCAGCCCGCCGCGACGAGCGAGCCGGGCAACGGGCCCGGGGCGCCGGCGACCTGGAGCAGGCAGCCGAGTAGCAGCAGGGCCCCGGCGGACGCCCCCGCCACGAGCGGCGTGAGCACCGCGAGGGCGGGCAGCAGACTGTCGGTGGCGGGCGAGCGCCGCGCGTCCTGGCGGGCGGCCGTGCGTACGGCGAGGTAGGCGCGGTACGGCTCGCCGGCCGCCGCTGTGATGTCGTCGGCGTGGGCGAGCGCGTGGGCACGCAGCTGCGCGGCCGTCCGGCCGGTCGGGTCGGCGCGCACGGCGCCATGGATGTCCGCGGTGCGCAGCGCCTGGTCCAGTACCGCTTCGAAGTCCGCGCGGTCCTCGGGGTGGAGGCGGGGCGGATCGGCCACAAGGTCTCCTTGTCGGTTGCTGTGTCGGACGTCGGTACCGAACGCATTTAAATCTACAGCACTGTAGAAGTAGACGGGGTCGGGTCCCGCGGATCTATACGATGTCCGCACGGGCACGGCAGGGCGGCGAAGGGAGGCAGGGCGGTGACGGATCCCCGGCAGCGGCCCCGGCGGGGGCAGGGCGAGCTGGAGGCGCTGGTGCTGTCGGCACTGCGGGAGGCGGACGGTCCGGCGACGGCCGGCTGGGTGCAGGAACGCCTCGGCGGCGACCTCGCGTACACGACGGTGATCACGATCCTGACCCGGCTGCTGGGCAAGGGCGCGGTCACCCGGGAGCGGGTGGGCCGGTCCTTCGCCTGGACGCCCGCCTCGGACCAGGCGGGCCTGGCCGCCCGGAAGATGCGCAAGGTGCTGGACGCCGAGAGCGACCGCGAGGCCGTGCTGGCCAGCTTCCTCACCGGCCTCGGCCCGGACGACGAACGGCTGCTGCGCGACCTGCTGGATCAGGCCGACGGCGAGGGGGAAGGCTGAAGCCTCATGGGGGTCTTCGTCTTTCTGCCACTGGTTCTCCCGCTCACGGCCTGGCCGGTCGCACGCCTGGCCGAGCATCATCTGCACCCGCGCACCGCGACCCGGTTACTGACCGCGATGGCGGCGGTGCTGGCGCTGTGCAGCACGGTGTGCCTGGGTCTCGTCATGGTGGTCGGCACCGCCCAACTGCCCGGCAACCCCTTGCCCGACGGCTGGTCGGACCCCGAGGTACGGGCGGCGGTGCCGTATGACGAGGTCGTCGGCAAGGCCGCGATCCCCGCGCTGTGCGCGGTGGTTGTCGCCTGCGCCCGCACCCTGTGGCGACACGCCCGGGTACGCCGCCAGGCCCACCGCGCGCTGTCCGGCCTGCCGGACACGGAGGTGGCCGTCCTGCCGGACGGCGTCCCTTACGCGTACGCGCTGCCCGGTGGCCGCCGGGGCGGCGGTGCGCCGGCTGGGGGCCGTGGGGGTGGTGGTGTGCTGCGTGGGCTTCGCTCGGGCGGTGGTGTGCTGCGGGGGCGCCGCAGGGGTGGTGGTGTGCTGCATGGCCTTCCCGGGATCGGTCGTGTCCCGCGAGTGGGGCGCCATGGCCGTGGCGTGCTGCCGGGCCGCAGCGAGGACGGTGGTGTGCTGGGTGTCGGTCGCCAGGGCGGTGGGCGTCAGGACGGTAGGGGTCCGGGTGATGGTCGCCGCGCACAGGGCGGCGGTGCCGGGCGTCGTGTCCGTCGTCGGCGCGGTGGGCGTGTCGTGGTGACGACGGCGCTGCTGGAGCGGCTCCGGCCGGCCGAGCGGCGGGCCCTGTTCGCCCACGAGCGGGCGCACCTCGCCGCCCGCCACGACCGCCATCTGCTCGTCGTGCAGCTCGCGGCCCGGGCCAATCCGTTCCTGCGACCGCTGCGCACGGCCGTCGCCTACACGGCCGAGCGGTGGGCGGACGAGGAGGCGGCCCGGGCGGTCGGCAGCCGCCGCACGGTGGCGCGTGCCATCGGCACGGCCGCCCTGGTCTCCCGGGGCACCCCGGCGCCCACACTCGCCGGACTCGCCGCGCCGGGCCCGGTGCCGCGCCGGGTGGCGGCCCTGCTCGGCCCGCCTCCCGCCGTGCGCACCTGGCCGCCGGTGTCCACCTCGGTCGGGCTGGCGGCCTGGGGCGCGGCCGCGGGAACGGCCGTGTCGGCGATGTCCTCGGCGAACTCCGCCGTCACGATGGTGCTCATCCTGCATGCCGCGACACCTCTTTGAGGGTGCGGGGCCTCAGCCCTCCTCTTCCTCGCCCTCGAAGAAGTCCCCGACCTCGTCGATCACTTCGTCCGCGACCATGCCGCCGACGACCCCGGCCGCGAGTCCGGCCGCGCCCGCCGCGACGGCGGTCCCCATGCCGGGGCCCGAGCGGTGGCCGTCATGGTGCTGCCCGCCGTGCCCGTGGCCGCCCTGGCCGAAGGCGACGGGGGAGGCGTGACCCATGGGCGAGCCGTAGCCCGCGGGGGAGCCGTACGAGGCCCGGTGCTCGACCAGTTGGCGGATCCAGCCGTCGACGATCGTGGGCCAGTCCTGGTGCTCCACTCCCTCGTGGGAGACGGTGAAGCGGGTCAGTGCGTCGTGGCCGGGCGACAGGAAGCCGCCGCGCTTGTCCGCCTCCAGCACGACCTCCGTGCCGCCCGGGCCCACCAGGAACGTCAGCTCGATCTCGTTGACCTGGTGCGCGTACCGGGGTGACGGGGTGAGCTCGATCTCCTGGTAGAAGGGCAGTTGCTGGCCGGTCCCGCCGATGCGCCCGTATTCGAGGTCGGCCGACCTGAAGCCGAACCCGAGTCCGCCGAGGGCTTCCAGCACGGCCTCCTGGACGGGCAGCGGCGTGACGTTCAGCTGGTCCAGGTCGCCCTTGTCCTTCGCGCCTGCCACCGCCAGCTCGGTGCGCACGCCCAGGACGACGCCCAGGCTCTGGCCGTGCAGTTCGGTGACCGGCGTCTCCCACGGGAGGGTCACGCTGAACGGCACACCGCGCTGCTCGCCCTCGGCGAGCCGGAAGCCGCCGCCGACGGTGAAGCGGCCGAAGGCGACGAAGCCCTCGCTCTCGCCGCCCTGGTGCTCGGCTTCGACCCGGGCCACCAGCTCCAGGGTGATGTGCTCGATGTCGAAGTCGGCTTTGCCGCCCACCAGCCGGACCTCGCCGGTGAGTGTGCCGCCGGGGCGGACGGGAGCCGGGTCGAGGACCGTGTCGACCGTGGGGCCGCCCACGCCGAGCGTGCCGAGCAGTCGTTTGAACACCATGGTGGCGTCCACTCCTCACATGCGTGTACGTACGTTCTACAAGCATGTAGAAGTATAGGGGATGCGTGCCGGAGGTGATCTTGCACGCCGGTTGCGGAGGAGAACCGCTCACTCCTCCGCAACCGCATCCGTCAGCGCGCGACTCAGCCCACGACCCGGCCCAGTTCGATCCGGTCGATGTTCGGTGCCCAGGCACTCGCGTTGCCGAACGTCACCTTGTTCGCGCCCTTCGCCAGGTCGACCGGGACTCCGACGGTCCAGTAGTCGTCCCAGCTCCAGGTGTTCTTCAAGGTGACCTTCACCGGGTCTGCTGATCCGACCGTGACGTCCGCCGTACGGGACATGATGTCCGTGTTGTAGGCGTGGCCGTTGTCCCGGCGGTCGTTGTGCGCGTAGTGGACGACCAGCAGGTAGCGGCCGGACCGGGGCGCGTCCACCGTGAACTCGGCGGTGCTGGAAGCGCTGTTGCCGAGCCAGCCGATGTACGAGCCGGCGGACGCGTGCGGGGAGTCGACGAGCTTGGCCCCGCCGGCGAGCGTGGCCTTGGCGCCCTCGTAGGAGAGGGTGCCGGCGGCCGAGCCGTCGCCGGAGACGTCGAGGGAGCGGACGGCGGAGTGGCCCGACGTCATCGCGATCCGGTTGTTGCCCGCGACCAGGTAGAGCCGCAGCGGGCGGCCGGGCGTGGCCGTCACCGTCTCCCCGTGCAGCGAGAGCTTCACGACTGCCGAGGTCCGCGGCACCACCGTGTAGTAGCCGTCGCGCGGGGCGTAGACGTCGAACACCGCCTTGTCACCGGAGCGCAGCACCAGGGAGCCCGTGCCCACACCGGCCGACGAGGTGTAGTCGTACGACGGCTTGCCGCTGATGTCCGCCAGCGTGGCCTCGTAGGACGCGGAGGGCGTGCCCGTCCGTGTGGTCAGGTCGATCCGGTCCAGCGTGACCTCGGCGTCGCCCTTCGACAGGGTCAGCTGGTGCGTACCCGCCTTGAGTTGGACGCTGACGTCCTTCTTGGCGCGGTACGTCCAGTTCTCGGTGGAGGGGTAGGTGACCGTCACCGGGGCGCCGCCGTCGACCGACAGCTTCTGCGTGGCCGGGCCGCCGGACTGGTTGCCGTACAGGATCGCCAGGTCGTACGTGCCGTCCTTCGGCACCTTCACCGAGAAGGCGACCTTGCTGCCGGGCTGGTTGAGCGAGCCGACGTCCTTGGTGCCGGAGGCCGCGTAGCCGTTGGCGTTCTGGACCGTGCCCTGCGTGTAGACCTTGCCGTCGGTGATCGCCGCGTCCTCGGCCTCGTACGACGCCGACCACGGCACGGAGGCGGCGGACGGGGTACCGGAGCCGCCGGGGGTGAGGACGACCCGGTAGGCCGACATCTTGTGCAGGCCGCGCAGCGGCACGGTCACCGAACCGTCGTCCGCGACCTTCACCTTGGTGCGCGCGAGGACCCGCGGCGCCGCGTGCTGCCCCTCGTAACCGGACCAGGCGGCCTCGGCGACGGTCGCGGTGACCGTACGGCCGAACACCGACCGCGGGACGTTGCGCACGACCACGTCCGAGTCGGCCGCGGAGCCGCCGAGCAGGACCTGCGCCTGGCGGCGGGAGGTGTCGAGGGAGGCCAGCCCCTGGAGCGTGTCGATGGTGTTGGGCTGCGGCGGCGTCACCTTCACGGTGTTGCCGGTCATGCCCGCGTACCAGCGGAACAGCCACCAGCCGCCGTTGGGGATGTTCGAGCGCACCACGTGGCCGCTGAGGTTGCCGGCCGCGTCCCAGTACGCCATGTTGGCGTACACCTTGTTGCGCTCGAACATCGAGACCCACTGCACCAGTTGCCCGGGAACGGACAGGTCGCGGCGGTTGGCGTACTCGTCGATGTTGATCTTCAGCGGGGCTATGCCCGCCTCGCGCTCCAGCTTGCGGTAGTCGTCGTAGTGCGCCTGGAAGTCGCGCAGCGAGCCGGAGCCGAGCTCGTGCCAGGTCATCACCTGGGGGAGCACGTTCTCGCGCTTGGCGAAGGCGAGGAAGTCCTTCAACAGGCGGGTGTGGTAGGCGGCTTCGTTGGGACCTGCGATCCGTGCGTCCGGGTCGATCGCGCGGATCCGCTGGTACACCGTCTTCCAGTCCTTGAAGAACCGGTCGCGGTTCTTCTCGTACTGGGCCTGGTCGGCGACGTCGAGCTTGTACCAGATCTGGTCCGGCTCGTTGAACGGGATGTAGACGAAGCGCTCGCTGTTCGGGTCGGCCGAGACCTCCTTGGCGATCTTGTCGACCTTGGGGAGGTAGTCGTCGATGCCGAGGTCCTCGTACGGCCACTTGGCGTAGATGTCCTGCATCATCACGTTGATCTCGCCGCCGCCGTTGCGGAAGAACGACTTGGAGACGGTGAGCGCGTCGCCGTTGGGGTGCTGCGCGCCGCCCTCCGGCTTCTGCGAGATGCTGGTGATCTTCAGGGGTGCCATCGCGGCGTCGCTGGGCACCCCGTCGTCGCTGACCCCGTACAGCGAACCGTTGGCGCCGAGCATCACCGGGCCCTCGGAGGCTTTGAGGTCGACCGTGAGGCGCTGTGGGTCGGCTGCCGCAGCCGCGTTGCCGGCTGCGGGGAGGGTGGCTGCCATGGCGGCTGCTCCAAGTAGTGCTGTCATCAAGGCGGTTCTGGTACGGGACCTCGTACCGGCTCTCGTGCGGGTGGGGGTGATCACGCTGCTGGACCTCCAGTCACTTCACGGCTCCACTGGTGATTCCGGACACGATCTTTCGCTGGCCGACGAGGAACACGGCGACCATGGGCAGGCTCATCACCACGACGTACGCGAAGACGAGATGCCAGTTGTTGAGGTAGAGCTGGGCGCTGGCGACCTGGTAGAGGTTGAGCGGCAGGGTCGCCCGGTCTCCGCCGCCGAGGACGAAGAACGCGTAGAAGATGTCGCTCCAGGCGTAGAGCATCACCATGATCGTCGCGGTGGCGATCACCGGCCGGAGCAGCGGCAGGACGATCCGCCAGAAGATGCGGGACGGGCTCGCCCCGTCCATCCGGGCCGCCTCCTCCAGCTCCATGGGGATGGCGCGGATGAAGCCGGTCATGAAGAAGATCGACGTCGACAGGTACATCCCGGTGTAGACGGCGATCATGCCGGGGCGGGTGTTGGACAGCCCGAGCTGCCGCAGCTCCATCACGATGGTGATGACGGCGGGCGGCAGCAGCAGTCCGCTGATGCACAGCGCGTACGCCGCCGAGACCAGCTTCGACTTGCGGCGGGCGAAGACCCAGGCGGCGCCCGCGCCCAGGATCAGCACCAGGACCACCGAAGGCACCACGACCAGCAGTGAGTTGAGGAAGCCGCGCAGCATCTCGCCCTGGCTGACGGCGTGCGCGTAGTTGCTCGCGGGCTGCCACTGCCGGGGCAGGTCCAGGTTCGGCTTGATCGCCTCGGCCTGCGGCTTGGCCGAGGTGACGGCGACCAGCCACAGCGGCACCCCCACGGCCAGCGCGGCGAGCAGGACGACGAGGGACGGGCGGCCGTACCGCCACACCGCGGTCACAGCAGCTGCTCCCTTCGCCGGAGCCCCACGACCAGCGGGATCGCCACGGCGACCACGACCAGGAAGAGGACGAGGCTCATCGCGGACGCCTGCGCGTACAGGCCCTGCCCGAAGATCCGGAACATGTAGATGTTGAAGACCTCGGTGGAGGCGGCGGGGCCGCCGCCTGTCGTGGCCTGCACGATGTCGAAGGTGTTCATCGAACCGATCAGCGCGGTGGTGACGTTGAAGGTGACGGCGGGCGCCAGCATCGGCCAGCGCACCGACCAGAAGGTCCGCCAGGGCCCCGCGCCGTCGCACTTCGCGGCCTCCAGCATCTCGCCGGGGATGCCCTTGAGCCCGGCCAGATAGATCAGCATCGACAGGCCCATCCACTTCCACCCGTGGATGAGCGTGACGATCACCAGCGTCCAGGTGGTCGAGCCCAGCCACGGGATGTCCGTGCCCAGAACGGAGTTGACGGCCCCGTCCTGGTCGAGCAGCGCCTGGAAGACGTAACCCGTCGCCAGCGCCGAGATCAGCACCGGCAGGAAGAAGACGGCACGGAAGAACCGGTTGAAGCGGCTGTCGTCCTCCAGCAGCAGCGCCAGCACGAGCCCGAAGCCGTTCTGGAACAGCGCCGCCAGCAGCGCGTACACCAGGGTCGTGCGGATCGCCCGCAGCAGCGAGCCGTCCTCGGCGATGGTCCTGAAGTTGTCCAGGCCCGTGAAGGCGATGTCCGCGTGGTACGAGGACCAGTTGGTGAACGGGTAGTAGAAGTTCAGCAGGTTGGGCACCAGGAAGAAGCCCGCGAAGACGACGATCGCGGGGAGCGCGAACCACCAGGGGTGGTGCACGGCAGCTCGCGGGAGCCGTCCCACGCCCTTCGGCGCTCCTTGTGCAGCCGGCTGCTTGCGCGTACGTACGACCGTGTCCGCCATGGTCAGAACCCGGGGGCGCCCTGGGCCTTGGCCACCTGCGCGAACTGGTCCTGGATCGCCTGCGCGACCTGCTGCGGGCTCTTCTTGCCGAAGATCATGTCGGCCAGGTAGAGATGGGTGTCGGGGGCGACGATCGCCTTGGCCTGGAAGACGCCGATGGCCTTCGGCAGGGCCGCGACCTGTGCCTTGGACGCCTCGGGCAGGCCGCCGGGGGTGGGCACGGACGGCTGCACGGACGGGATCTTCATCGTCTTGATGTAGTCCGGGTAGTCCGGGCCGAGCCAGAAGGCGAGGAACTGACGGGCCGCGTTCTGCCGCTTGTCGTCACCGGTCTTGAAGGCGACGACACCGTTGGTCTGGTCGGGGGAGTACAGGCCGGTGGCCGAGGAGTTGGCGACCGGGAACCAGCCGATCTTCTTGTCGAGCTCGGCGGTGGAGTACTTGGCCTGCAACTGGCTCTGGAAGGACGTGACGTTGAGGACCATGCCGGCGTCGCCCTTCCACAGCGCGTCGGCCTGCCCGGTGAAGGTGCCCGTCCGGTAGTTCTTCTGGGCGAGCCCGGCGTCGAGCAGCTTCTCCTTGTACTTCTTGATCGCGCCGACGACGACCGGGTCGGTCCACTTCTTCTTGCCGGCGTTCAAGTCGGCCCACCACTGCCGGTCGAGGTCGGTGAGCTGGACCTGCATCTGCCACTGGAGCGGCCACTTGTCGCCGCCGGCCTCGTAGAAGGCGGCCGCGTCGGTCTTGTCCACGACCTTGCGGCCGAGGGCGAGCAACTCGTCGTAGGACTTCGGGAAGTCCTTCTCGCTCAGTCCGGCCTGCTTGAAGACGTCCTTGTTGTAGTAGACGCCGAGCATGGCGGGGCTGGTGACGATCGCCGCGTACCGCTTGCCGTCGATGACACCGAGGGACCTCTCGGTGTCGCCGAGCTTGGCCTCCCAGGGCTCCCCGTCGAGGGTCAGCAGGTTCTGCTTCGGCTGGATGAACGGCAGCGTGGAGATGGACGGCTGCCAGAACATCAGGTCGGGGCGGTCGCCCGAGGCCAGCTTCGTCGGCACGTTCTGCTCGTAGAGGTCCGGGATCGCCTGGGTGTCGACCTCGGCGCCGGTGGCCTTCTCGAAGGCGTCGATGACCTGCTTGGGCGCGTTCACCGTGTTCTGCGCGGTCCACATGGTCAGTTTCACGCCGTCCAGCCGGGCGGTCGGATTCACCGCCGCCTGCTTGGCGTCCGAACCGTCCGAGCCGGAGTCCCCGGCGGTCGGGTCGCTGCACGCCGTGGCGGCCAGGCCGACGGCGCATATCAGCGCCAGGGCGGGGAGAGCTCTTGTCTTCATCTCGTGCCTTTCGGAGCAGGCGGTTCGATTCACAAAGCGGGACTCACAACTGCTGGGCTCGTGCGGGCTGTTCAGGCATCGGTGGTTCAGGCATCGGCGGGCGGCGGCCCCGAGCTCTCCCGCACCACCAGTTCCGGTACGGACACGGGATGCGGGGCGACCGGCGCGGACTCCTCCAGCGCGCCGTGCAGCAGGGCGAACGCGGACCGCCCGAGGCCGGTGAAGTCCAGGCGTACGGTCGTCAGGGACGGGGTGAGGAAGGCGGAGTGCGGGGCGTCGTCGAAACCGGCCACGCTGACCTCGCCCGGCACCGAGCGGCCGGACTCGTGCAGGGCGCGCAGCACGCCGAGCGCGAGGTCGTCGTTGCCGCACAGGATCGCGGTGACGGACTGGTCCCTCGCCAGCTTCAGCCCGGCCGCGTGACCGCCCGCCGGCCCCCAACTGCTCTGCACGGGGCGGGGCTGCGGGGCGCCGGCCTCCTTCAGCGCCTGCCGCCAGCCGCTGGTGCGGGCGCTGGTGCGGCGGGTGCTGGACGGGATGGCCACGTAGTGCACGGTCTCGTGGCCGAGGGAGAGCAGATGACGGGTCACCTGGTAGGCCGCCTCGCGGTCGTCGGCCCACACCCACGGGCGGTCGCCGCCGGGCGGGCTCGCCGGGGTCTCGACCACGCCCACCACCGGCAGCCCGGCGGGCACGGCTTCCAGCGCCCGGACACCGGCCGGATCGTATGCGATCACGACGATCCCGCCGCCCGCGTCCGCAGCGCGCTGCACCTCGGCGGCGACTGCCGCGTCCTCGGCCGACTCCAGCACCCCGATCCCGACCGCGTACGACGCCGCGCGGGCGGCCTCCTCGATGCCCTGGAGGATCGAGGCGTAGCCGTAGTGGGTGGTGTTCGCGGTCAGCACGGTCACGGCCCGGCTGCGTCCGCTGGCCAGGGCGAGGGCGGTCGCGTTGCGGCGGAAGCCCAGCTCGTCGATGGCCGCGAGCACCCGCTCCCGGGTGGACGGCCGGACGCTGGGATGGCCGTTGATCACCCGCGAGACCGTCTGGTACGAGACCCCCGCGGCGGTCGCGACGTCCCTGATGCTCGCCGGGCGCCTTGTGTGACCGGTCACATTCATGCGAGGATTGTGACCGGTCACACTTGGGTCGTCAAGAGACCGTAACGAGGGATTCACGCGGACCTCCGCTCCCCGAGGACGGGACGGGGTCAGGAGGGGGAGCACCTTGACCGGCACGGCGGATGCGGCGCACATGGCCTCCAACCAGCGGCAGGACGAGTTCACTTGGGGGCATCAAGCCCTCCGGGCCGGGTTCGCGGTCGCCGCCGACGGGACCCTGCGGCTGGTCCGGCTGGCCCACCCCGACGACGACCTCGCCGCCGCCCCGCACTCCGCGCTCCCGCTGGTGGAGCTCACCGCCCTCGGCCACGGCAGCGGCTGGTCCGGCCCCCGCTTCACCGGCACGGCCTTCGGCGCCCGGCTCGCCTACCGGACCCACCGCACGGACAGACGCGACGGCTGGGAGCGGCTGACCGTCGAACTCCACGACCCGGACACCGGATTGACGGCGTCCGTCGAGCTCACGTCACCCACCGGGCTGCCCGTCCTGCGCTCCCGGGTCCGCCTCCGCAACGAGGGCCGGGCGCCTCTGGTCGTCCAGTCCGTCAGCAGCCTCCTGCTCGGCGGCCTGCCCGCCCCGGACGCCCTCGACGTCCACCGGGCCCGCAACGACTGGCTCGCCGAGTGCCGTTGGTACGCCGAGCCGCTGCGCGCCGCCGTCGCCGACATCCACGTCGACGTCCACGAGCACGACAGCCGGGCCGCCCTCGCCCTCGCCGGGCGCGGCAGCTGGCCCACCGACGGCCATCTGGCCATGGGCGCGCTGACGGAGCGCGGCGGCGACCGGGCCTGGGCGTGGCAGGTCGAGTCCCCGGCCGGCTGGCGCTGGGACCTGGGCGAACACGCACACGGCACCTACCTGGCGCTGAACGGCCCCACCGACGCGGAACACCAGTGGCGGGTCCGGCTCGCCCCGGGCGAGGAGTTCACCACCGTCCCCGGAGCCCTGGCACTCGGCTCCGACCTCGACACGGCGATCGGCGCCCTGACCTCCTACCGCCGGGCGATCCGCCGCCCGCACCCGGACCACACCGCCCTCCCCGTCGTCTTCAACGACTACATGAACACCCTGATGGGCGACCCCACCACGGCCAAGCTCCTGCCGCTGATCGACGCCGCCGCCGGCGCCGGCGCCGAGTACTTCTGCATCGACTCGGGCTGGTACGACGACGACACCCGGGGCTGGTGGGACAGTGTCGGCGCCTGGCAGCCCTCGCCGCGCCGCTTCCCCGACGGCGGCATCCGGGCCGTCCTGGACCGGATCCGGGAGCGCGGGATGGTGCCCGGGCTGTGGCTGGAGCCGGAGGTCGTCGGGGTGCGCAGCTCCGTCGCGGCCGAACTGCCCGACGAGGCGTTCTTCCAGCGCGACGGCGTGCGCCTGGCCGAGCAGGGCCGCCACCAGCTCGACCTGCGGCACCCGGCCGCCCGCGCCCACCTCGACAAGACCGTGGACCGGATCGTCGGCGACTGGGGCGTGGGCTACCTCAAGCTGGACTACAACATCGTGGTCGACCCCGGCACCCAGGCACCCGGTGACCTCGCACCGGGAGCCGGGCTGCTGGGCCACGCCCACGCCTACCTCGACTGGCTGTCCGGCGTACTGGACCGCCACCCCTCACTCGTCGTGGAGAACTGCGCCTCGGGCGGCATGCGCATGGACGGCGCCACCCTGGCCGTCTCCCAGCTCCAGTCCACCAGCGACCAGCAGGACCCCCTGCGCTACCCGCCCATCGCCGCCGCCGCGCCGACCGCCGTGCCGCCCGAACAGGGCGCCGTCTGGGCCTACCCGCAGCCCGGCTTCGACGACGACCTGATCACCACGACCCTCGGCGGGGCACTGCTCGGCCGTATCCACCTCTCGGGCCATCTCGACCGCATGTCGGACCACCAGCTGGACCTCGTACGGGATGCCGTCGCGGTCTACAAGTCGATCCGCGGTGACCTCGCGCGGGCCCTGCCGTTCTGGCCGCTCGGCCTGCCCGGCTGGACGGACGAGTGGCTCGCCCTGGGGCTGAACGTCCCCGGAGACCGCACGGCGTACCTGTCGGTGTGGCGGCGCGGCGGACCGGCCGAACTGCGCGTCCCCGTCCGGCACCTGGCGGGCCGGACCGTCCGTGTGGACGTCCTGCACCCCTCCTCCGCGGAGGCGGGCCGGGCTGTCTGGGACGGGGACGGGCTGATGGTGTCCGTGCCGCGCACGCCGGGCGCGCTGCTGATCCGGCTCACGCAGGACGGCTAGACCCGGGACAGGCAAACCCAGGAGTGGCAGACCAGGCGGGGCAGACCCAGGCGGGGCAGACCCAGGACGGGTAGACCCAGGACGGGCATACCCAGGACGGGTAGACCCAGGACGGGCAGGCGGGGCGACTGGCGTCAGCCGTGTACGGCGCTTCCCTCGCGGACGGCGTTCCGTTCCCGCGCCTGCTGCTGCGCGTCCCGGCGGAACGCCCATGTCATCTCGGGCTCCATCACCCAGCGGAACAGCCGCCGCACCGGTGGGGTGCACAGCGCGGTCACGAGCCCCGCGGCGAAGACCGTCACCACGACCATGCCCACGGGCCGGTGCACCCACGCCGGCTCGTACCAGCCCCAGAACTTGGAGCCCTGGGCGACGAAGCCGTGCAGCAGGTAGCCGTACAGCGTCCCCGCCCCCAGCACCGTGAACCACGCCCGGCGCCCGGGGACCCACGCGAGGAAGCAGGCCACCAGGACCAGCGAGCAGCCGAAGGTCACCAGCGTCATCACGGGCCCGTACCAGGCGGGCGCGGCGAGTTCCTCGGCGCTGTCGCGGTGGTAGAACCAGGCGCCGCTCATCCGCGGGACCGCCCAGTAGGCCACGACGACCGCGGCGGCGAAGACCGGCACGGCCAGCACCCGCGCCGAGCGGCGCCGCACGAGCTGGAAGTGCTCCGGCTTGAGCAGCAGACCGAGGACGAAGTACGGCAGGAACTGAAGGGTGCGTTGCAGGTCGAGGTCGTTGCCGACGGACGACGAGAGCGTCGCCAGCATCGCGATGACGAGGGCGACCGGCAGCGGCCACCGCACGCGCCGCCACACCGGCGTGGTCAGCCGCCAGATGAACAGAGCCGCCAGGAACCACGTCAGATACAGCGGATCCAGCAGGCTCACGGGCCGGTCCGGCTCCTGGTCCGTCCAGCGCGTGAACAGCGTGTACGCCGTCTCGAAGACGACGTACGGAACCGCGAGCCCGGTGACCAGACGCCTGACCCGCCCCGGACTCGCGTCGAAGGAGCGCGAGAAGTAGCCGGAGATGACGATGAACGCCGGCATGTGGAAGGCGTAGACGACCATGTAGAGCGCGCTGACGGTCCGGCTGCCGTCCCGCAACGGCTCCCAGGCGTGCCCGATCGCCACCAGCACGATCGCCAGGTACTTGGCGTTGTCGAAGAACGCGTCCCGCTGCCCGGCCTGCTTCGGCGGGGCGGCGGCGCGTGAGGTACGTGCCCCGGTCTCGCCACTCCTGCTCGTCACGGCCCGCATGCGCAGGGTGTCCTCGCTCATCGCGCCTCCCGCGCACGGTGCGGGGGACACGGACGGGCGGGTACTCGTCTGGCCGGAGTGACGGCGGTGGGGTGCCGGTGGGACATCCCCGCCGCCTCACCACTCCGGCCTGACGTAAACCGCTTTCTGGTGTGGATGTTGCGCGGATCACACCAGGTGGGTGATGCCGCCCGGTCAGCTCACCGAGCAGGCCGCGCCGTTCAGCGTGAACGCCGTCGGGCTGGGGTTCGCCGTCGCCCGGGAGGCCGTGAAGCCGAGGGTGACCGAACCCGCCGCGGGGATCGTCGCGGTGTACGGGGCGGCCGCGACGCTGACCTCGGAGCCGCTCTGCGTCGCCGTGCCGCCCCACAGGTTGCTGATGCGCTGGCTGTCCGGGAAGGTCCAGCGCAGCGTCCAGCCGTTGATCGCCGACGTGCCGGTGTTGCGCAGGGTGATCTCGCCCTGGAAGCCGCCGGGCCAGCTGCCCGTCACCCGGTAGCCGACGCCGCAGGACGCCGATGAGCCGCCGGAGGACGTCGTGAACGTCACCGTGGCCGAGCGGGGCGAACGGTTGCCGGCGGCGTCACGGGCGTAGACGGCGAAGGTGTAGGAGGTGTCGGGGGACAGACCGGTGAGGGTGGCGGTCGTGGCGGCCGTGCTGGTGGCGACCGTCTCCCCGCCCCCGCTGACCCGGACGACGTCGTAACCCGTGACGCCGGTCGCATCGGTGGCGGCGCCCCACTTCAGGGTGGCGGACGAGGAGGTCACCCCCGAGGCGGTCGGGGCGCCGGGAGCCGTCGGGGGAGTGGTGTCACCGCCGCCCGAGGAGTAGATCGCGGCCTCCTTGGCGGTGGCGGCGATGCCGTTCGCGCCGTTGAAGAGCCGCCGGCCCCAGCTGGTGAGCTGGTCCGGGTCGAAGTTCGTGACCATGTCCAGGTACTCGACGCCGCCGCCGTTGCCGCTCCAGGACCAGCCGAGGTAGCCCAGGCGGAGCTGCTGGGTGACGGCCAGGATGGTGTCCTCGTCGGGGTTGCCGTCCGAGTGGTCGTGTCCGAACTCCCCGACGACGATGGGGAGTTTCGCCGTGACGAAGCGGTTCAGATAGTCGGTGATCTCGGCGGCGGTGTCGAAGACGCCGTACATGTGGATCGAGAAGATCGTGTTGGCGTCCGGGTCGGCGGCGAAGACCGAGGCGGCGTTGTCCCGCATGGTGAACGCCCAGTCCTGGCCCCAGTTGGGTGCGTCGACCATGATCGTGTGGTCGAACCCGGCGTTGCGCAGCTTCTGGATGGCCGCCTTGGTGTCGGCCGTCCAGGCCGTGTAGCCGGTGTTGCCGTGCGGCTCGTTGCCGATGTTGACGATGACGTAGTCCTCCTGACCGGTCAGCGCGCTCTGCACGCTGATCCAGTAGTCGGCGGCGCGGGAGAGCGTGACGGCTCCGCTCTGTTCGCCGTACCCGGTGGTGTCGTGCACCTCCAGGACACAGATCAGCCGGTTCTGCTTGCACTGGGAGACCACGTTCGCCACGTCGGCGGCGTCGTTGCGGGTCCAGCGGTCACCGCTGGAGAGGACCACGCGGACGGTGTTGGCGCCCTTGGCCTTGATGTGGGAGAGGGAGCTGATCCGGTCCGGGAACCAGGTGTGGGCGTGGTTGACGCCCCGCATCACGAAGTCGTTCCCGGACGCCTCCAGCAGCCGGCCGTTGTCGATGCGGAAGCCGGTGGGGGCGGCGTGTGCCGGCGTGCCGAGGGAGAGGAAGGAGAGCAGGAGGCCGAGGAGGGCGACGGCCACGGTGGCCACGCGCGGGGTGGGGGCGGTGCGGGGTCTCATGGCGGCTCCAGAGGTGGGGGTGGGAGGAGGTGGGGCTGTTCCGGGTCGCGTCCGATCCTGTGTTGGGGGGAGAGAGCGGTGAGCTGGTCGTCGATGCCGAATTGGTCGTCGGGCCGGTCCTGGGCCCTCGTCGGGCGTCAGGCGCCGGGACTCTTCGCCGTGCACGTGACGGTCGCCGCCGGGGCGCCGGCCGTTGCCGGGGCGGTGGCGACAAAACCGAACGTGGCACTCGCGCCGGGCGCCAGCGCCCCGTTCCACCCCGCGTTCGTGACCGTGGCCGTACCGTCCGCGGCCGTGGTGAGGGTGCCGTTCCAGACCTGACCGATGCGCGCGCCGCCCGCGGGTACGACCGTCGCGGTCCAGCCCGAGGCGGCGGAGGCGGACGTGTTCGTCACCGTCACCTCACCCTGGTAGCCGCCCTGCCACGTGGACACGGCCCGGAAGCGGGCCGTGCAGGCCGCGGGGCCGCCCGGGTCACCCGGACCACCGGGGTCCTGCGGGACGCCCGCGTCGAGGACCGCCGCGAGGGCCGGGAACCAGCGGGCGGCGATCTTGTCGTCACCCGAGGCGTTGGGATGCACCCCGTCGTAGGTGTCCGTGGCGGTGCTGAAGCCCGTCCACTGGTCGACCACGGTGATCGGGGAGCGTTCGGTACTGGTCGCCCGGGCCCAGTCGGGGATCCGCGCGTTGAAGTCGACGACGCGCTGAGCGCAGGCCGCGCAACTGCCCGGGTTCATGGGGATGAGCTGCGCGACGAGGATCCGCATGTCCGGATTCGAGGCCCTCATCTGCGTCACGAGCTTGGTGTAGGCGGCCAGGATGCGGTCCGGGGCGATGCTGCTCCACACGTCGTTCGTGCCGAAGTGCATGACAACGATGTCCGGCCGCGTGGCCGCGAGCCTGCCCGGCAGCAGGTTCTGGTCGGCCGCGTTGGTCACCAGCTCGCCGCCGTGCCCCTCGTTGTCGCCGTCGTGCGCCTGTCCGCAGCCCTGAGGCGGGAGGGTGCCGACGAAGTCGATGTCCTTGTACCCGCTGTTCAGCAGCCGGTTCCACAGCACCGCACGCCAGCAGCCCGGCGAGCCGGTGATCGAATCGCCGAGCGGCATGATGCGGACGGGGCCGGCCGCCGCCGGTGCGGCTGTGGCCGCGGGCGCGAGGGTGAGACTGAGGGGGAGGAGCAGGGCGGCCAGGAGGCCGAGAACAGGGACGATCCGTAAGCGTGGGGACGAGCGGGGGGTTCTGCGCATGGTGATTCCCTTCCCTGGATGAGGTGGGAGCGCTCCCATGCATCAAGCCATTGTTGTCATTGACGCGTCAAGGGGCCGGGTGCGCAACCAGGTCATTTCTTTCGGACCGCTCTCGCGGGCCTGCGATAGGTTCCCCGCCATGACTGGATTAGGACCCGTCGCCTGGCCGCCTGCCCCGCTGAAGACCGAACGGCTCGTGCTCCGCGAGTCCGAGGCCCGGGACCGGGCGGCGTTCATCGAGCTGTTCGCCTCGCCGGAAGTGCGCACCTACCTCGGTGGGCCCCAACCGAGGGACGAGCTCGAACGCGCGGTGCCCGAGCTGCCCGGGCGGCGCCCCGGCCTGTTCGTGATCGACCTCGACGGCGCGATGACCGGCATGGTCACGCTCGACCGGCGTGACCCGGAACGCCCGGGGCGCGTTCGTCCGGAGGGCGGTGAGGCCGAGCTCGGCTACATGTTCCTGCCGGAGGCGTGGGGACGCGGGTACGCCGCGGAGGCGTGTGCAGCGGCACTCGACTGGTTCGCCGAGGCGCTGCCCGGCGAGCCGGTGGTGCTCTGCACCCAGACCGCCAACGACCGCTCGATGCGGCTCGCGGCGAAGCTGGGGTTCACCGAGGTGGAGCGGTTCGAGGAGTTCGGCGCCGAGCAGTGGTTCGGCGTGTGGTCTTCGACCACGTCGTCCGGTTGAGGTCCGGTCGAGCCGAGCCCCCGCACCCTCCGCTGGGCCCTGATGGGGAGCTGGAGGCCGGACTTTTGCCGTGCCATGAGCCATTCATGACCGGATGCCCAGAGAGTCGAGGTCATGATGGGCGGCGTCGGTAAGGCATGCCTTGGCTAACTCGCTTGCGTGGTGGGTCGGGGCGGAGGGCCGGGAGGGCCGCAGCACATGTGGGACGACGCGTTTCCCAGCTTCCTGATCGGGCTGAGGGAAGGACTGGAAGCCGGTCTCATCGTCTCCGTGCTGGTCGCCACCCTCGTGCGGGCGGGCGCCAAGTCCCGTCTGCCGCAGGTGTGGACCGGCGTGCTCGCCGCGGTCGCGCTCTCGATGAGCTTCGGCGCGGTCCTCACGTTCACCGCGGCGTCCCTTTCCACCGCCGCGCAGGAAGCCTTCGGCGGCGCGCTGAGCATCGTCGCCGTCGCCTTCGTGACCGCGATGGTGTTCTGGATGCGCCGCTCGGCCCGCAGCCTGGCGGGCGAGATCAAGGAGAAGGTCACCGGGGCACTGACCATGGGCGCCGGCGTGCTCATCCTCACCTCCTTCCTGGCGGTGGGCCGCGAGGGCCTGGAGACCGCCCTGTTCCTGTGGACCACGGCCCGCGCGGCACACGAGTCGGCCGGGCCGCTGACCGGCGCGGGCATCGGCCTCGTGCTCGCGGCGGTGCTGTGCTGGGGGCTCTACCGCCGAGTGCTCTCCATCAACCTCACCCGCTTCTTCACCGCCACCGGCGCCGTCCTCATCGTGATCGCCGCGGGCGTGCTCGGCTACGGGCTGCGCGACCTGCAGGAGGGTGGGGTCCTGCCCGGCGGGACGGCCTACGCCGTTGACCTCAGCGGCAGCGTCGACGCCGGGTCCTGGTACAGCACCCTGCTGCAGGGCGTCCTCAATCTGACGCCGACGATGACGTGGCTTCAGGTGGCCGGGTACGTCGGGTATCTCGGCGTGGTGATGACGCTGTTCGTGAGGGGCGTGCGGGGAGGTGCTTCCAGTCCGAGCCCGAGCCCGAGTCCGAGCCTCGGTCCGACCCCCACTCCCACCCGTGAGCCCACCCGCCGCCGCCCCGCCTGGCTCGTCCCCGTCGCCGTGGTCGCCGTGCCCGCGGTCCTGGCCGGGCTCGTCGTCGCCCTGGCACGCCCCAAGCCCGCCGGGGGCGAGACGGTCGCCGTCTCCGTCAAGGACTGCGGTCAGGGCTTCACCGCGCCCGAGCCGGGGCGGCAGACCTTCCAGATGCGCAACACCGGGGACCAGACGTCCGAGGTGTACCTCATCGACCCGGCCACCCACGCGGTCTATGGCGAGATCGAGGGCCTGGCCCCCGGCACCACCCGGGACCTCGTCGCCACCGTCGCGGGCGGTACGTACGCCTGGCGCTGTGTGCCCAGCGACGGCAAGGCCGTCACCTCCAAGGCGGTCCGGGTCGGCGGCGCCGCCGGTGCCGGGGCCGTCGTCCCTGTCTCCGAGCAGGATCTCGCGGGACCGCTGCGGGCCTACAAGGCGTACGTGAACCGGGGCCTGGTCACCCTCGTCACCGAGACCCGGAAGCTCGGCGACGACATCCGTGCCGGGCACCTGGACACGGCACGCGCCGACTGGCTGACCGCGCACCGCACCTACGCCTCCCTCGGCGCCGCCTACGGCACCTTCGAGGACTTCGACCAGAAGATCAACGGCCGGCCCGACGGTCTCCCGGGCGGGGTCCACGACAAGGACTTCACCGGCTTCCAGCGGATCGAGTACGGGCTGTGGCACGGGCAGTCGGCCGGTGAGCTCAAGGGGCCGGCCCACCAACTCGCCGATGAAGCCGTCGGGTTGCGGAAGGCCTTCCCGCATCAGGACTTCGACCCCTCCGACCTGCCCCTGCGCGCCCACGAGATCCTGGAGAACACCCTCCAGTTCGAGCTGACCGGCGACACCGACCAGGGCAGCGGCACCGGGCTGGCCACGGCCGACGCCAACCTCTCCGGTACACGCGAACTGCTCACCGTACTCCGGCCGTTGCTCACCACGCGGGCCCCGCATCTGTTGCTCACCGTCGACGCGGACATCGCGCGACTCCAGGCGCTGCTCGACGCCGAGCACCGCGACGGCCGCTGGACTCCCGTCGACCGGCTCGGCCGGACCGGGAAGGCCCGGATCGACGGGGTCACCGGGCAGCTCCTGGAAGATCTGTCGCCCGTGCCGGACCTGCTCGAGATCAGGAAGTCCGCGTGAACACCGGCCCCCACGAGAATGACGAACACGCCGAAGGGAACGTCCCCATGCCGTCCGCAGACGACACGCCTCCGCCGGGCTGCCCAGCCCACGCCGGCCGCCGTTCCTTCGTCAGGACGGCCCTGAGCGCCGGAGCAGCCGGAGCCGTACTGGCCGGGGGCGGGTTCGCGCTCGCCGAGAGCGGTGACGGCACGGCCCGGGCCGCCGAGGGGACGGACGATGCCGCCGTGCCCTTCCACGGCCCCCACCAGGCCGGGATCCTCACCCCCCAGCAGAAGGCCGCCGTCTTCGTCTCCTTCGACGTCATCGCCGGCGACCGCGCGGAACTGACGGACCTCCTGCGGACCCTGACCCGGCGGGCCCGTTTCCTCACCGCCGGTGGCACCCCCGCCGACCTGGGTGTCGGCGCCCCGCCCTCGGACAACGGCATCCTCGGCCCGGTCGTCCCGGCCGACGCGCTCACCGTGACCGTCGGGGTCGGTGCCTCCCTCTTCGACGACCGCTACGGACTCGCCGACGCGAAGCCGCGCCGGCTCACGCCCATGCGCACGTTCCCCAACGACCACCTGAACCCCGCCGAGTGCCACGGCGACCTGTCCCTCCAGATCTGCGCGGCCCGGCAGGACACCGTGCTGCACGCGCTGCGCGACATCGCCAAGCACACCCGGGGCGCGATGCAGATCCGCTGGCGTGTCGACGGCTTCCAGAACGCGCCCCGGCCCAGTGGCACCCAGCGCAACCTGCTGGGCTTCAAGGACGGCATCGTCAACCCGGACGTCGCGTCGGCCCGCGAGATGGACCACCTCGTGTGGGTCGGTGACGGGCAGGGCGAACCGGGCTGGGCGACCGGGGGCAGTTACCAGGTCGTCCGGATCATCCGGATGCTCGTGGAGTTCTGGGACCGGGTCTCGCTGACCGAGCAGGAGCAGATGTTCGGCCGGCGCAAGGACACCGGTGCGCCCCTGGACGGCGCCCAGGAGACCGACAGCCCGAACTACGCCAAGGACCCGCACGGCACCGCCATCCCGCTCGACGCCCACATCCGCCTCGCGAACCCGCGCACCGCTGCGACCGACAACTCCCGCATCCTGCG
The DNA here is from genome assembly GCF_055562795.1 of Streptomyces sp. NPDC016851. Lineage (NCBI taxonomy): Bacteria > Bacillati > Actinomycetota > Actinomycetes > Kitasatosporales > Streptomycetaceae > Streptomyces > Streptomyces sp. NPDC016851. The sequence goes on from NZ_JBVHEP010000011.1 coordinate 119,647, forward strand.
CCGGGGTTACAACTACGACCGGGGCGTCGACAGCGTCGGCAACCTCGACATGGGCCTGGTCTTCTGCTGCTACCAGCAGGACGTGCGGCGACAGTTCGAGGCCACGCAGACCCGCCTGATCGACGAACCGCTCGTGGACTACATCTCCCCGACCGGCGGCGGCTACTTCTTCGCCCTGCCGGGTGTGCGCTCGTCTGCCGACTGGTTCGGCCGGGGACTGCTCTCGGCTTGAAGGCCGGCCGGCCGGGTCAACTCACGTCCGTGTCAGAAGTGTTGACCGCAGAGTGAAAACGTTTTAACTTCCCTTCACCGGACACGCCGAGGTGAGGGGGAGCCGTGGCAACTGCCTTACGGGAACCAGCAGGTACGAAGGGGGCGAGTCCGGACCGACGCGACCCCCATGGGGTGCAGCGCAAGCGTAAAGGTTTTCAGAGCAAGGCGTTGTTCCTGCTCATGCTGCCCGGCGTCGCCTACTTCCTGCTGTTCCACTACGGAGCACTCGCCGGCAACGTCATCGCGTTCAAGGAGTACGTTCCGTTCGACGGCCTGTGGGGCAGCCCCTGGGTGGGACTGGGCAACTTCCAGCGCATGTTCGAGGACGCGGCGTTCTGGGACTCGGTCCTCAACACCCTCTGGATCGCCGTCCTCCAGCTGGTCTTCTACTTCCCGGTGCCGCTCGGTCTCGCCCTGCTGCTGCACACGCTCACCTGGAGCTCGGTGCGCCGGTTCGTGCAGTCGGTGGCGTATCTGCCGCACTTCATCTCGTGGGTGATCGTCGTCGCGCTGTTCCAGCAGGTGCTGGGGGACACGGGCCTGCTCAACAGCGGCCTGAGCGGGGCCGGTCTGCACACCGTCGACATCATCGGCAACCCGGACGCGTTCGAGCCGCTCGTCGTCGCCCAGGTCATCTGGAAGGACGCCGGCTGGGGCACGATCATCTTCCTCGCCGCGCTCGCCCAGGTCGACGAGCAGCAGTACGAGGCCGCCGCCATCGACGGCGCCGGGCCCTGGCGGCGCTTCTGGCACGTCACCCTGCCCGCCATCCGCCCGGTGGTCGTGCTGCTGCTCATCATGCGGCTCGGCGACATCCTCTCCGTCGGCTTCGAGCAGATGCTGCTGCAACGCGACGCGGTCGGACCGGAGACCGCCGAGGTCATCGACACCTTCGTCTACTACCAGGGCATCGTCGGCGGCGACTACGGATTCGCGGCCGCGGCGGGCCTGTTCAAGGGTGTCGTCGGCGCCCTCCTCGTCTACGCGGCCAACAAGGTCGCCCACCGCCTCGGCGAACAGGGGGTCTACAAGTGAGCGCGTCCGCCCGGCCCGGCTGGATGGAGAAGCCCCGGCCGCTCACCCAGGCCGCGAAGGTCCTCGCCCTCGCCGTGGTCGTGCTGCTGGTGTGCGTGCCGTTCCTGGTGATCGTGTCGACCTCGCTGGCGTCCACCCGGGAGGTCGTCGACAACGGCGGCTGGGTGCTGTGGCCCACCGAACCCTCGCTCGACGCCTACCGTGACATCTTCGACGGCGGCATCGTCACCCACGCCCTCGGTGTCAGCGCCGGTGTCACGATCGTCGGCACCCTGCTCAGTCTCGCCTGCACGGTGACCCTGGCCTACGCGTTGTCCCGCCCGGGCGTCTTCGGCGGCAAACCCGTCCTGCTGCTGGTGCTGTTCACGTTCCTCTTCCCGCCCGGCATGATCCCGAGCTTCCTGCTCGTCAAGGAACTCGGCCTGCTCGACTCGTACGCCTCGCTCGTCCTGCCGGTCCTGGTGAACGTGTTCAACCTGGTCGTCCTGCGCGGCTTCTTCCAGTCGATCCCCGAGGAGCTCTACGAGGCGGCCCGGCTGGACGGGGCGGGGGACTGGCGGGTGCTGGTGTCGGTGGTGCTGCCGCTGTCCAAGGCCGCGCTCGCCGTCGTCGGCCTGTTCTACGCCGTCGCCTACTGGAACTCCTGGTTCTACGCCTCGCTGTACCTGGAGAGCGATCACTGGCCGCTCCAGCAGGTGCTGCGCACCTATGTGGTGTCCGGTGCCGGACTCACCGACGCGACCACCGGCGAGGCCACCGTCACCGCTCCGCAGACCGTGCAGATGGCGGTGCTCGTGATCGCCACCGTTCCGATCCTGCTCGTCTATCCCTTCCTGCAGAAGTACTTCACCAAGGGCGTGCTCACCGGCGCCATCAAGAGCTGAACCGAGCCGACACGAGGTGATTCACCCATGCCCCGCATGTCCCGACGCACCCTCCTGCGCTCCATGGCAGTGGGCGGTGCCGCCGTCTCCGTCCCCGGTCTGCTGACCGCCTGCTCCTCCTCGGACTCCGGGGACGGCGACGTCTCCAACGCGGGCAAGAAGCTCGCCCCCTGGCCCGCCTACCGGCCCGCTTCCGGGCCCAAGCCCGACCTGGCCCCCACCGGCGCCGGTGTCCAGGCCGGCTACACCACCTACCCGTCCGACCTGGTCAAGTCCGTCCCCCGCACCCCGGGCGACGGCTCCACCGTCCGCGTCATGACCGTCTCCTTCGGCACCCCGCCCAAGCCCGCCTCGCAGAACCGCTTCTGGGCGGCCGTCGAGAAGGCCCTCGGCGTGAAGATCGAGTACACGATCATCTCCCAGGCCGACTACCAGAAGAAGATGGCGACGGTCATGGCCGGCGACGCCGACGCCCTGCCCGACATCATCAACATGTTCGCCGGCTTCACCCTGCCCCGTGAGGCGCAGTTCGTGCAGCGCCGCGCCCAGGACCTCACGCCGTACTTGTCGGGCGACGCGATCGCCGACTACCCCAACCTGGCCAACATCCCCACCCACGCCTGGCGCGACATGGGCCGCATCGGCGGCCGCATCTACGGCATCCCGCTGGAGCGCCCGCTGCCCGGCTCCACCCTCTGGATCAACCAGGACATGTTCGCCGACGCGGGCATGAAGGAGGGCTGGACGGCTGAGGACTTCACCGCCGTGGCCCGGCGGGGCACCCGCGGCCGGACGTACATGCTCGGCGCCGCCAACGGCTCCCTGTTCGGCAACGCCTACCACTCCGCCGCCCACAACGCCCCCCAGCGCTGGGCCGTCACCAAGGACGGCACCTTCCTGCCGGCCGCCGCCGACGAGCGCTACAAGGCGTCGATCGCCTTCCAGGCCCAGCTGCGCAAGAACGGCTCCTACCACCCTGACGCCACGTCCATCTCCCAGATCGACCTGACGACCCTCTACTACAACGGCACCGTCGGCTCCATGCAGGACGGGTTCGGCGCCTACCTGCCCAAGTACCGTGAGTCCAAGGGCAAGATGAGCCCCGCCGCGGCCCTGCCGTACAGCGTCGGCGGCGAGCCCGGCGGCATCGTCGCCGCCCGTCGTTCCTTCGGCTACACCGTCCTCAAGCAGGCCAAGAAGGAGCGCATCGAGCTGCTGCTGCGCATCCTCGACTACCTCGCCGCGCCCTTCGGCAGTCAGGAGTGGGAACTCGTCCACTACGGCGTCGAGGGCGTCCACTTCACCCGCGGCAAGGACGGCTCGCCCGAACCCACCAAGCTCGGCGAGGTCGAGAACAACACCAACCTGCCGCTGAAGTACCTCGCCGAAGGCCCCCAGGTGCTGTTCGTGCCCGGCATGCCCGACGCCGTGCGCGCCCTGCACTCCTGGCAGCGGAAGGTCGTACCGCACGCCATCCGCGACGCCTCCTTCGGGCTCCAGTCCGCGACGAACAACTCCCAGGGCGCCACCCTCAAGACCTTCCTGGACGACACGATCACCGGGATCATCGCCGGGCGCCTGCCCATGTCCGAGTGGGACGCGGCCGTGAAGAAGTGGCGGAGCCGGGGCGGCGACAGAATGGCCGAGGAATACGCCAAGGACTACGCGGCCAACACCTGAGCAGCGGTGGGCCGAAGAGGAGACGCGGGGGATGGGGAACGACATGGTGTCCAAGGGACGGGTCACGATCCGCGAGGTCGCCGAGCGGGCGGGCGTGTCGACGGCCACCGCCTCCCGCGCGCTCAGCGGCAACCACCCGGTGCCCCCGGCGACCCGGGCCCGGGTCCTGCGCGCGGCCCGCGACCTCGACTACGTGGCCAACGCGCACGCCCGCGCCCTGGTCGGCGGCGGCCGCAAGATGGCCGCCGTCGTGGTCCGCCAGGTCACCAGCCCCTTCTACGCCCAGGTCGCCGAGGGCGTGGAGGCGGAGGCCGCCGACCGCGGCTGGCTCTGCGTGGTCGGCGCCACCGGCGGGAACGCGCAGCGCGAGATGGAGTTCGTGCAGCTCATGCGGGAGGAGGGCGCCCGGCTGGTGATCCTGGTCGGCGGGGTCGTCGAGGACGACGCCTACCGCGAGCGCGTCGCCCACTACGCCCACGCCCTCGACTCCTCCGGAGCCCGGCTGGTGCTCTGCGGCCGTCCCGCGCCCGACCCGGACATCCCGGCGCTCGTCGTCGAGTTCGACAACGAGGCCGGGGCCCGCGCCGTCACCGCCCACCTGCTGTCGGCCGGCCACCGCAGGATCGTCTTCCTCGGCGGGCTGCCCGGCAACACCGCCCTCGACGCCCGCGTCGCCGGTTACCGGGCCGCCCTGGCCGCGCACGGGCTGCCGCCCGAAGCCGCACACGTCGTCGACTGCGGCCTGGGCCGGGCCGCCGGCCACCGCGCGATGACCGAACTCCTCAAATCCACAAGGGAGTTCACCGCCGTCTTCGCCGGGGACGACATGGTGGCCGCCGGCGCCCTGCGTGCCATCGCCGACGCCGGACTGCGCGTCCCCGGCGACATCTCCGTCGTCGGCTACAACGACATCCCGCTCGCGGAGGACTTCAACCCGCCCCTCACCACCGTCCGCACCCCCGCGGAGGAACTCGGGCGCGCCGCCGTGCGCATCGCGCTGCGCGACCCCGAGCACGCCGCCGGGGCCCACCATCTGCTCGGCACCCACATCGTCGTACGCGACAGCGTCGGCGCGCCCCCGCCCGGGCGTGCCCTGTGACCAACGGAGGAACCGCACCCGCATGAGCGCGCCGCACGTGTCGCTCCCCGACCCGACGCACCTCCCCAACCTGCCCCACCTGCCACCCCCCGACCCGCTGACCTCGCCCCTCACCGGCTGGACCCGCGCCCACTGGGAGGCGATCGCCGACCGCCTCCTCGACGCCCTGACGCCCTACGCCTCCCCGGGCCTGGCCCAGTACCGGCTGCCCGGCCCGCCCAGCCACTCCGGGCCCTGGTCGGACGGTCTCGAAGGGTTCGCCCGGTCCTTCCTGCTGGCCGCGTTCCGCATCGCCGGTTCGGGCGGGCAGGGCGTGTCCGGCCTGATCGAGCGGTACGCGGCCGGGCTCGCGGCCGGCACCGACCCGCACGGCCCCGACCGCTGGCCGCCCATCACCGACCGCTCCCAGCCCATGGTCGAGGCCGCGTCCCTCGCGATCGCCCTGCACGAGACGCGCCCGTGGATCTGGGACCGGCTCGACGACCGGGTACGGCAGCGGGTCGCCGACTGGCTGGGCGGCTTCGTCGGAGCAGTGGTCAACGACTCCAACTGGCGGCTGTTCCAGGTCATCACCGAGGAGTTCCTCGCCTCCGTCGGTGCCCCGCACAGCCGCATCGAGATCGACGCCGGCCTCGCACGCCTGGAGGACTGGTACCGGGGCGACGGCTGGTACACCGACGGCGACGGCCGCAAGTTCGACTACTACAACGCCTGGGCGCTGCACCTCTATCCGGTCCTGTGGGCCCGTATCGCGGGGCCGCGCGCCGACCCCCGGCTGGTGGCCGAACACCAAAGACGCCTGCGGTCGTTCCTCCACGACCACCAGCACTTCTTCGGCGCCGACGGCGCACCCGTCCACCAAGGCCGTTCGCTCACCTACCGGTTCGCGACGGCGGCCCCCCTGTGGGCGGGTGTCCTCGCCGACGCCACCCCGCTGCCGCCCGGCCGCACCCGCCGCCTCGCCTCCGGCGCGCTGAAGCACTTCGCCGAGCGCGGCGTGCCCGACGCCCGGGGGCTGCTCACGCTCGGCTGGTACGGGACCTTCCTCCCCGTCACCCAGCGGTACTCGGGCCCGGCCTCCCCGTACTGGGCGAGCAAAGCCTTCCTCGGCCTGCTCCTGCCCGCCGACCACCCCGTGTGGACGGCGCCCGAGGAACCCGGCCCGGTGGAGACGGCCGACGTGCGCCTCGCGTTATCGGCACCGGGCTGGGTGCTGCACTCCACCGCCGCCGACGGGATCGTCCGGCTCGTCAACCACGGCAGCGACCGGCTGCCACCCCCACCCGCAACGGCCGAGGACAGCCCGCACTACGCCCGACTCGCCTATTCCAGTGCGACGGCGCCCGAGACACCGGCCGACCGAGCTCCTGACAACCACATCGCCCTGCTCGCCCCCGACGGCACGCCCAGCCCGCGCGGCCGTATCCACCCGCTCGGCGTCGAGGGCAGGCGGGCCGCCTCCTGGCATCGGGCGGTGCTCCCGGGCAGCGACGAAGGTCACCGCATCGCGACGGTCAGCGTGGTGCACGGCCCCTGGGAGGTGCGTGTGCACCGCGTCGACGCGCCGCCCGGCACACCCGTGCGCGAAGGGGGCTGGGCCGTCGCCGACGACAGCGCGCCGCCGGTCGCGTCGACCGGCCCCGGCTGGGCGCTGGCCCGCCGCGCGGACGGCCTGACCAGCATGCTCGTCGGCCTGTACGGGTGGCAGGGCGCCGGGACGGCGGTGGCACACGCGGGCGGCACCAATGCCTGCGGCCACCACTCGGCGACCCCGTACCTCACCCTGCCCGCCCACCCGGGCGGCACCCACCTCCTGGTGACCCTCGTCGTGCTGAGCGCCGACCCGGAGACGAACGGCGACCCGCACGCGTGGGGTTCAGGACCGCGCGTACGGGTCGCCGCGACCGGCGAGGTGGAGATCCGCTTCCCGGACGGCACCCGGGAACGGGTGCCGCGATGACCGGGTCAGGCCGCGGCGCGGCCCCGCGTCACCGCCTTCCTCACCAGCGGCCAGACCAGCAGCAGCACGATCACCGCGTACACCGTCACCGCGAACGGCGTGTTGAACAGCCCCGACACACTGCCGTCACTGATCTGGAGCGCGCGCCGCAGCTGCTGCTCGGCGTTCGGGCCGAGGATCACGCCGATGACGGCGGGCAGCACCGGCAGGCCGTAGCGGCGCATGCCGAAGCCGATCAGGCCGATGATCAGCAGGATCACCAGGTCGATCACCTCACCGCCGACCGCGTACGCGCCGACCGCCGCGAAGAACATGATCCCGGCGTAGAGGTACGGGCGCGGAATGCGCAGCAGCTTCGCCCACAGCGGCGCCAGCGGCAGGTTGAGCGCGAGCAGCAGCACCATGCCGACGAAGAGGGAGGCGATCAGGCCCCACACCAGGTCGGGTTCGCGCTCGAAGAGCAGCGGGCCGGGCTGGATGCCGTACTGCTGGAAGGCCGCCAGCATCACGGCCGCGACCGCCGTGGTCGGCAGGCCCAGGGTCAGCATCGACACCAGCGTGCCCGCCGCCGAGGCCGACGCCGCCGACTCCGGACCGGCCACGCCCTCGATGGCGCCCTTGCCCCACTCGTCCTTGTGCTTCGACAGGCGCTTCTCCGTCACGTACGACAGGAAGGTCGGGATCTCCGCGCCGCCCGCCGGGATCGCGCCGAACGGGAACCCGATGAACGGGCCGCGCAGCCACGACTTCCAGGTCCGGTTCACATCCCCGCGCCCCAGCCACGGGCGCCCCACCGGGATCGGCTCCGGCGGGCTGCGCCGCAGGTGCGCCGCCACCCACAGGGCCTCGCCGATCGCGAACAGACCGACCGCGACGATCACCACGTCGATGCCGTCCGCCAGTTGGAGCGAGCCGAAGGTCAGGCGCTGCTGGCCGGTCATCTGGTCCAGGCCCACCAGGCCCAGCGTGAGGCCGATGAGCAGGGAGGCCAGGCCCCGGATGCGGGACGAGCCCAGCACCGACGTCACCGCGATGAACGCCAGCACCATGATGGCGAAGTAGTCCGGCGCGCCGATGTCCACGGCCAGCTTGGCGACCGTCGGGGCGAGCGCCACCAGCAGGATCGTGCCGATCAGGCCGCCCGCGAAGTGCCCGACGGCGGCCGCCGCCAGGGCCTGCGCGCCGCGCCCGGACTTGGCCATGGGGTTGCCCTCCATGGCCGCCACCACCGCCGCGCTCTCGCCGGGCGTGTTGAGCAGGATGGAGGTGGTGGAGCCGCCGAACATCGCGCCGTAGTAGATGCCGGCGAACATGATGAACGCGCCGGTCGGTTCGAGCCCGTACGTCACCGGCAGCAGCAGTGCGACCGCCATCGCCGGGCCGATGCCGGGCAGCACGCCGATGGCCGTGCCGAGCAGCACGCCGATGACGGCCCAGAGCAGGTTGACCGGGGTGAGGGCCGTACCGAAGCCGTCCAGAAGGGAGTTGAAGGCGTCCATGTCACAGCACTCCCATCAGCGGACCGCCGGGCAGGGGCACTCCGAGCAGGTTGTTGAAGACGACGTAGGTGACGAGGGACAGCCCGGCCGCGATGAGCGGATCGCGGTCGATCCTGCGGCTGCCGAGCGCGAACGCCGCACCCCAGAACAGCAGCGCGCCCGCGACGGGAAAGCCGAGCGGCTCGATCAGGACGGCCGAGCCGAGGAACACCCCGGCGAGCAGCAGCACCGTGCGCCAGTCGGCGGGTTCCGACAGGTCGACGTCCTCGCCGGTCTCGGCCTGGCCCCGGCCGCCGCGCAGCACGTCCACGGCGAGCAGGGCGGCGATCACCAGCAGGCCGGCGCCGACCACGACAGGCACGGTCTTGGGGCCCACCGGCCCGCGCTGGGCGATGTCGACGTCCATGGTGAGCGCGTCCGTCAGGACGAGCACGCCCAGCACCAGCAGCAGTACGCACACGCCGAGTTCGGAGTGCTCCTGCAGCCACGAGCGCCGCTCCCCGCGCTCCGCGGGGGGAATGTCGGTGGTCTGCGTCGTCACAGTCCCAGCTCCTTCAACACCGAAACCACGCGCTTGTCCTCGGCGTCGAGGAACGCGCCGAACTTCTCCCCGGTGAGGAAGGCGTCGTCCCAGCCGTTCTGCTTCAGGGACTTGCGCCATTCGTCCGAACCGTGCAGTTCCTCGAGCAGCCGTACGAGCTTGTCGCGCTCTTTGTCGGTCAGGCCGGGCGGGGCGACGATGCCGCGCCAGTTGGTGAAGTTCACGTCGTACCCGGCCTCCTTCAAGGTGGGCGCGTCCAGCCCATCGACGCGCTCGGGGCCGGTGACCGCGAGGAGCCGCAGCTCGCCCGCCTTGATCTGGTCGAGGTACTCGCCGACGCCGGACACGCCGAAGGCGACCTTGTTGCCGAGGATCGACGCGAGCAGTTCGCCGCCGCCGTCGAACGGGATGTAGTTGACCCGCTTCGGGGGGATCCCGGCGGCCCGCGCCATCAGCATCGGCGCGAGGTGGTCGGGCCCGCCGGGCGAGGAGCCGCCGCCCACCGGGAGCTTGCCCGGGTTCTCCTTCCAGGCGCCGATGAGATCGTCGATCGTCTTGTACGGCGAGTCCTTGGCGACCACGACGACGTCCTGCTCCTCGGTGAGCCGGGCGATCGGCGTGGTGTCGCCGAGCGTCTTCGGCGCGTCGTTGGAGCGGACGGCGCCCACGACCCCGAGGCCCATGGACATGGCGAGCTTGCCGTTGCCGTGCTCGCTCACCAGCCGGCTCAGTCCGACCGTGCCGCCGGCGCCGGGCAGGTTGAACACCTCGATGTTGTGGGTCAGTTCGGCGTCCTCGGCGTTCTTCGCGGCCGTGCGGGCCGTGATGTCGTAGCCTCCGCCGGGCGTGTTGGGGACCATGAAACGCAGGCCCGGGATCTGTGTGCCGGTCTCGGAGCCGCTGCCGGTGGTCAGCAGCGGCGGTCCGACGAGCACGAGCACGGCGGCCCCGAGCAGGGCGAGGGGGGTGCGCAGGCGCACGTGTGCCACCACCTGTCGGTACGTCGTTGCGGGTAGGGAAGGCCCTGTGGGGGAGGGTGACGTGGGCCACATGGTGCACCGGCGCCGACGGGCTGTCTCTCTTGCGGAACCAACGGAGGTTCTGGTCTTTGTGGTCACCGGACCACAGGGGTGGCGGGAGGGCTCGAGGCGCGGACGCCGCGAGCCCTCTGCTCACCGGGCAGATGCCACGAGCCCCCTGCTCACCGGGCGGGCGCGGCGCAGCTCACGTCCCGGGCCGGCAGACGGCCCGTGGCGAGGTACGCGTTGACCGTGTTGTCGACGCACGGCACGCCGTAGACGCCGTACACCGCGTGCTGGTCGGCGCCCGTTACGGTGATCAGCCGCGAGGAGGGCCACATGCCGCGGACCGCCCGGGCACCGTCGTAGTCGGTGCGCGGGTCGCCGGTGGCGTTGACCAGCAGGGCCGGCAGGTCGTCCCGGATCGCGGTCGGACGCTCGCGCGGCCGGTCCCAGAACGTGCACGGGTTGAGGTTGTGCGTGACGGGCGCGAACAGCGGGTCCTCGGCCCGGGTGCGCTGCACGTCGCGCCAGTACACCTCCGGGTCGCGCGGAGCGGGGCCGTCGCCGCACAGGATCGCCGTCTGCACGCTTCCGTAGTGGGAGTCGGTGTCCGTGAGGACGAACTCGAGCACCCCGGCGAGCCACGGTGACGGCGTGACCCGCTGCCCCCGCGACGCCCGCAGCATGTCCCGGACGCCCTGCGCGAAGTCCCCGTAGGCGGCGTCGTTGTGCTGCGACAGGCCGTTGAAGGCGACGATCGGCATCACGTGCTCGTCCAGCCGGTGGTCACCGAGCCGCAGCGGCGTGCGGGCCGCGGCCTTGCGGACACGGTCCACGGTCGCCAGCACCTCGCCCCGTGTGCGGCCCAGGGCGTATGTCGCCTCGCGGGCGGCCGCCCAGGAGGCCCAGCCCTCCAGCGCGCGGCGGTTGGCCTGCTCGACGCCCCGGAGCAGCCTTGGCCCGTACCGGTCCGGGTCGATCACACCGTCCAGGACGACCCGGTCGGTCCGGCCGGGGAACATCGTGGTGTACACCTCGCCGAGGTAACTGCCGTACGAGTAGCCGAGGTAGGAGATCCGCCGCTCGCCCAGCGCGGCCCGGACGACGTCCATGTCGCGCGCGGTGTTACGGGTGGTGGCGTGGGGGAGGACATCGCCCGCGTGGGTGCGGCAGCGCTCGGCGAGGTCCTTCGAGAACGCGGCCACGCGGTCGAATCCGGCCCGGCCCTCACCCGCCCCGCGCCACGCCGAGCCGGTCGGCCAGTGGCAGTCCAGCGGTGAGCTGCGGCCGACGAAACGGGGATCCACGCCGACCACGTCGTACCGGGCGGCGACGTCCTTCATCGCCTTGCGCACCCACGGCGGGTCGCCGAGGGACTGCCCGCCGGGTCCGCCGCCGTTGAGCAGCAGCGGGCCGACGCGGCGGTCGGTGTCGGTGGCGGGGATCCGGGAGATCGCGACGGTGATCGTACGGCCGCCGGGGTCCGCGTAGTCCAGCGGGACGGTCACGTCGGCGCAGCGGGCGCCCGCCTGCTCCAGTTCCTTGCCGGTCGTGTCGTCCGGTCCGAGGACACAGCTCTTCCAGGTGAGGCGCTGGTGGTGGTAGCGGGCGAGGGGGTCGGAGCCGGGACTCGCCCCGGCCGTGGCGGGCAGTGCGGTCACGGCGAGGGCGGCGGCCGTCAGGGCCAGGGCTGCTCTTCTCGCGGTTCCCGGGAAGCGGGATAACACGGGTGGATGTCCTTTCTGTCGCCGATGCCCCCTCGGGACTGGCAGGGACATGCCGGAGACGAGGGCGCGGTGCGACAGAACGCTAGGGACGGGCCGCGGTTCGATCACTCCGGCTGGCAGCCCGGTTCGTGGTGGGGTAAACACCACCATCGAAACGTGGGGTACGCGGCTTTCCATGGTGGTGACAACAACCCCAATCTCACCCCCGAGCTGGGAGAATGCCCGGGAAGACCTTGTGCAGGTCGCTGCAGGGGGGTTGTCCAGACATTCGCTCACGCCTAGGGTCGGCTACCGGATGCAAGCGCTTTCCAAGGTGCTGTTCGCAGTGCTTTCAAAAGTGCTTCCCAAGCGTGTGTCCGCCGGCCGTCCGAGGAGCGCCGCATGTCCTTGTCCCCCGCCCGCCGCCGCGTGGCCGTCGTCGGCACCGGAGCGATCGTCAGCGGCAGTCATCTGCCGGCGCTGCGGGCCCATTCCGACCGGGTGGAACTGGTCGCCGCCGTCGACGTCGACCAGGAGCGCCTCGACGCCTTCCGTGAGCTGGCCGGAGACCAGGTCGCCGGGTACACCTCGGTGGACGCGATGCTGGACGCCGTCCGCCCCGATCTGGTCCTCATCGGGACGCCGCCCTCCCTGCACCGCGACCAGACGGTGGCCGCGCTCAAGGCCGGTGCCTGGGTGCTGTGCGAGAAGCCGCTCACCCTGTCGCTCGCCGAGTACGACGAGATCGCCGCCGCGGAGGAGGCCTCCGGGGCGTACGCGGCGGTCGTCTTCCAGCACCGCTACGGCTCCGGCGCCGTGCACGCCCGCGAGCTGATCACGAGCGGCGAGCTGGGCGCCCCGCTGGTGGCGCACTGCCAGACCACCTGGCACCGGGACGCCGCCTACTACGCCGTGCCGTGGCGCGGGAAGTGGGCCAGCGAGGGCGGCGGGCCGACCATGGGCCACGGCATCCACCAGTACGACCTGCTGCTGCACCTGCTCGGCGAGTGGGAGGAGATCCGGGCCATGGCCGCCCGGCTCGTCCACGACACCGAGAGCGAGGACGTCTCCACCGCCCTGGTCCGGTTCAGGAGCGGCGCCCTCGCCACCGTCGTCAACAGTGTGCTGTCCCCGGACGAGGTGAGCCGTATCCGCATCGACTGCGCGGACGCCACGGTCGAACTCACCCACCTGTACGGCCACTCCAACGACAGCTGGGTCTACACCCCGGCCCCGCACGTCGCCTCCGACCGCGCCATCGCCTGGCGGACCCCCTCGAACGACGTGCCCAGCTCGCACACCGCCCAGCTGGGCGCCCTCCTCGACGCCTACGACAACGGCACCCGGCCACCGGGCAGCGGCCAGGACGCCCGCGTCACCCTGGAGTTCGCCGCCGCCCTGTACAAGGCCGCGTTCACCGGACGCTCCGTGCACGCGGGCGAGATCGGACCCGGCGACCCCTTCTACGAGGCCATGCACGGCGAGTACCCCGACTGGGCCCCCAAGGAGCGCGCATGAGCATCCGCGTCACCCACACCCACGGCGAGGACATCGCCGTCACGGCGGCGAACGGCACGGAGATCCTCCGCTACGTCTATCGCCCCGACCCGGACCCCTTCGAGTCCCGCAAGCCGTACGCCCACCCGGTGCGCACCCTGTCCGGCCGCACGGTCACCGGCTACCGGCCGAACGACCACCGCTGGCACAAGGGCCTGCAGATGACGTCCAGCCATCTGTCCGGCCAGAACTTCTGGGGCGGCAACTGCTACGTCCACGGCCAGGGCTATCTGCGCCAGCCCGAGCGCGTCGGCTCCATGCGGCACGACGGCTTCCCGGAGTTCACGGTCGAGGACGACCGCCTCGCCTTCACCGAGGAGCTCACCTGGGTCGAGAACGGCGGCGAGGAATGGGCGCGAGAGGTGCGGGGGCTGACCGTCCACTCGGTGGACGAGGAGGCCGGCGCCTGGGCCCTGGACTGGTCGATCCGCCTCACCAACGTCCGTGCCGAGCCGCTGGCCTTCGGTTCCCCGACCACCGCCGGCCGCGAGATGGCCGGCTACACCGGACTCCAGTGGCGCGGCCCGCGCGACTTCACCGGCGGCACGGTCTTCGCCCCGGACACCGACGCCGACGCGGGCAAGCTCATGGGCACCCAGGGCCCCTGGCTCGCCTTCACCACCGAGCACGACGACGTCGACGGCCACTCCACCCTCGTCTTCGCGCACGCGCCCGAGAACCTCGACGAGACGTCCGCGATCCACGAGTCGCACTGGTTCGTCCGCTCCGAGCCCTTCCCGACGGTCGCCTTCTCCTGGGCGTTCTTCGAGGAGTTCGAACTCCCGCCGGGCGAGTCCTTCGCCTTCCGCTACCGGCTCGTCGTCGCCGACGGCGCCTGGGACCGCGACCGGGTCGGCACACACCTGGAGGGCCTGCCGTGGTGAACGACGCCAAGCCCGCCCTGCCGCACCCGCTGCCCGGCGCGATCGGGCTGTCCCATCTGAGCGCCTACGACTGGGAGGCCGCCGACGGCGTCTGCGGCGGCAGCCCGCACCTGCACCTGGTCTGCACCGAGGCGTACGTCGTCACCGGCGGCCGGGGCGCGGTCCAGACGCTGAGCCCCGACGGCTACCGGGACATCCCCCTCGAGGCCGGCTCCATCGCCTGGTTCACGCCGGGCACCGTGCACCGCATGGTGCAGGGCGGCGATCTGCGCATCACTGTGCTGATGCAGAACAGCGGCCTGCCCGAGGCCGGGGACGCCGTGTTCACCTTCCCGCCCGAGGTGCTCGCCGACCCGGAGAAGTACGCCGCCGCGGCGACCCTGCCGCCCGGCACGGGGCCGGAGACGGCTGCGGCCGCACAGCGCCGCCGCGACCTGGCCGTGGAGGGCTACCTGGCCCTGCGCGAGGCGCTCGTCGCCGGCGACAACGGCCCGTACCTGGAGTTCCAGCGGGCCGCCGCCCGCATCGTGCGCGAGAAGGTGCCCACCTGGCGCGCCCTGTGGAGGGCGGGCGCCCTGGCCACCGCCGAACGCACCGGCGCCCAGCTCGACGCCCTGGCCGACGGCGAACCCGCCTACCTGGGTGAGGCCACCGCCTACGAGGCCGCGCCCACCCGGCTCGGCGGCTTCGGCATGTGCGGCCGGCGGGACGAGTACAACCTGCCGGGGACGACGCTGCCGTACCAGGGGGAGTAACCGCACCAACGAGGGGGGCCTCAACCGAACTCCGAGGAGAAGAGAGGTGACCTCGGCATGCCCGGACACAGGACAAAGGGGTTCTGCGCGTCGGCCGCCGCACTGGCACTGTGTGCCGTGCTGGCGGGCTGCGGAGGATCCGGGGAATCGGCCGGCGGCGGCAAGGTCGTGCTGCGCTACACGTGGTGGGGCAACCCCGACCGCGCGGAACGCACCGAGCAGGCCGTCGCGCTGTTCGAGAAACAGCACCCCGACGTCGACGTGACGACGTCGTTCTCCGGCTACGACGCCTACAAACAGAAGCTCGCCACCCAGGCCGCCGGCGGTGACGCCCCGGACGTGATGCAGCTGGACTACCGCCAGATCGACCAGTACGCCTCCGGCGGCGTCCTGCTCGACCTGGCGAAGCAGAAAGCCGTACTGCGCACCTCCGAGATCGACCAGGGCCTGCTCGCCACCGGCCGCGTGGACGACGTCCAGTACGCGATCCCGCAGGGCCGCGGCACCGAGACCGTCGCCTACGACGTCGGGACCTGGAAGAAGTCGGGCGTGCCCCTCCCCGGCAAGAGCTGGTCCTGGAGCCAGTGGGCCGACACCATGCGCGCCCTGGCGAAGAAGACCGGCAAGCCCGGGGCGACCGACCCCGGGCAGAGCGAGGACGCCTTCGAGGTCTGGCTGCGCGGGCAGGGCAAGGCCCTCTACACCGAGGACGGCGGGCTCGGCTTCACCGCCGACGACCTCACCCGCTGGTGGACCTTCACCGACAAGCTGCGCCGCGAGGGCGCCGTCTCGCCCGCCGAGCAGACCACCCAGCTCGACGGCTCCGTCGAGAACACCCCGCTGGGGCGTGGCACCTCCGTCACCGACGCCAACTGGGACGCCCCGGCCAGCGGCTTCCTCGCCCTCGTCAAGGGCGGCGTCGCGCTCGCCCCCATGCCGTCCGGTGAGGACGGCACACCCGGCCAGTACTTCAAGCCGTCCATGTTCGTCGGAGTCTCCGCGAACACCGCCCATCCGAAGGAGGCGGCACAGCTCGTCGACTTCCTGGTCAACGACCGGCAGGCCGCGAAGATCCTCGGTGCGAGCCGCGGCATCCCCGTCAACGAGCGGATCCGCGACGAGATCGGCCCGCAGCTCAAGGACTTCGACAAGACCATCGCCGACTTCCAGGCGTCCCTGGAGGGCAAGCTCAAGGACCCGCCCCAGGCACCGCCGGCGGGCGACAACGCCCTCCAGAGCACCTTCCAGCGCGACTACGACCAGGTGTCCTACGCGCGCATGTCGCCCCGCGAGGCGGCCGAGAACTACATCACCGAGGCGAAGGCGGAGCTGAGGTCATGACCACCACCGCGATCCCCACGGAGACCAAACGCGTCCCCGCCGCCGCCCCGAAGCGCCGGCCCAAGCGCGAACGCGAGGGCGCCGCCTGGGTGTTCCTCTCGCCCTGGGTCCTCGGCGCGATCGTCCTGACCCTGCTGCCGATGGCCGTGTCGCTGTATCTGTCGTTCACCGACTACGACCTGTTCAACCCGCCGAAGTGGGTGGGCCTGCGCAACTACGTGCAGATGTTCACCGAGGACCCGCGCTACTGGCGCTCGGTCGTGACGACGGTGACGTACGTCGTCATCGCCGTGCCCCTGCAACTCGCGCTCGCCCTCGTCGTGGCGCTCGCGCTCAAGGGCATGAAGCGCGGCAAGGCCTTCTACCGCTCCGCCTTCTACGCGCCCTCGCTGCTCGGCGCGTCGATGTCCATCGCCCTGGTCTGGCGGGCGGTCTTCAACGACGGCGGCACGGTGGACAACCTGCTCGGCACCGGCGGCTGGGTCAACAAGCCCGGCTGGTCGCTGCTCGCCGTCGCGCTGCTGACGGTGTGGCAGTTCGGCGCGCCGATGGTCATCTTCCTCGCCGGTCTCCAGCAGATACCGGCCGAGCTGTACGAGGCGGCGGCGGTCGACGGGGCCGGGAAGTGGCGGCAGTTCCTGTCCGTCACCGTGCCGATGCTGTCCCCGGTGCTGTTCTTCAACCTGGTCCTCCAGACCATCCAGGCCTTCCAGGTGTTCACGCCCGCTTTCGCGGTCAGCGCGGGCAAGGGCGGGCCGGCCGACTCGACCCTCGTCTACACCATGTACCTCTACGACCGCGGCTTCGTCGCCTCCCACATGGGCTACGCCTCCGCCATGGCCTGGGTGCTGCTCCTCGTGATCGGTGTGGTCACGGCGGTGCTGTTCCGCACCTCCCGCTCCTGGGTCTTCTACGCCTCCGAGGGGGACCGATGACCTCGACCGCCGTTTCCCACAAGCCCGTCCGCTGGGGGCGGGTCGCCGTCCACCTGGGCTGCCTGGCCGCCCTGCTGGTCATGCTGTACCCGCTGGCCTGGCTGCTCGCCACCTCGCTCAAGCCCGCCGACGAGGTCATCGCGAGCCTCAACCTGCTGCCCGGTCACCTGGAGTGGTCGAACTACTCCACCGCCATGGAGGGCGTCAACGACGTCTCCATCTGGCGGCTGCTCGGCAACTCGCTGCTGATCGCCGGCGGCGCGGTCCTCGGCAACGTCATCAGCTGCTCGCTTGCCGCCTACGCCTTCGCACGCCTCAGGTTCCGGTTGCGCGGCCCGCTGTTCGCCTTCATGATCGCCACGATCATGCTGCCGCACCACGCCGTGCTGATCCCGCAGTACATCATCTTCAACCAGCTCGGCCTGGTGAACACCTACTGGCCGCTGATCCTGCCGAAGTTCCTCGCCACCGAGGCGTTCTTCGTCTTCCTCATCGTCCAGTTCATGCGCGGCCTGCCGCGCGAACTGGAGGAGGCTGCGCGGATCGACGGCTGCGGACCCTTCCGCAGCTTCTTCCAGGTCGTGCTGCCGCTCACCCGGCCGGCCCTGATCACCACCGCCATCTTCACGTTCATCTGGACCTGGAACGACTTCTTCACCCAGCTCATCTACCTGTTCGACCCGGACAAGTTCACGCTGACCCTCGCGCTGCGCTCCTTCGTGGACGCCTCCAGCACCTCCGCGTTCGGCCCGATGTTCGCGATGTCGGTGATCGCGCTGCTGCCGATCGTGCTGTTCTTCCTCGCCTTCCAGCGGTTCCTGGTGGAGGGCATGGCCAGCTCGGGAGTAAAGGGGTGAGCGGGATGCGGACACGCGAGGCCGGTGAGGTGTTCGGGCCGCGCATGACGCTGTTCGCGGACGTGCTGAGCGTCGGCCTCGCCACGTCGGTGGCCTGCCTGCCGCTGGTGACGGCACCGGCCGCGCTGTCGACGGCGTGCACCGTACTCCGAGGCGCCGGACAGGACCGACCCGTCACGGCCGGAAGGTACTTCCTCCTGCTACGGCAACGGCTGCGCGCCGGTGACCTGTTGGCGGGAGCCGCCGCGCTGGCGGGTCTGTTGCTGCTCGCGGCCGACCTGGCGCTGGCCGGGGCGGGGCTGCCCGGCGCGCCGCTGTTCGCGGTGGCCGCAGCCGCCATCGGCGCCTGCGCGGCGGTCGTCGGCCTGCGGGCCTGCGCCCGCCCCGAGTCGCTCACCGACTGGCGTGCGGCGGTGCGCGGGGCGGCCCGGGACGCCGTGGCGGACGCGGGCGGCAGCGGACTGGTCCTGCTCGCCGTGGCGACGGCCGCGCTGTGCGCCTGGATGCTGCTGCCCCTGGCCTTCCTGACCCCGGGCCCGCTGGCCCTGGCGCTCACCGCCGTCGACGTACGCCGGTCCGCTGCAGTGCTTTTGGACTAGCCGGGGGCCGGGTGGCCGATGACTGGCCGGGAGCCGGGGCGCGCTGTGGGCCGCCGGTCCCGCTCAGGTGCGGGCAGTCGCGCCGCTGGCCCGCCCACGGGTGGGCGCAGCGGTACCCCGTTTCGCCGGGCTGCGCAACGCGGCCGAGGGGCCGATGAACCCGCCCGCGCGGCCTAACTGCCGTACGACGGTGAGCCGCGGCCTCACTGCCGTACGGCGGCGCCGATGCCGATCCGCGGCCAGGAACGGGCCGGTCGCTGAGGAGCGCCTCGGTCCGCTCTCACGGAATGGTGGCGACGGAGTGGCGGCTGCCGCTGCCGCCGCTGGGGCCACCGAGGCGCGCGATGCTGATGAACAGGCCCGCGGCCTCACTGCCGTACGGCCGCGCCGATGCCGATCCGGGGCCAGGAGCGGGCCGCGGTGAGGAGCGCCTGCGTCCGCTCCGACGGTGTGGCCGCCGCCGCTGCCGCCGCCAGGGCCGCCGCGGCGCTCGCGATGCCGAGGACCGCGCCCGCGGCCACGTCACCCGGATAGTGCACGCCCGTGTGGATACGGGAGTAGCCGACGGCGCTCGCCAGTGCCCCGAGCGGCACCGCGGCGGGCGGCAGGACCACGCCGACGGCGGTGGCGAACGCGACCGCCGATGCCGTGTGCCCCGACGGGAACGAGGCCGACGTCGGCATCGGAACGTGCCGGTCCACCGTCACGCGGGCCGCCTCCCGGTCCGGCCGGGCCCGGCGCACCAGGCGCTTGCCGAGCAGATTCGCGGAGGCCGAGGCCACGGCGATCGCCCCGACGCCGGCGAACGCGGCCCTCCTCGGCCGTTTCCCGCCCAGCGCCAGGGCCGCGGCGATGGCGAACGAGATCTTCGAGTGGTCGGCCGCGTGCGACAGATGGCGCAGCGTCCGGTCGAGCGTGGGCGTGGGAGTGGCGGCCACCGCCGCGTACAGCGCGCCGTCCACGGCCCTGAGATCGCCCATGACGGCACCCAGGAGCCGGCCGGGCCCGCCCGAGGGCTTCCCGTCCGCCGGGAGCGGACGAAGGGCGTCCTCGTCTGTGGTCGTCGGATCGGTCATGTGCTTCTCCCCGCAGTGGCCTTCCCAGCAAGGTACCGGCTCACGCCGGGCGCACACTCGGCACCCCTGTGAGCCGGTACCTCCCGAGTGCCCACGTCGGGCGTCTGAACCCGTCTGCTGAACTGAGGGCATGACGTCCCTGTCACGTGCCCTCGAACGATTCCACGCCGCCCGTCCCTGGGATCACAACGCCCACTTCCACCGCTGGATCCTGCGGCAGCTCCCCAGGCGGGTGGGGAGCGCCCTGGACGTGGGGTGCGGCAGCGGCGACCTCGCCCGGCTGCTGGCCGGCCGGGCCGAGCGGGTGCACGGGGTCGACGCCGACCCGGCGATCATCGCCCGGGCGCGGGAGCTGACCCCCGCGGCCGCCCCGGTGACGTACACCGTGGCCGACGCGCCGGCCGGGCTGCCCGCCGGTCCGTACGACGTCATCACCTGCGTCGCCGTGGTCCACCACCTGCCGTTCACCCAGGCTCTCCAGGCCTTCCGCGACCGTCTGGCCCCCGGCGGCACCCTGGTGATCGTCGGTGTCTCCCGGGAGCGGACGCCCGTTGACCACCTCCTCGGCGTCGCGTCGGTCCCGCTCAACATCGTCATGGCCCTGCTCAAGAACCGGGGCCGCCCGGTGTCTCGCCCCGTCTCCATGACGGCCCGCACGCGTCCGGCGGCCATGACCTTCCCGGAGATCGTCGGCGAGGCCCGGACCGTCCTGCCCGGCGCCCGCCTGCGCCGCCGCTTGCTCTGGCGCCACACGCTGGTGTGGCACCACCGCCGGCGGTGATGGCTCAGACCCGCCCGGTCAGCTCGTAGCCGGCCTCGTCGACGGTCTCCGCGATCACGGTGTCGTCGGGCTCCGTGGCACTAGTGACGGTGACGTGCCCCCTCTCGAGGTCGACCTCGACGCCGCTGATGCCGTCCAGCTCGCCGATGGCCTTGGTCAGTGTGGCCTTGCAGTGGCCGCAGGACATTCCGGAGACGGCGTAGGTGGTGGCGGTAGCGGTCATGGCGTGCCTCCTGGGACGGTCTGAATCTCGAATACGGGGCGGGGGTATTTCCTCGCCGAGCCCTGTATACCCCTCGGGGGTATAAGATGCAAGCACGGCCAGCGCTTGACTTGATACCCCCCGGGGGTATGGTGAGATGTAGGGAGGCCCCGCACGAGAGCGGGAGGCCCCGTTCTGAAGGAGATGCCGGCCATGAACACCGGACTGAAGATCACGACCTTCGCCGCCGTTCTCGCGGCGACCTTCGGCACGGCCTACGGCGTCGGCCAGGGCATCGACCCCGTCGTCGCCGACAGCCCGCCGCGACACGAGGACGAGCACACCCCGCCGGCGCCCCCGTCCGAGCAGGCCGGCGGCCACGCCGGGCACGACACGCCCCCGGCCGACGGGCTCCAGATCTCCGAGGGCGGCTACACCCTCGACCTCCAGACCCCGAGCGTCACCGCCGGGCAGCGGGCCGACCTGCGCTTCACGGTCAGGGACGGCAGCGGTCGCGCCGTCACCGCCTATCAGCGCGAGCACGACAAGGAACTCCACCTCATCGTGGCCTCACGCGACCTGGCCACGTACCGTCACCTGCACCCCACCCGGGCCTCCGACGGCACCTGGAGCACCCCCGTCGACCTGCCCCGCGCGGGCGGCTACCGCGTCTTCGCCGACTTCACCCCGGCGAAGAAGGACGCCCGGAACCTCACCCTCGGCGCGGACCTCGCCGCCTCCGGCCCGTACCAGCCGAAGGAACTGCCCGCACCGGCCACCACGGCCAGGACCAACGGCTACGAAGTGAAGCTGTCCGGCGCCCTGCGCCCCGGCGAGGCGGGCGAGCTGAAGCTCAAGGTCTCCCGCGCCGGCCGGCCCGTCACCGACCTCCAGCCCTACCTCGGCGCGTACGGCCACCTCGTCGCCCTGCGCTCCGGCGACCTCGCCTACCTCCACGTCCACCCGAACGGCGAACCCGGCGACGGAAAGACCAGGCCCGGCCCGGACATCTCCTTCACGGCCACGGCCCCCAGCGCCGGTTCCTACCGCCTGTTCCTCGACTTCAAGCACGACGGCAAGGTCCACACGGCGGCGTTCACCGTCAGGGCCGGGGGAGCGGCAGCAGACTCCGATACCCCCGAGGGGCACACGGACGACGGTCACGGCCACTGAGGCCCAGGGGCGCGGGCAGTGAGCCGTCCTCGAAGGTCAAGGCCTGCCGTGCAGCTGTTCCCACCGGGCCCGGTGGGCGACGGCGGCCGCCCGGGCTGCCCCCGCCACGTCGGCGGGTACGGCCGGCTCGGTCCGCCACGCGGCGGCGCTCTCCGCCATCGCGGCGACGAACTGCCGGCCCGTGTCCGTCAACCGAGGCGAGGACCGCACCACCGTGAAAGCCGCCCAGACCTGAAGGCGCCAGTAGGCCAGCTCGAACTGCGCGCGCCTCAGGTCGTCGCCGGTCGACCGAAGGCAGCGCCCATGCCAGAACTCGGCCACCCCGAAGAAGGCGAACACTCCCTGGAACAGCCCTTCGAAGGGCCGCGGATCATCCCGCCAGGGCGCGTAGAACAGCTCTTGCTCACTGTCCTGCTCGCTGTGCAGCGACTCCATGTCGAGGAGGGCGTGGAGCTTGATGTGCCGGACCTCGTGCACGAGTGTCAGGGCGAATTGCAGCGCGTCCTCCGGTTCGGTGAGGACGATCCCGCCGTAGGCATCGCTCGACGTGAGCGAAGTCGGCGCGCCGCCGGGCTCCGGGGCCTGCGGCGTGAGGGTGGTGAGAGCGGCCGCGAGTGCCCCGGCGTCCACGCCGTCCGTGTGGTCCAGCAGGCTCCATGCCTCACCGAGCAGTTCCTGCCAGCGGTTCACCTGCTCGGGAGTGAGTGGGCGGGGCGCCGTGCCGGGATCGACACCGCGGTAAGGGTCGATGTCGTCGAGGCAGACCAGGCGGGTTTCGCCGGCGACTGAGGCCTTGATGCGACGCATCGGGTGCCAGCCGGGAGACTCGGCCTCCAGCGAAGGGGGAAGTCGCACCTCCTTGCCCGCGGCCCGGACGTACCTCTGGCCGTTCTCCGCCACGACGTCCGCTTCCGTCGTACGCCGGTCGGTTCCGAGATCGGCGAAGCCGAGGGCCGGCAGGACGGCCAGGCCCTCGTGGACCGGAATCCGCAGCGTGAAGGACAACTCGGCGTTGATGCCGGCCGTGGCGGCGAGCGCCCGCAGATAGCCGGGATCGGCCTGTGAGGAGTCGTCCTCCAGCGCGAGCAGCGTACGGCTCATCCACCGGCCCGTAGCGGGATGCAGGAGCAGTCTGTCCAAGAGGGCCGGGGCGACTTGGTCGGCTTCGACGAACAACGCCCGTGCCTGCCGGACCCACTCGGCACCGTCCCGCTTGGTGTACCAGGCAAGGATCCCCGCCAGTGCCAGGACACGGATGTCGAGCTGATGGGCGCACAGCTTCTCGACGTCGCTGCTGGTCTCCCGCCCGGCGGCCAGGGCACGCAGCACAGGTGGCGGACATCTCCTGGTGGCCATGGGCAGGGCGGTGGGTTTGTCCTGGAAGCGGGACTGCGAGCGGTAGGAAAGGACCGGCCGGTACCGCGGGTCCGGTGCGTAGGAGTAGCTGCCCTCCGAGTATCCGCCGCCGCCGTATCCCTCACCCGATTTGCTCTGCCGTGGCCGGGCGAACCTTTCAAGGATTCGACGGACATCGGGGGCCGGTTCGTCACTGCCGGCTGCGAGTGCCTCGTCCAGGGACATCCTTGTGTGGTCCTCCTCATTCGCTCCGTTCAGGACAAGCGCGAGGTTCCGGCGGCTCCTCCGCACGTCGGGGTGTTCCTCGCCGAGGAGCCGCACATTGGCGTCGAGCACGGCACGGAAGTGACCCGCCGCCTCGGTCGGGCGGCCCAACAGGTGCAAAATAGTGGCGAGTTCATGCCGACTCGCGACCGCGTCGGGGTGATCTTCGCCGAAACGCTCCTTTTTGACGTTCCAGATCTCGGCGAACTCGGCCCGGGCCTCGGTGAGCCGGCCCTTGTCCCGCATCACGCGTGCCAGTTCGTGGCGGGCGATGAGGGTGTCAGGGTGGGCGGGACCCATCAGGTTCACCGAGTCCTCCACCACCTCCGCTCCGACGCGTTCGGCCTCGTCGAGCTCCCCGGCATCGCGCAACACCCTGGTGAGGTGGGCGCCGACGGCAAGTGTCAGCGGATCGCGGTGTCCGAACAGCTCTCGTCCCGCTCGTCGGAGCTCTCGCAGTTCTTCGGCGGACTCCCTGAGCATTCCTCGCATGTGCAGGACCGTGGCGATGTCGTACCTGGTACGAAGGGCTTTGCGGGAGTTCGGCCCCGGATCGCGCAGACGGATCGCGAGGACGGCGCGCAGATCCTTCTCCGCCACCTCCGGTTGTCCGAGTGCGCACAGCACCCGTGCCCGGCCGCCTCGGGCGGACTGGAGAAAGGGGTGGTCGTACGGCAGCGTCCGTTCGCACGCCTCGGCTGTCGCCGTGTACACGGCCTCGGACTCACGGAGCCGTGCGTCGTCACGCAGAGCGAGAGCAAGGCTCAGACGGCTTTCGAGCGTCGCGGGATGGTCGGGACACAGACGGCTCTCCCGGAGAGCGACGACAGTGCTGACCTCGGTGACGGCCAGGGAGTACAGGCCGAGGAAGTTGCGGCTCTGTGCCGCACGCAGGGCAGGTTCGGTGGCGGCGACGGCGACGTCGTCCGGCACCGAGCCGACCAGTTCCAGGAGGTGCAGGGGAGCGGTGCAGTGCGGGGCGAAATGGCGCCACCGGCGCCAGTGCATGGGATTGTCCGGTTCGAGCGGGCTCACGGCGCGCTCCAGCAGGGCCGTGACGAGGCCGAGGAGTGTCCCGGTGTGCGCGGCGAAGTCGGCGTGTGCGCGGTTGCTGGCGCGGACCAGGGGGTGGATGTCGAGCTTCAGGCGGATGTCGGCGTCGGACGATTCACCCCTTGCGGGTTCCGGGGTCACGCTCTGCAGGTCGACCAGTCGCAGACCGGAGAGCCCCATCAACGCGGCCTGGATCCGTTCGTCGGTCGGAGCGGGGAACAGGTCGCAGGCGGCGAGCAACTCCGGGTCGAGCAGTTGCTGGTGGGGAATCGGTGCCGGCCCCAAGGCCGACAGGAGGCGCAACAGCGGCCGGGCGAGGTCGTTGCCCTGGTCGTGGAGGAGATCGAGCGAGATCTCCCAGGTCGTCAGGATGGCCCGGCGGGCCTGTTCCGCCTCCCCGAGCGAGGAGTCCGGGTCGGTGGCCATCTCCGCGATCCGTCCGTCGAAGTCACGGCGGTACTCCGCGAAAGTCTTGGGCGTTCCGCGCACGTGCCATGGCGCGTCGGCTGCCAGCGCGAGGTAGGAACCGGCGAGGTCCAGCGCCAGGGGCAGCCTGCCGAGGTGCCCGGCCAGCTTCTCCGCCTCCCGCTCACCGCCCGCGTCCGGCGCCAGGTCGAGCAGGACGCGAGCCCCGTCGTCGATGTCGAGCACGTCCACCGGCAGGATCTGTGTCCACGGCGCCCACCGCTCCCGACGCGACTCGCGGCTCGTGACGAGGACCGTCCCGTGCGGGGTGCCGGGCGGCCGCAGCCAGCCGACGCCACGCGCCAGGGGTTGTGACCGGGCGCTGAGGAAGGACGGATCGTCGACGTTGTCGAGCACGAGAAGCCATGGTTCGGTGAGCGCGTTGAGCCGCTTCCACAGCACATCGGCGGCGTGAGCGCGGACGAACTCCCCGCTGTCGGCCCCGGCGTCGAGTGCGACGGCGTGCAGAGCGCCCCAGAGGCTCTCCCGGTCGGCGGCGGACACCCACCACATGTGGCCCGCCCGGGGCGAGAGCCGGTGCGCGACCTCCAGAGCCACCGTGGTCTTCCCGCAGCCCCCGAGCCCGGTCAGCACATGGACGCGGCGGTGGTCCGGGCTGTCACCCGCATCGCGTCCCATGTCGCCGGTCAGCGCCGCCACCAGGTCGTCCCGCCCGCGCAACCGGTCCGCGGCGACCCGTCGCTGGGGAACGGCAAGGGGGATCGAGGTGAGGTCCACATGCGAGGGGAACGCCGCTGCGGCCGACCGCTCGTGATACGCGGCCTGCGTGAACGCCTCCTTCGGGAGCAGCAGCGCCCGCTCGATGTTCTCGACGTGCACCCCGGTCGCGCCGTCACCGGTGATGACCTGACCGGCATCCCCGCCCACGGCGGCCGCTCGGTCCCCGGACGAGGACGAGGACGTGGTCGGCGGATCGGTCCTCGAGCCGTTGCGACCGCGCCGTCCTCGGGCGCTCGACACGAACCTTCCCCATGCCCCAGGGACGCGCCACACACGGCCGCTCCCGTTTCCCCCCGCCATTCTCCGAGTATTTGCCGTGTCTCCCCTTCGCACAAGCCGAGTTCGCACAAGCCGAGTTCGCACAAGCCGAGCGTCAGCCGAGCGCCCGGTCCAGGTTGAAGGCCGCGCTGATCAGCGCGAGATGCGTGAACGCCTGCGGGAAGTTGCCCTGCTGCTCCCCGGTGTGGCTGATCTCCTCGGCGTACAGGCCGAGATGGTTGGCGTACGTCAGCATCTTCTCGAAGGCGAGGCGCGCTTCGTCGATGCGGCCCGCGTGCACCATGGCCTCGACGTACCAGAACGAGCAGATGGAGAACGTGCCTTCGTCGCCGCGCAGCCCGTCGGGGCTGGACTGCGGGTCGTAGCGGTAGACCAGCGAGTCGGAGACCAGTTCCTCGGTGAGCGCGTCCAGTGTCGACAGCCACTTCGGATCGGTCGGGGCGATGAACTTCGTCAGCGGCATCATCAGCACGGCCGCGTCCAGCACCTCGCCGTCCTCGTGCTGGACGAAGGCTCCGCGCGCCTCGGACCAGCCCCGGCTCATGATCCGCCGGTAGATCGTGTCGCGGCACTCCCGCCAGTGCAGCAGGTCGGCGGGCAGGCCGCGCCGGTTGGCCATCCGGATGGCCCGCTCGATCGCCACCCAGCACATCAGCCGCGAGTACAGGAAGTTCTTGCGCCCGCCCCGCGTCTCCCAGATCCCCTCGTCGGGCTGGTCCCAGTTCTCGCACACCCAGTCCACCAGCGCGCACACGTCGTCCCACTGGCCGCTGGAGATGGGCTTGGCCCACTTGTCGTAGAGGTAGATGGAGTCGATCAGCGCGCCGTAGATGTCGAGCTGGAGCTGGTCGGCCGCCGCGTTGCCGACCCGTACCGGCGCGGAACCCTCGTGGCCCTCCAGATGGCCGAGTGCCGTCTCGGGCAGCTCGGTGCGCCCGTCGATGCCGTACATGATCTGCAAGGGGCCGGAGGGCTTGCCGTCGCCCGGGCTGATGTGCCGGGTCACGAAGTCCATGAACTTCTCGGCCTCGCCGGTGAAGCCCAGCCGCAGCAGGGCGTAGACGCAGAAGGCCGCGTCGCGCACCCACACGTACCGGTAGTCCCAGTTGCGTTCGCCGCCGAGCCGCTCGGGCAGACTCGTGGTCGGCGCGGCCACGATCGCCCCGGTCGGCGCGTAGGTCAGCAGCTTCAGCGTCAGCGCCGAGCGGTGCACCATCTCCCGCCAGCGGCCCCGGTACTTGGAGGCGGACAGCCAGCGTCGCCAGTACGCCACCGTCGCCGCGAACTGCTCCTCCGCCTCCGTGTGCGCACACCGGCGGGGCGCCACGTCGCCGCCCACCTTGTCCAGCGCGAATACCGCCGACTCGCCCTCGGAGAGCTTGAAGTCGCCGCGCACGTCCGGTCCGTCCGTCTCCAGCGGCACGGTCGCGGTCAGCGCGAGCGCCAGCCTCTCGGACTCGAAGAGCGCCGTGTCACCGGTCAGCCGGACGGTGTGCGGCCGGGTGCCGTAGTCGAACCGGGGAGCGACGCGGGTACGGAACGGGATCGAGCCGCGTACGCACACCACCCGGCGGATCAGCCGGTGCCGTTCCACCTCGGCGGGCTCGCCGTCGAGCGGCATGAAGTCCTGCACCTCGCCGACGCCGTCCTCGGTGAAGAACCGGGTGATCAGCACGTTGGTGTCCGGGAAGTAGAACTGCTTGGTCCGCGCCGGCACCGCCGCCGCCAGCTCGAAGCAGCCGCCGCGCTCCGCGTCCAGGATCGAGGCGAAGACGCTCGGCGCGTCGAAGGCCGGGCAGCAGTACCAGTCGATGGTGCCGTCGGTCCCCACCAGTGCCACGCTGCGCAGGTCGCCGATCAGCCCGTGCTCGGCGATCGGCAGATACCTCCGGCCACCCGGCACGTCGTGGTCGCGCGCTGGTCCGCCCATGACGCCTCCTTGGCCCGCCCGGCATGCGCCTCAGCCCCAGCTTAGGCGGGCGGCCCACCGGACGGTGGGGAACGATCCGCCTTGCATGCTTGATATTGCTCGAATGTTGGAGATATCTTGCAGGAATAAACACAATGGAGGATGCGGCATGACGCATGTCGAGGACGAGCTCACCAGCCAGCCCGAGTGCTGGGCGCAAGCCGCGTCACGGGCGGCCGGGTGCGCGGAGGTGCTGCCGGCACCGGGGGAGCGGGTCGCGATCGTCGGCTGCGGCACCTCGTACTTCATGGCGCAGGCGGCCGCCGCCCTGCGCGAGGGCACGGGCCAGGGCGAGACCGACGCGTTCGCCGCCTCGGAGTTCCCGTACGGCCGCGCCTACGACCGGGTCGTCGCCCTCACCCGCTCCGGCACCACGACCGAGGTCCTCGATCTGCTGGGCAGGCTGAAGGGCCGCACCCGCACCACCGCGATCACCGCAGACCCGGACGCGCCCGTGCGGACGGCAGCCGACCAGCTCGCCGTCCTCGACTTCGCGGACGAACGCTCCGTCGTACAGACCCGGTTCGCCACCACGGCCCTCACCCTCCTGCGCGCCCACCTCGGCCTGCACCCCGACACCGCCGTCACCGACGCGCGCACGGCCCTGACGGAACCCCTGCCCGAAGGCCTCGTCGACTGCGCCCAGTTCACCTTCCTGGGACGCGGCTGGACCGTCGGCCTGGCCAACGAGGCCGCGCTGAAGATGCGCGAGGCGTCGCTGTCCTGGGCGGAGGCCTACCCGGCGATGGAATACCGGCACGGGCCCATCAGTGTCACCACGAGCGGCACCGCGACCTGGATGTTCGGCGAGGCACCCGAGGGTCTGGCCGACCAGGTGCGCTCCACCGGCGGACTGTGGATCGAGGGCCGGCTCGACCCCCTGGCCGAACTCGTCCGGGCCCAGCGCCTCGCGGTCGCGGTCGCCGCCGCGCGTGGCCTCGACCCGGACCGGCCCCGCCACCTGACCCGCTCGGTGATCCTCGCCCACTGACCCTGGAGGCACCGTGCCCCTGACCACCACCGGCGAACTCGTCACCCGCGCCGCCGCAGCCCGTTCGGCCGTCGCCTCCTTCAACGTCATCACGCTGGAACACGTCGAGGCCGTCCTCGCGGGCGCCGAGTCCGTGCCCGCCCCCGTCGTGCTCCAGATCAGTGAGAACGCGGTCAAGTTCCACGGCGGGCAGCTGCTCCCGCTCGCCCGCGCGGCCGTCGCCGCGGCCGAACGGGCCGCCGTACCCGTCGCGTTGCACCTCGACCACGTACAGAGCGAGACCTTGCTGCACCAGGCCGCGGAGGCCGGTTTCAGCTCCGTGATGTACGACGCGGCCCGGCTGCCCTACGAGCAGAACCTGGCCACGACCCGGGCGGCGGTCGACTGGGCACACGCCCAAGGGCTCTGGATCGAGGCCGAGTTGGGGCAGATCGGGGGCAAGAACGGCAGACCCCCGCTGGACGCGCACGCCCCGGGCGCGCGCACCGACCCCGACGAGGCCCGGGCCTTCGTCGCCGACTCGGGCGTGGACGCCCTGGCCGTCGCCATCGGCAGCGCGCACGCCATGACGACCCGCACCGCCACCCTCGACCACGCCCTGCTCAAACAACTGTCGGCCGCGCTGGAGGTCCCGCTCGTCCTGCACGGCTCCTCCGGCGTCCCGGACGGCGAACTCACGGCGGCGGTCGCGGGCGGCATCACCAAGGTCAACATCGGCACGGCCCTGAACATCGCGCTGACCGGCGCGATCCGGGAGTTCCTCGCCGACCGGCCCGAGGCGGTCGACCCGCGCGGCTACCTGACGGTCGCCCGGGAGGCCATGACCCGGACAGTGGCGCGGACCCTCCACACCCTCGGCGCGGCTACCGCTTGACGGCCTTCAGCACCACGAACTTCGGGTCGCTCGCCACCAGCCGGCTGTTGCCGAACAGCTTCCGCAGCTTGACGTGGTAGCCCAGATGCCGGTTGCCGATCACCCACAGCTCACCGCCCGGCCGCAGCGCGCGCCGCGCCCCCGTGAACATCCGCCAGGCCGTGGCGTCCGTCGTCGCCTGGTGGGAGTGGAACGGCGGGTTGTTCAGGACCAGGTCCACACTGTCGGCCGGCACGCCCGCCAGCCCGTCCCCGACCCGGAACTCGGCGTGCCCCGGCACCCCGTTCGCCTTGTACGTCGCCTCCGCCGAGGCCACGGCCTGGAACGACTCGTCGACGAACAGCACCTCGGCCGCCGGGTCGGCCAGCGCCACCGCCGTGCCGACCACACCGTTGCCGCACCCCAGGTCCACCACCCGCCGGCCGCCCCCGCCGCTCGGCAGATGCTCCAGGAAGAACCGGGTGCCGATGTCGAGCCGGTCGGCGCAGAAGACACCCGCGTGGTTCACGACCGTGCGCCCCGACGCCGGGCCGATGCCGTCCGGGAGCGTGTAGACGTACGGCCACGGACTGGCGGGCCGCTCCAGCGCGGGATCCGGCGTGCAGAAGATCAGCCGGGCCTTCTTCTCGGCGAGCGAGGTGCGGGTCGGGCCGAGGATCCGCTCGAACAAGCGCAGCGTGGAGGTGTGGATCTCCTTCACCATGCCCGTGCCCACGACGACCGTTCCCGCGTGCACCGCGGGCGCCAGCCGCAGCAACTGGTCCTCCAGCAGCGCCAGGCTCTTCGGCACCCGCACGAGCAGCACGTCGACACGGCCGGGCGGCGGATCCTGCGTGGTGAGCAGCCGGACCGCGCCGGGCTCCACACCGTGCCGCGCGAGATTGGCCCGGGTCGCCTCCTGGGTCAGATGGGAGTCCGTGATCTGCGCCGGCCGGTGCTCCGCGAGCGCCGTGACCAGGGCACCCCAGCGGTCCCCGACGACCACGACCGTGCCCGACAGCACAATCCCCTCCTGCGCCAGGTACCTCAGCAGGTACTCGTCGGAGGCGTCCCAGGCGCGCAGCCTGTCGCGCGGGTCCTCGGGGAAACGGGTCAGCGCGAGCTCGCCCCAGGGCGTCGTCATACGGTCGTTCATCGTGCGTCCAGGCTAGCCGAGCCGCAGCTCAGCCCAGGTCGGGGAGGAGAGGCGAGGGGAGGAGAGGAGAGGATGGGGGCATGGACGGCGAACTGTTCTCCCGAGCCCGTACGCAGGTGGCGCCGGGCGCGGTGCACGTGCCGGACTGGCTGGATCCCGGAGAGCAGCGCGAGCTGCTGGAGGCCTGCCGCGACTGGGCCCGCCCGCCGGCCGGGCTGCGCACCGTCCGCACCCCGGGCGGCGGCACCATGACCGCCCGGCAGGTCTGCCTCGGCCGGCACTGGTACCCGTACGGCTACGCCGGCACGGTCGTCGACGGCGACGGCGCCCCGGTGAAGCCGTTCCCCGCATGGCTGGGCGACCTGGGCCGCCGGGCGGTCCGCGACACCCTCCAGGGACCGGCACCGGCCTACGACATCGCCCTGATCAACTTCTACGACGCCGACGCCCGGATGGGCATGCACCGCGACAGCGACGAGAAGTCGGACGCGCCGGTGGTGTCACTGAGCCTCGGCGACACCTGCGTGTTCCGCTTCGGCAACGCCGAGACCCGCACCCGGCCCTGGACCGACGTCGAGCTGCGCAGCGGCGACCTGTTCGTCTTCGGCGGCCCGTCCCGCCTCGCCTACCACGGAGTCCCCCGGGTACACGGAGGCACGGCACCGCCCGGTCTCGGCCTGACCGGACGGCTCAACATCACGCTCCGGGTCAGCGGCCTGTAGGCCGCGGGCCCTGCGGATCATGGGAGACTCGCCCTCATGAGCGGGAAGGCGGACCCCCGGCCGGCGGGGGATGGGAGCACCTCGACGAGGACGCGGCTGGACCGGGGGCGCGGAGCGCTCGGACCCGCGCTGGAGCTCGTGCACACCGGCCGCGCGCCGACCCGGGCCGTACTCACCGCCGAGCTCGGCGTGACCCGGGCGACGGCCGGGGCGGTCGCCGCCGAACTGGAGGCGCTCGGGCTGATCCGGGTCGACGCCCGGCCCGGCGCGGCGGCGGGTTCGCAGGGCAGGCCCTCGCACAAGCTGGCCGTCGCCGAGGACGGGCCCGTCGCGCTCGCCGCGCAGGTGCACGCCGACGGTTTCCGGGCGGCGCTGGTCGGGCTGGGCGGCCGGATCGTCGCCACCGCGCCGGGCTGCGAGGTCGTCGACGCCGACCCGGCGAAGGTGCTCGCCTCCGTCGTCACGGCGGGCGCCGAGCTGCTGCGGGAGACCGGGCGCCGGTGCGTGGGCGCGGGACTCGCCGTACCGTCCGCGGTCGCCGAACCGGAGGGCCTGGCGCTCAACCCGCTGCACCTGGCCTGGCCCGCGGGCGCGCCCGTCCGGGACATCTTCGCCGAGCAGGTGCGCGCGGCCGGACTCGACGGACCGGCGTTCGCCGCGAACGACGTCAACCTCGCCGCGCTCGCCGAGCACCGGCACGGTGCCGGACGCGGCGCCCGCGACCTGCTGTGCGTGGCCACCGGCCACCGGGGCGTGGGCGGTGCGCTCGTCCTCGACGGCCGCCTCCACCGGGGCAGTTCGGGTCTCGCGCTGGAGGTCGGCCACCTCACCGTGCACCCCGAGGGCCGCCCCTGCCACTGCGGCAGCCGCGGTTGCCTGGACGTGGAGACCGACCCGCTGGCCTTCCTCACGGCGGCGGGCCGCGAACCGGGCCCCGAGATGTCCCTGCTCCAGCAGTCCATCGACCTCGTCCGCCACCACTACGACGACCCGGGCGTCCGCACCGCCACCGAGACCCTCATCGACCGGCTCGGGCTCGGACTCGCCGGTCTCGTCAACATCCTCAACCCGGACCGCATCATCCTCGGCGGCCTGCACCGCACCCTCCTGGACGCCGACCCCGGCCGGCTCCGCGCGGTCGTCGCCGACCGCAGCCTGTGGGGCCAGAGCGGCGGCGTCCCCATCCTGCCGTGCACCCTCGACCACAACAGCCTGGTCGGCGCCGCGGAACTGGCGTGGCAGCCGGTCCTGGACGATCCCCTGGGAGCGCTGACCTAGCCGGACGAGGAACAGGGTGTCCGGCTGGGAGGGCTCATCGGGGATCAGGCACCGCTCGACGGGCTTGCCCGCGCCGCTTCCGGGAAGGCTCGCGCCTGAGCGGGCAGGCTGGACCGCAGGCGGCTCGCCCGCACCGTACGAACGAGGAAGTTGACGTCATGACCGACAAGCTCACCGTGAGCGTCCTGGGCACCGGGATCATGGGCGCCGCGATGGTCCGCAACCTGGCCCGCGCCGGGCACGCCGTCCACGCCTGGAACCGCACCCGCGCCAAGGCCGAGCCGCTGGCCGCCGAGGGCGTGCACATCGCCGGTACTCCCGCGGAGGCGGTCCGGGACAGCGACGTCGTGCTGACCATGCTCTACGACGGCCCCGCCGCCCTGGAGACGATGCGGGAGGCCGCCCCCGCCCTGCGCCCGGGCGCCGCCTGGGTGCAGTCCACGACCGCGGGCGTCGAGGCCATCGGTGACCTCGCGGCCTTCGCCCGCGAGCACGGCCTGGTCTTCTACGACGCGCCCGTTCTGGGCACCCGCCAGCCCGCCGAGGCCGGGCAGCTGACCGTGCTCGCCGCCGGCCCCGTCGAGGGCAGGGAGACGGTGACGCCCGTGTTCGACGCCGTCGGCGCCCGTACCGTGTGGGCCGGCGAGGACGGGGCGGCCGGCGGCGCCACCCGGCTGAAGCTGGTCGCCAACAGCTGGGTCCTCGCCGTGACGGCCGCCGCCGGTGAGGCCCTGGCACTGGCGAAGGCCCTCGACATCGACCCGCGCGCTTTCCTCGACCTCATCGCCGGCGGCCCGCTCGACATGGGCTATCTGCACGCCAAGTCCGGCCTGGTCCTCGAAGACCGGCTCACCCCGCCGCAGTTCGCGGTGACCACCGCCGCCAAGGACGCCCGCCTCATCGTCGAGGCCGGTGCGGGCCACGGCGTCCGCCTGGACGTGGCCGAAGCCGCCGCCGCCCGCATGGAGCGCGCCGCCGCCCAGGGCCACGGTGACGAGGACATGGCCGCCGCCTACTTCGCCAGTTTCGACGAAAGCCCGTCCGTCTGATCATCCGGGAGGTTCCCCCATGTCCAAGCCGCCGCTGCCGCCCGAGGCCGAGGCCCTGCTGAGTCGGCCCAACCCGTGCGTCATGGCCACGCTCCGCTCCGACGGCACACCGGTCTCCACCGCCACCTGGTACGCGTGGAAGGACGGCCGGGTGCTGATCAACCTCGACGAGGGCCGGGTCCGCCTGAAGCACCTGCGCCGCGACCCGCGCGTGACACTCACCGTCCTCGCCGACGACAACTGGTACACCCACATCACCCTCATCGGCCGCGTCACCGAGATGTACGACGACAAGGACCTGGCCGACATCGACCTGCTCTCCCGGCACTACGGCGGCCGGCCCTACCCGAACCGCGTCCGGCCCCGGGTCAGCGCCTGGATCGAGGTCGACCGCTGGCACGGCTGGGGCGAGATGAAGGACAACGACCAGGCCATGGGCTGAGACCGGCGGGCCACGCCGTCAGACACGCGTCCCGGGGCCGCCGCCCACCGAGCGGGCGGCGGCCGTCGTGGCGTCCGCGCCGAGCATCACGTGATGCGGCGGTACTCCCAACTCCCCGCACAACAGGTTCAGTACGTCCCGCGCACCGCGCGGACCGCACTCACCACCGGCGCCCCCGGAGCAGCCGGTCCCGGCCCGGTACCGACAGGTGCAGCACCTCGAACAGGTCGCCGTCGGCCTTCGGGGTGTCGTGCTCCCAGAGGGAGAAGTGCACCAGCTCCCAGCGGCTCGTGTCGACGGCCGCAGCGGCGAGCAGGGCCCCGTCCTGCGCCGCCAGCCGCCGGACCTCCCGCACCGCCTCCTCCACCGTCCCGGCGGGCGACCCGGAGTCCGGGACGGGTTGGCGCCGCCGTACCGCGAACCGCGCGTGCGCACCGCCCCCTTCCTCGTACGCGAGCCCCGTCCACTGCCGTACGGACGGCCGCCCGAAGTCGTCACTGAGCCCCTGGAACCCGCCGCCCCACAGGAAGGCGTTCATGCCGTCGACGGTGTTCCAGAGGTAGAACGGCGCGTACTGGTTGACCGACGAGCCGCGCAGACCGCGCTCGCGCGTCAGATAGGCCTTGAAGCCGAGCCCGTCCCAGCCGTCGAGCAGATGCCCCCGGCGGGCGACACGGTCGCGGATGACGCCCATGTCGTAGTCGGCGGGCAGGGTGATCTCGTACTGCATGGCGTGCACGCGGGCCTCCTCAAGCCGGGCGGGGCGCCAACAGGGACAGCAGCCCCCGTACGCCCGCGTCGAACGCGGCGGGGGAGCCGGAGGCGCGGGCCAGGACGTATCCGCCCTGGACCGTCGCGACGACCGCCGCGGCGATCTCCCCGCCGTCCAGCGAGGACTCGAACTGCCCCTGTTCCTTGCCCTCTTCGACGATCCCGGCGATCCGCTCCCGGAGCCAGTCGAGCGTCTCGTCGACCGGGGCGCGCAGCTCGGCGCCGGCGATCACGTCCGGGTCCATGGTCAGCCGGCCGATCGGGCAGCCCCGCAGCACGTCCCGCTCGCGCCGCAGATATGCCTCGATGCGCTCGTACGGCGTTCCCGGGCCGTCGAGTACTCCCGCGGCGGTAGCCCGCATCTCCTCGGCCGTCCGCCGGATCGCGGCCAGCGCGAGGTCCGGCTTGCCCTTGAAGTGGTGGTACATGCTGCCCTGCCCGGCGCCCGCGCGCTCCAGGATCGCCTTGGGGCTCGTGCCCACGTAGCCGCGCTCCCACAGCAGCTCGCGCGTGGACTCGATCAGCCGCTCCGAGGTGCTCATGACCGCACTGTACATACCAGTAGGTACAGAAGTCGAGGGGGCAGGGGAAGCACCCGTACCGCGCCCGTCTACTCCCCCCGAGGTACGCGCACTGCCGCTGGCCGTACGACGACCGGGGACCCCGCGCGGGGCGACGCTCGGAAGCGACAGACAGGACATCGCGGCAACGCGTCCGAGGAGTTGAACGACATGCAGACCCTGGCGAACTTCGGTGACGGCGGCCCCGGCCCCTGGATCCTGCTCTTCCCGGTGATCTGGGCCCTGGTCATCGGCGGCGGCATCGCGCTGCTGCGCCGCACGGTGTGGCGCGGCCGCCGCGGCGGCCCCTGGCGGCAGCCCCCGGCCGGGAACGACTCGCCCATCACCGTGCTCGGACACCGCTTCGCCTCCGGCGAGATCGACGAGGACGAGTACTGGCGCCGACTGTCCGTGCTGAACGAGGAGTTCGGCCGCAAGGGAGGCGCGGCATGACCACGACGACCGCCACGACGACCACGCGGCCCGCCGCCCGGGTCGTCGACGCGGTGAAGGTGTACGGCGGTGGCGACACCGCCGTACGCGCCCTCGACGGCGTGACCGTGAGCTTCCCGGCCGGCCGCTTCACCGCGATCATGGGCCCTTCGGGCTCCGGCAAGTCCACCCTGATGCACTGCGCGGCCGGCCTGGACACGCTCACCTCGGGCACCGCCCGCATCGGCGACACCGACCTGGGCGGCCTCGACGACCGCCGCCTCACGCTCCTGCGCCGCGACCGCGTGGGCTTCGTGTTCCAGGCGTACAACCTGGTGCCGACCCTCACCGTCGCGGAGAACATCAGGCTGCCCCTTGACCTGGCGGGAGGCCGGGGCGACCCGGAGTGGATCGACACGCTGATCGACGTCGTCGGACTGCGTGACCGGCTCCACCACCGGCCCGCCGAACTCTCCGGCGGACAGCAGCAACGCGTCGCCGTGGCCCGGGCGTTCGCCGGACAGCCGGACGTCGTCTTCGCCGACGAGCCGACCGGCAACCTCGACTCGCGCTCCGGCGAGGAGGTGCTCGGCCTGCTCGGCCGCACCGTACGCCAGACCCGGCGCACGGTCGTCATGGTCACCCACGACCCCGTGGCCGCCGCGCACGCCGACGAGGTCGTCTTCCTCGCCGACGGACGCCTGGTCGACCGCATGGAGTCCCCGACCGCCGACCGGGTCCTGGACCGGATGAAGGCCTTCGAGGTGCCCTCATGAACGCCTCCGTACGCCTGAGCGTGTCCTCCCTGCACGCCCACCGGCGGCGCTTTGCCGGTACGTTCCTCGCCGTGTTCCTGGGCGTGGCGTTCCTGGCCGGGACGCTCGTCATGGGCGACACACTGCGCGCCGGTTTCGACTCGATGTTCGGCAACGCGACCCGCGGCACCGACGCCGTGGTCCGCAGCGCCGACGCCATCACCACGCCCGGCGAGAGCCAGGGCGTACGGCAGCCGGTCGCCACCGGCCTGGCCAGGACCGTCGAGAAGGTCCCGGGCGTCGCGACCGCCGTGCCGAACATCCAGGGCGCCGGGCAGCTCGTGGGCGCGAACGGCGACCCGATCGGCGGCCAGGGCCCGCCCACCCTCGCCGGCAACTGGATCACCGACCCGCAGCTCAATCCGTACCGGCTGGCCGACGGACGCGCCCCGCGGAGGTCCGGCGAGGTCGTCGTCAACCGCGGCACTGCCGAGAAGGGCGCCCTGAAGATCGGCGACACGACCGTCCTGCGCACCCCCGACCCGGTCCGGGTGACCGTCGTCGGCCTGGCCACCTTCGGCGGTGAGGACGGCATGGCACAGGTGACCTTCACCGGGATGACCCTGGCCGACGCGGAGAAGTACCTCACGGCCAGGCCGGGCGAGGCGGCGAGCATCCAGGTGCGCGCGGGACCTGGCGTGAGCCAGGAGGAACTCGTCGAGCGGCTGACGCCCGCCCTGCCCCAGGGCGTCGAGGCCATCACCGGCCAGGAGTCGGCCGAGGAGAACACCGAGATGATCTCCAGCCAGTTCCTGGACATCTTCACGCTCTTCCTGCTGGTGTTCTCCGGCGTCGCCCTGCTGGTGGCGACCTTCTCCATCCACAACACCTTCGCCATCGTCGTCGCCCAACGCACCCGCGAGAACGCCCTGTTGCGGGCGCTGGGCGCCTCCCGCCGCCAGGTCACCGTCACCACTCTGGTGGAGGCCACCGCCGTGGCCGTGACGGCGTCCCTGGCCGGCCTGGCGGGCGGCATCGGCATCGCGGCCGGGCTCCAGGCACTGTTCCCGGCCATCGGCTTCCCGTTCCCCGAGGGCGACCTCGTGGTCAAGGGCCTCTCACTGGCGCTGCCTCTGGCCGTCGGCATCCTGGTCTGCCTGGGTTCCGCCCTGCTGCCCGCCGTACGCGCCGGCCGCACCGCACCGCTCGCCGCCCTGCGCGAGACGGCCGTCGACACCTCCGGCGCGTCCCGCCTGCGGGCGATCACCGGCACGGGCCTGATCGCGCTGGCCCTCGCCCTCACCCTGGCCGGCGTCCTCGTGTCACCGTCCGTCTGGCTGGCGGGTTCCGGCGCCGCACTGGCCCTGGTCGCGTTCGTGGTGCTCGGCCCGGTCGCCTCCACCACCGCCGTCCGGATCCTCGGCAGCCCGCTCGGCCGGCTGCGCGGTGTCACCGGCGCGCTGGCCCGGCAGGGCGCCCTGCGCAGCCCGAAGCGCACCGCGGCCACCGCCAGTGCCCTGATGATCGGCGTGGCCGTCGTGTCGCTGTTCACGGTGTTCGGTGCCTCGCTGAAGGCCACCATGGACCAGACCGTGTCCCGGTCCTTCGCCGGCGACGTCGCCGTCAGCGCCCCGTCGTTCGGCGCGGGCGGCAGCGGACTGAGCCCGAGGCTGGCCGACGCGGTCCAGGAGCTGCCCGAGGTGGACACGGCGGTCGGACTCGGCCGGGGTGTCGCCGAGGTCGACGGCGAGGGCCGGGCCCTCACGGTCACCGACCCGGCCGCCCTGGAACGCGCCTTCGACCTCGGCAGCATCGACGGCTCGATGCGCGGCCTCGGCACCGACGGCATCGCCGTCACCGAGAAGGAAGCCGCCAGGCAGCACCTCACCCCCGGCGGCAGGGCCCAGCTCACCTTCACCGACGGCCGCAAGGAGACGTTCACCGTCCGCGCGGTCTACGGGCAGTCCGAACTCGCCGGCGACTACGTCATCACCCGCGCCGCCTGGGCCCCGCACCGCACCCAGGACTCCGACACCCTCGTCGCCGTCACGTTCGAGGACGGCGTGAGCACGGACGCGGGCAAGGCGGCGGTGGAGAAGACCGCCGCCCGGTACGGCAACCCGGAGGTCCAGACCCGCGACGAGTACGCGCAGTCCTCGGCCGGCGGCATCGACATGATGCTCACCCTGGTCTACGCCCTGCTCGCCCTCGCCGTGGTCATCGCGCTGCTCGGCATCGCCAACACCCTGACCCTGGCGATCCACGAACGCACCCGTGAACTCGGCCTGCTGCGGGCCGTCGGCCAGACCCGCTCCCAGCTGCGGGCCATGGTCCGCTGGGAGTCGGTCCTGGTCGCCGCCTTCGGCACGGTCGGCGGGCTCGCCCTCGGCGCCTTCCTCGGCTGGGTCCTCGTCAGGGCCTCGGACGGCAGCAGCGACAGCGCCTTCGCCTTCGCCGTGCCGCCCGTCCAACTCGCGGTCGTGGCCCTCGTGGGTCTCATGGCCGGCGCCCTCGCGGGGCTGCGCCCGGCCCGGCGCGCGGCACGCCTGGACGTGCTGCGCGCCATCGCCACCGAGTGACCCTGGAGGTGCCCGCCGACGCGACCCCCGTGCGAACGGTGGTCACCGCCCGGTCAACCGGCAACGGCGGACCGGGCGGGAGCATGTTCGGGCCGCAGCCCGTCGGCGACGTGCCCGACCTCCGCGAACCTGCGCGCGGGTTTCTCCAGGACCGTGCGCCGTGCCCGGCGCGCCGGCGCCGCGACCGCGGCGGAGGACGTCGGGAGGGTGAACCAGACGACCTTGCCGGACTCGCCGTCCGGCCGGACGCCCCAGCTCTCGCTCATGGCCGCCACCATCGCCAGCCCGCGCCCGCAGGTCGCCAGCGGCTCGGCGTCGTCCACCACGGGCATCCGCGGGTCGTGGTCGCGCACCGAGACCGTGAGCCGGTCGAGCAGCAGCTCTATCTCCACGGTGCACGTCTTGTCGGGCTGGGCATGCCGGTGGACGTTGGACAGCAACTCCGTCACACCGAGCGAGGCCCGGTCGATCAGAGCGTCCAGATGCCAGTAGCGCAACTGCGCAGAGACGATTCTGCGGACCTGGCCGATCCGCGACGGCAGGGCTTGGAGCTCCACCGTGCAGTGCCTGCTTGGGTAGCTGATCACGGCTGCGACTCCCCGACGTGAGGTCCGGAAGAACACGGAGTTCGGATCCAGCAGGGCGCCTTCGTGACGCTGTCGCCCGCTGTCGTGGCCGGCGGGCTGGTTCGCAGCGTTATCGCCGGTAAACCCAGAGTGACGTGAGACCAGAGTGACGCAGGGGGTGGGGTACCGCAACTCGCGGACATCTCAGTCGCCGCGCCCCGCCGCCCGGCGCACGGCCTCGATGAAGCGCCGTGCGGCCGGCGGCCCCGGTTCGCCCGGAGCGGGGTCGTGATCGCCCAGGGTGAGCAGGTAACGATTGCCGTTGAGATCCGCCGTGGCCCGGTCATCGGGGCCGAACCAGGGCTTGGAGGCGCGCACCGCCTGCACCGGCGCGCTGTCGATCTCACTGCCGTAGCTGGTCAGCAGCTCGAGCCGGCCGTCGCTGATGCGGACCTGGCCGGCCCGGGTGAGCGAACGCAGCCGCTTCCCGATCCGCACGCCCGTGGCCCTGAACTCCGGCTCCGCCATGCCACCCGCCCCCTTGTGCGCGTCGGTGCACCGGCCCGCCCTCTGCGCGGTACCCGGCACAGGCTCGTGTCCTGATCCAGTGTGCCCCCGTCCGGAGGCTTGCTCCGGTGGTGCGCCGTACCCCTGCCGGTACCCCGTCCGGGGCTCCGGTCCCGCGGTGAAGTCTGCCCCCACCCGGCGTCGAGCACCAGTACAGCAGACCCCCTCTGCAGGGGGCGCCCGGAGCACACACGCAAGTGCGCCCCCTGGACCGCGCGCCCCCTTGCACCGGCTCTGCCCCAGGGGGCGCTTTGGGGGGCTCAAAGGTGCGTTTATGCAGGTGAGAAGCGTGCGTCAGGTGCTTATGATCGGGGTGTCGGCCGCGCGACGCGTCGTCGGCGCGCAGCGTTAGGAGCCCCCTCGTGAGCACCCCCCAGCAGACCCGCACCGGCGTCACCCTCGACGTCGACCACAGCGACACCGCCTACCGCGCATGGCTGAAAGAAGCCGTCCGCAGGGTCCAGGCCGACGCCAACCGCTCGGCCGACACGCACCTCCTCCAGTTCCCCCTGCCCGAGCGGTGGGGCGTCGACCTGTACCTGAAGGACGAGTCCACCCACCCCACCGGCAGCCTCAAGCACCGGCTCGCCCGCTCCCTGTTCCTCTACGGCCTCTGCAACGGCTGGATCCGGCCGGGCCGCCCGGTGATCGAGGCCTCCAGCGGCTCGACGGCCGTCTCCGAGGCGTACTTCGCGAAGCTCGTCGGCGTGCCCTTCATCGCCGTCATGCCGCGCACCACGAGCGCCGAGAAGATCCGTCTCATCGAGTTCCACTCCGGCCGGTGCCACTTCGTGGACGACCCCCGCACGATGTACGAGGAGTCCGCCCGCCTCGCGGCAGAGACCGGCGGCCACTACATGGACCAGTTCACCTACGCCGAACGGGCCACGGACTGGCGCGGCAACAACAACATCGCCGAGTCCATCTTCCGGCAGTTGCGCCGGGAGCGGTTCCCCGAGCCGGCGTGGATCGCCGCCACGGCGGGCACCGGCGGCACCTCGGCGACCCTCGCGCGCTACGTGCACTACATGCAGTACGACACCCGCGTCTGCGTGGCCGACCCCGAGAACTCGTGCTTCTTCGAGGGCTGGACCACCGGCGATCCGGACGTCACCTGCGACTGCGGCTCCCGGATCGAGGGCATCGGCCGCCCCCGGATGGAACCGAGCTTCGTGCCCGGCGCGATCGACCGGATGATGAAGGTGCCCGACGCGGCCAGTGTCGCCGCGGTACGGGCACTGGAGCGCGCCATCGGCCGCAAGGCGGGCGGCTCGACCGGTACGGGACTGTGGAGCGCGCTGAAGATCGTCGCGGAGATGGTCTCCGAGGGACGGCAGGGGAGCGTCGTGACGCTGCTCTGCGACCCGGGGGACCGGTACCTCGACAAGTACTACTCCGACACCTGGCTGGCCGCCCAGGGGCTGGACATCGGGCCGTACACGGCCGCGATCGACTCGCTCCTGGAGACGGGCGTCTGGCCCGACTGAGAGGATGCCCGGGCTGGTGGCGCTACGCCGCCAGCCTCCGGTCCAGCGCCGTGACGGCGTCCCGGAAGGCCTTGGCCTGAGCCGCCCGCACCGGCTTCATGGCGAGCCGGTACGCCGCCGTCCCGTCGGTCGCGAACGTCCACCGCACCCGGGTCCCGGTACCGGCCGGGGCGAGCCGCCACTCCTCGGCGATCGCGCGCACTCCGGGCACGTTGGTGACGTCGACGCGATAGGCGTACACCTCGGGTTCCGTCGCCGCGATGACCGACTCCCGGAACCGGACGCCGCCGATGAGCCGGATGTCGCGCCCTTTCCCGCCGTCGATCGGACGGGCGGCCGTCACCTGGGGAAACCAGTCGGCCCAGCCGGGCACGTCCTCCAGAGCCCGGTAGACCGCCTCCACCGGAGCGGAGATCTCCCGCTCGGAGACATGCCGCACGGGCGCGGCCTGGACGAAGTCGAGCCCCACGGGGCGCAGACGGTGAGCCATGGACGAAGCCCTCCTGGCTGAGGAGCTGGCGAGACCGGCAGCGTCACCCTAACTGGCGACCCGTCAGCTGTCTGCCTCGTCTTCGGGCTCCCCGGCCACGACCAGCCGCCGCAGATGCTCCACGACCACGCCGCGCGCCTCGTCCGGCAGACCGGAGTCCGTCACGAGGGTGTCGATCCGCTCCAGCGAGGCGAACGAACTCAGGCCCACCTTGCCCCACTTGGTGTGGTCGGCGACCACCACGACCCGCCGGGCCGACTGCACGAGCCGCCGGTTCGTCTCCGCCTCCGCGAGGTTCGGCGTCGACAGGCCGGCCTCGACCGATATGCCGTGCACCCCGAGGAACAGCAGGTCGAAGTGGAGCGCCGCGATCGCCTGGTCGGCGACGGGCCCCACCAGTGAGTCGGACGGGGTGCGCACACCGCCGGTCAGCACGACCGTCGCCGCGCCCTGCCGCGGGCCGGAGGTGCGCTGCGCCGCGTGGAAGACGTCGGCCACCCGCACCGAGTTGGTGACCACCGTCAGGTCCGGCACGTCCAGCAGCTGCTGCGCCAGCGCGTACGTCGTCGTGCCGCCGGACAGGGCGATCGCCGCGCCCGGCGCGACCAGCTTGGCCGCCGCCCGTGCGATGTCCTCCTTGGCGCTCAGCTCCAGCCCCGACTTCGCCTCGAAGCCCGGTTCGTGCGTACTCGCCTCGACCACCGGGACCGCGCCGCCGTGGACCTTCTCCAGCATGCCCTGGCGGGCGAGCGCGTCGAGGTCGCGGCGGACCGTCATGTCCGACACGCCGAGCTTGCGGGTCAGCTCGTTGACCCGGACACCGCCCCGGCGGCGGACCTCGTCGAGGATCAGGGATCGCCGCTGCTCCGCGAGGAGGTTCTGATTCTCGCTCACGTACGCTCCGGTCCTTTCGCCTCAATGCCGTCCGTCAGGCCCAGCACACCTGCCCCAACCAGGACATTCTCCCCCGGCTCCGGTGCGCGGACGCCTCATCCTCGCATGTCG
Source organism: Streptomyces sp. NPDC016851 (assembly GCF_055562795.1). NCBI lineage: Bacteria > Bacillati > Actinomycetota > Actinomycetes > Kitasatosporales > Streptomycetaceae > Streptomyces > Streptomyces sp. NPDC016851. The sequence continues at coordinate 163,336 of NZ_JBVHEP010000011.1, forward strand.
CGGGACCGGCGGCGCCACCGACCGCTCGCCGCGCACATGTCACCGGCGGCTCTCCGCACGGTCACGGATCGGGGAGATTCCGTGACAGCAGGTGTGCGGCGCCGCGGAACTGGAGATCCTTGTGCCCGCACGGACAGAGCCGACGGCGTGTCACGGGGGAAGTGCGAATCAGTGGAACGTGCGCAGGAACAGGCCTCGACCGGCGGGCCGGACCAGCCCGCCCGGCGGCCCGGTGAAACCGGGACCGCTCTGGAACTCCTGGTCCACGGCGTGGGCGGCACCACGCCGCAGGAGATGCTCGACGATCCGCGCACGGTGCGGATCACCGGCGACGGCATCGCGGCCGTCTTCCGGCGCGCCGACGACGTCGACGCGGAGACCGGCCCCGACGACCGCCGCCGCGACAAACCGGTGCCCGAGGCCTACGTCTGGTGCAACCTCACCTCCGGCAACGGAACCCGCGCCCTGTGGCTGTTGCTGCTGCCGTTCATGGTCGTCAACCTCGCCCACTGGATGCGCCCCAGTGCCCGGGGCCGCCGCCGCACCGTGCGTCTGTACGGCCTGCTGGTGCGGCTCACGGGGCTCACCCTGACGGTGCTGCTCGTCGCGGCGGCCTGCGAGGTCGCCCTCGACCTGGCGGCCTGGCAGTGCGCGGGCACGCGCGCGTGCGCCGACCGGCACTCCTGGCTCGGCTTCCTCTCGCCCACGGTCTCGGACGGCGGCTGGTGGAGCAGCCCCGGCCGCAGGCTCGCCCTGGCGTCCTTCGTCCCGACCGCCCTGACCGGTCTGCTGTGGTACCTGTCCCGGCGCACCTGGAGCGACTACGAGTCCCAGCAGCCGCCGGCCGGCGACGCCGAGCCCGACGAGGACGGCGACGGCTCGACCGCGCTGGGCCGGCCCGGCTTCTGGTACGGACGCCGGCTGGTGGCCCGGCTGCGCGCCGCGCACACCGCCGCCGGACTGATCACGGTCGCCGCCGCGGTCGCCGGCGCCGCCGCCCGGCACGACCGGGAGCCCGGCGGCCCCGCCGTACTGAACATCCTGGGCCTGCTCCTGGAGGCGGCACTCGCGGCCTGCGTCGTCGCCGTGGTGTGGGTGGTGTGCCGGCGGGGCCGCAGCGAGAGACGCATCGACCGGGAGCTCGACGAGCGCTTCGTACGGCGCCTGCCGCTCGCCGCCCTCGTCCTGCTCGCCCTCGCCCTGGTGTACGCGGGCTGGGAGCGCCCCGGCTGGGAGTCGGCCGGCCGGCTGCCGGGTGATGCCACCTTCGGCGGTCTCGCTCTGGTCCAGGGCCTGCTCGTGATCGTCCTCGGCGGCGTCGCGTACGCGCTGCACCGCACCGACCCCGACCGGCGGGCCGTGCTGCGAGGGCTCGGCGGACCGGCCGTCGCGATGCTGGGCTGCGCCCTGGGCGGGGTGATGTCCGGCGGTGTGTCGCAGCGTGTGTCGGACTGGCTGGACGGCACCGGGACGTCGATCGACGGCCCGCCGGTCCTGCTGACCTGGCAGGCGTCCGTGATCCCGCCCCTGATCGTGGTGCTGCTGGTGCTCTTCGGCTGGCTGGCCCACCGCGCCTGGCAACTCGCCCGCGCCGAACGCGAGGCGGTGGCCCGCGACTACCCGGACGAGGCCCAGGACCGCGCCCGCACCCGCCGCATCGCCTACACCCGCGCGATGGCCTCCCTCACCGACCGGGGGCCCCGCGTCGTCGCCGTCACCTCCGGCGTCACCCTGCTGCTCGGCGCCGGAGCCCTCGTCGGCGCCCTGACCACCGACGAGACGCCGGGCGAGGCGGCGCGGGGCACCTACCCCGTCGTCCACGGCGCCGCAGAGACCGCCCAGGCCCTCGGCTCCTGGCTGATCGGCCTCGGCTTCATACTGTTCGTCACCTGGGGCAGGCGCGCCTACAAGGACGCCGCGGCCCGCCGCACCATCGGCATCCTGTGGGACGTCGGCACCTTCTGGCCGCGCGCCGCCCACCCCTTCGCCCCGCCCTGCTACGCCGAGCGCGCGGTGCCCGACCTGACCTGGCGGATCGCGACCTGGACGCGCGCCACCGGCGGACGGCTGGTCATCTCCGGGCACTCACAGGGCAGCGTGCTCGCCGCCGCCGCGGCCTGGCAGCTGTCCCCGTCCACCCGCAGACGCGTCGCGCTGCTGACGTACGGCTCCCCGCTGGAGCGGCTCTACGGCCGCTGGTTCCCGGCGCACTTCGGCCCCGCCGCGCTCGGCTCCCTGCACCGGGAGGTCGACTGCTGGCGCAACCTGTACCGGCTCACCGACCCCATCGGCGGCCCGGTGCGCCTGCCCGGCAACCACGACCTCGGGGTCGACCACGTGCCGCTGATGGACCCCCTCTCCTACGGCCGCACCGACCTGCACCCGCTGCCGGCGCCGATCCTCGGCCACTCCGACTACCAGGCGGACCCGGTGTTCGCCGAGGAGCGCCGCAAGCTGCTGGCCCGGCTGCGGCCGGGCCTGCCGGCACCCCGTCACACGGCCGAGCAGCCCTGCCCGGATCCGGAGGCGGATCCTCAGAGCAACTCGGGCAGGTCCTCCGCGTAGAGCAGGGTCAGGTCGTCCGTGCTCGGCTCGGTGAACTGGGCGACGCGGCTCGCGTGCCGCTCCACCATGGCCTCGAAGGTCTGGCGCGCGGTACGGCCGTTGCCGAACGCCGGGCCCTTCGGGAGCTCCGTGAAGTACGTCCGCAGGGCCTCGGCCGCGCCGGGCGCCAGCCGGTACTCGTGCTCCTCGGCCTGCTGCTCCACGATCCGCAGCAGGTCCTCGGGGCCGTAGTCGCTGAAGGTGATGGTTCGCGAGAACCGGGACGCCACACCGGGGTTGACCGACAGGAAGCGCTCCATCTCGGCCGTGTAGCCCGCGACGATCACCACGACCGCGTCCCGGTGGTCCTCCATCAGCTTCACCAGCGTGTCGATGGCCTCCTTGCCGAAGTCGCGGCCCGCGTCCTCCGGGGACAGCGCGTACGCCTCGTCGATGAACAGCACGCCGCCGCGCGCCTTCTCGAAGGCCTCCTGCGTGCGGATCGCCGTCGAGCCGATGTGCTCGCCCACCAGGTCCACCCGGGACACCTCGACCAGGTGGCCCTTCTCCAGCACACCGAGGGACGCGAGGATCTCGCCGTACAGCCGCGCGACCGTCGTCTTGCCCGTGCCGGGGGAGCCGGTGAAGACCAGGTGCCGCTTGACCGACGCCGCCTTCAGGCCCGCCTGCTGCCGGCGCCGGCCGACCTCGATCATGTCCGTGAGGGCGCGCACCTCGCGCTTGACGCTCTCCAGGCCGACCAGCGCGTCCAGTTCACCGAGGACGTCCTTGGAGCTGCGGGCCGACTGCTCGGGTTCCACGACCGGGGCCGGGGGCTCCGGTTCGGTGCGCTGCCCCGGGACCGCGCCCAGCAGGCCGGGGGAGTGGTCCACCGTCTGCACGGCCGTCTCCCGTGCCGCCGGTGCCCGCAGCCCCGCGCTCTCGTCGCTGGTGCAGTCCTCGACCAGGGGGCCCGCTCCGGACGACGCGTCCGCGCCGCTGTCCGCGAACTCGTAACCACCGCGCGCGCACCGCTCCGTGCGGCACTTCCGCAAGCTCGTACGGCTGCCGTCGATCACATGGAAGCCGTAGCCGCCGCTGCCCGTCACCCGGCAGTTGTGGAAGCTGCCGCGGCCTCCGGCCGAGACGTAGACCCCCGCCTCCGCGGGTGAGTCGATCGTGCAGCGCTCCACCGTGGGGTCGGCGCCCTTGGTGACGATGACGCCGGTCTGGGTGCCGTCCAGCGTGCAGTTGCTGAGGGTGCCGCCGCTGCCGTGGTCACGGAACCAGGCGCCCGTCGCCGCGTCCCGGATCCGGCAGTCGTCGAGCTGCGCGGTCGCGCCGTCGCTCACCGACACGGCCGTGTTGCGCACCTGCGACAGGTCGCTGTCGACGACGTCCACGCGGGAGCCGCGGTCGAGGACGAACAGGGCGTCCGGCACGTCGTGCACCCGGCACGAGTCGAGCACCGCGGTGGCGCCGTCGCTCACCCACACCGCCGGGTAGTCGCCCGTGCTGTCGAAGATCTCGCACTGGTTGGCGTCCACGCGTGTGCCCGGGTCCCACACCGACAGGCCGTTGCGGCCGAACTGACGCACCGTGGTGCGGGTCAGCGTGAGGACGGAGCGGGACCGCAGGTCGACCGCGTTCTCCGGGATGTCGTGGATACGGCAGTCGGCGAGCGTCAGCACCGCGTCCGTGTCGAGCGTGACTCCGTCGGCCGTCGTGCGGTGCACATCGCAGTCGGTGAGGTGCGCGGTGGCCCGGCCGGTGATCTGCACACCGCTGCCCCGGACCTCGTAGATCTCGCAGCCCACCGCCTCCAGCGCCGAGTTCTCCCCGGTCGCCGACAGGCCCGAGCCCGAGGTGTGGTGCACCCGGCAGCGCTCCAGACGCGGGTGGGCGCCGCCGCGCACCGCCACACCCGCCTGGCCGGCCGCGACGACCTCGCACTCCTCGAACACCCCGCCCGCGCCGTCGAGTACGGCGATGCCGATGCCCGCCGGGTTGTCGACCGCGCAGCGCCGGACCGTGGGCCGGGCGCTGCCGCGCACCTCGATCCCGGCCGCCGACCGCGTGACCACCCGTACGTTGCTCAGCTCCGGCGTGCCCTCCTCCACCAGCACCGCGGGGGCCGCCGCGTCCTGGCCCTCCACGTGCAGGTCCTGGACCACCGCCGAGGCGCGCACGGTCAGCGGCACGCCGTCCAAGGGCGCGATCCGCACCGAGCCGGGGGAGCCCTCGGGGCCGCGCAGGGTCACCGCACGCTGCACGACGAGGTTCTCCCGGTAGGTGCCGGGGGCGACCGTGAGGACGTCTCCGTCGGCCGCGGCCTCCAGGGCAGCGGCGAGCGATGCGTACTCACCTGTGCGGCGCCGCCACCGCGACGTGCCGGTGTGCGTCACCTGGACCGTGCCCTGTGCCATGGTGTAGCTGTGCCCCCACCTCGGTCGTACTGATGGCTCGTTCGCCTTCGGGACGCTGCCACCGGTGTCGGGACCGCGACCGGGCCGGGCCCGTGGGGCCTGTGCGCGCACGCGGCATCGAGACCGGCGCGCCCCTCCTGCTCGCTCGCGCGCGGGTTGTGCCGAACGGTTCGGCCGGACCACCGTAGCGTGCGCGCGGGTGGTGGGTTGACCAGAGCCGGAAGGCTGTCAGCTGCCGGTGCCCGTCCTGCCCCAGTCCGGGCCCGCCTTGTCCCATGCCTGGTCCCAACGGGCGTACCGGCAGCGGACCATGCGCCAGACGATCAGCCGTCTGCCGCCCTCTATGAGACCGCCGGCCGCCAGGGCCGCGCCGAAGCCGGCGAGGACCGCGTGCGTCGACGCCGTCGCGGAGTCGAGGGGGCGGGCCACCATCCGGCCGTGCCGGTCGGTCCATATCCGGAACTCGTCGCCCTGCTGCGGGTCCTTGAGGCTCGCCAGCACCGGGCCCTGATGCGCGGTGCCGTCCGGTGCCGTCCAGTCGGCGAGGACGCGGTTGCGCAGATCCCGGCCCGTGGAGGTCTCCGGGTCGGCGTCCAGCGGGGAGGGGTCGAGCTTGCGGACCACTGTGGCCGTCACCAGATGCCGCGCTTCGCGCTGCTCGCGGACGGAGCGCTGGAGGGCGTCCTCGGCGGCGCCCCCGACGAGGGAACCGGCCACCGGCGCGGCCAGGAGGATCAGCACCAGGGCCGCCAGCGCGACCCACGCCTCGGCCAGATCGGTCGCGCGGCACAGCGGGTTGCGCCGCCAGCGCCAGAGTCCGCTGATCGCTCGCACCGCCTGCACCCCCTTCCCCGCTCCGTGATAACCCCCTGCCGAGCCGTCCACGCGCCAACCGGGCGAAGAGAGAGCGAAATCACCCCTCACCGGCGACTCTCATGAACTTCTCACACAAGCCCAACGCCCGGGCGCCAGGGGCGGTTCCCGCCCGGGGACGCCGACGGCCGGTCCGGCTACTCGAGGATGCTCACCGGGTCGCCGACCCGGATCGTGCCCCGGGACAGGGGCACCAGGTTCTGCCCGAAGACCAGCTTGCCGTCGAGCCGCCGGTGCTTCCCCAGGCTGTACAGGGGCTCGCGGCCGCGCTCGCCCGTGCCCTGGTCGGTGGTGGTCACCACGCACCGGCCGCAGGTCTTGGCCACGCGGAAGGACACGTCCCCGATGGCGAGGCGCGACCAGCCGTCCTCGGCCCAGGCGTCGGTGCCCGCCACGACCACGCTCGGCCGGAAACGGTCCATGGGGAGCGGACCCTCGTCCGCGTGATCACCCTGCGCGATCAGGGCGTTGAGGGCGTCGAGGGAGGCCGTCGTGGTGAGCAGCAGCGGAAAGCCGTCGGCGAAGGAGACGGTCTCGCCGGGACGCGCGTACTCCGGGTCGACGGGCCGGCGCGTGGCCGGGTCGTCCATGTACACGAGCCGCACATCGATGCCGAGATAGGCGCTGCACCAGGCGTGCGCGGCCTCGTCCTCGGCCGGGACCGCGTCGACCTTGTCGCGGAAGATCTGCACCGGCACTGTGCCCGACGGCCGTGGGACGCTCACCGTCACAGACTCCGTGCCGGGTGCGGACAGCCGGACGCCGCCGTCCGGCAGAAGCTCGGCGGCGGCCAGGGCGAGGCGCGGCTCCCGACGCTGCGTGAGGACCTTTCCCCCGTCGTCGATCAGCGCCCAGCGCCGGTCTCCGGCCAGCCCCCAGGGCTGCACGACGGCCTCCCGGGGCGCGAGGCCCCGGACCGCCTTGACCGGATGGACGTGGATCGAGTGCAGATGTGCGTTCCCCATGGGGCCATCGTGCCAGCCGGCACCGACAGCCCCCGGGTGGGCGGCTCAGTAACCGCGGTACTGCTGGTTGTTGTACGGGTCCTGATAGGGAGCCTGGGCGGGCCGGGGAGCCGCGGGGCGCATCGCCTCGTAGCCCGCGGGTGCCGCCGGGCGCGGCTGCTGCGGCTGGGGGCCGGGGTAGCCGCGCGGTGCGGTGGCCTGCTGCGGGATGTACGCCGCGGGCGCCTGCTGGAGCGGGGCGGGTTGCTGCGCCTGCGGATAACCGTAGGCGGGCTGGGACGGGGCTGCCGGAAGAGCGGGCAGCGCCGACGGGAGGGCGGGCAGGCCGCCGCCCGGCGTGTCGTACTGAGCGGGGACCCGGATCGGGGCGATCTGCGGGGTGCCCCGCTCGGCGACGAGCTTGTCGTAGATCGGGGTGTCCGGGAAGGAGGCGGAGTAGTAGCCGCCGCCATAGGTGGAGCGGGGGGAGGTCATGGCACATAAGTTAAGCCCACGATGTGCTGGTTGGGGAGACCGATAAGAGGGTTGTTTTCCGTGTCCGCAGTGACCCGGTATCCCCAATGCGAGCGAACTCGGCAAAAAGGGGCACCGAACAAGGCTCCGATCGTGTAAAGGCCGAGTTCCGGGCGGGTTATCAGGGGTTGGCCATCGGTCTTCCTGTGGCGGCGCATGGGAGTTCGCCGCGGGGAGGAATAGGTTGTGCGGACGGAACTCGACGGACGGCCGGGATGTGCCTGGCGCGGTGACACGCAATGGGGGCGGACATGCAAATGCTGAAAGGTTCAAATACTCCGGTGCCAACCTCGCCGCTGCGCGTGGAATTGGGCTGGCGGGCCGGCCCGGGGGTGCCCGATGCCGACGCCTCCGCTTTGCTGCTGGTAAGCGGAAAGGTCCGCTCGGACGCGGACTTCGTCTTCTACAACCAGCCCGCGCACTCCTCCGGCGCGATCCGGCACGAGGGCAAGCGGACCGCCGACGGCCGGGTGACCGACACGCTCCTCGTCGACCTCACGCGCGTGGAGCCCGGGATCGAGACGATCGTCGTGGCCGCCTCCTCCGACGGCGGGGCGTTCGGGCAGGTCCCGGGGCTGTACATCGAGGTCCAGGACACCACGCGGGGAACGCCGGTCGCCCGCTTCGACAACCCGGGCGCCACCACCGAAACCGCTTTCGTGCTCGGTGAGTTCTACCGCCGCCAGGGCGCCTGGAAGTTCCGCGCCGTCGGCCAGGGCTACAGCAGCGGCCTCGAAGGACTGGCCACGGACTACGGCATCACGGTCGACGAACCGCAGCAGGCGACCTCGACACCGGCACCGGCACCGACTCCGACTCCGGCCCCGGCTCCCGTGCCGCCGCCCGTGGCCGCGCCCTCGGCGTACACCCGCCCGGCGGCCCCGCCCCCGCCGGCCACGCCCCCGGCGGCAGCGCCCGAACCCGTCCGTCTCACCAAGGTGACGCTCACCAAGGCCGCACCCTCCGTGTCGCTCACCAAGCAGGGCGGCACCTCCGGCGCCCTGCACGTGAACCTCAACTGGCAGGTGCGCAAGCAGTTCTCGGGCTGGAGCAGCAAGTTCGGCCGCCCGGCCGCGATGCACTCCGACCTCGACCTCGACCTGTGCGCGCTGTACGAACTCACCGACGGCAGCAAGGGCGTCGTACAGGCCCTCGGCAACGCCTTCGGGGCGCTGCACCAGCCTCCGTACATCCACCTCGACGGCGACGACCGCACCGGTGCCCTGTCGACCGGTGAGAACCTCACCGTCAATCTCGACCACAAGAACGCCTTCCGGCGCATCCTCGTCTTCGTCACCATCTACGAAGGCGCCCGCTCGTTCGCCGACCTGAACGCCACCGTGACCCTCCAGCCGCAGCACGGCGCCCCCGTCGAGTTCTTCCTCGACGAGTGCACCGTCCCCTCGCCCGTGTGCGCGCTCGCCCTCATCACGAACACGGGCACCGACCTCGTCGTACAGCGTGAGGCGCGCTATCTCGTGCCCGAGCGCGGAGTGAGCCCGCAGCGGACCGTCGACTACGCCTACGGGTGGGGCATGAACTGGACCCCCGGCAGGAAGTGACTCTCCCCTGGGCGGTCGTGAGCGCGGCCGTCAGCCCTCCTCGGGCACGGCGTCCGGACGGGCGTAGGTGCGGCCCTTCCAGGCCGCGCCGCGTCCCCGGTAGTGCTGCACCGCAGAGTCGACCGTCATGAGGAGATAGAGGAACGCGGTGAACGGCAGCAGGGGAGCGAGCCACAGCGGCTGCCGGTAGTAGCGGAGCATCGGGACGTACGTCCCCGTCATCACGAGCCACGCCGACGCTCCGGCGACCGCTGCCGCCGCGTTCCCCGTAGCCAGGCCGGCCGCGACCGCCACGGGCGGCACCAGATACACCAGCGCCAGCCCGGCGACCGTCCCGGCCAGCAGCAGGGGGTTGTGCCGCAGCTGGGCATAGGCGCTGCGCGACACCATCCGCCACAGGTCACCCAGCCGCGGATACGGCCGGACACTGTCCACCCGGTCGGCCAGCCCCAGCCAGACACGGCCGCCGCTGCCCTTCACCGCCCGCGCGAGGGCCACGTCGTCGATCACGGCGTGCCGGATCGCGTCCGGGATCCGCGCCCGTTCGGCGGCCTCCGCCCGCAGCAGGACGCAGCCGCCGGCCGCGGCCGCTGTCCGGGTCCCCTCCTTGCCGATCCGGCGGAAGGGGTACAGCTGCGCGAAGAAGTAGACGAAGGCCGGCACGACGAGCCGCTCCCACGTGCTCTCCACCCGCAGCCGGGCCATCTGCGAGACGACGTCGAACCCACCCGTACGAGCTGCCGCCACCAGCTCGCGCAGGCTGTCCGGCGCGTGCGCGATGTCGGCGTCCGTCAGCAGCAGGTACTCGGGGTCACGCGCGCGTGCCAGGCCGATGCCGTGCCGCACCGCCCACAGCTTGCCGGTCCAGCCCGAGGGCGGCTCGCCCGGCGAGCCCACCGTCAGCGGCAGCCCGCCGTGCCGGCGCGCCAGTTCACGCGCCAGGTCACCCGTGCCGTCCGTACTGCCGTCGTCGACGAGGAAGATCTCCGCCCGCCCCGGATAGTCCTGACCGAGCAGCGACGGCAGCGCGTCGGGCAGCACCGCCGCCTCGTCGCGGGCCGGGACGACGACGCACACGGACGGCCAGGCGTCCGGTTCCCGGCGCGGTGGCAGTCGCACATCCGTGCGCCAGAAGAAGCCCTGACAGAGCAGCAGCCACAGCCAGGCGAGAAGCGATCCAGCGGCAGTCCACACAATGGCGCTCACGCGCGCAGTCTGCCCCACCGGAACGGCCGGGGACCGCTCATCGTCTATCGTGATCGGGTGAAGATCGCGCTCATGGACTCCGGAATCGGTCTGCTGGCGGCCACCGCCGCGGTACGGCGGCTGCGCCCCGACGCCGATCTCGTACTCTCCCTCGACCCCGACGGCATGCCGTGGGGCCCGCGGACTTCGGAAGACCTGACCGAGCGCGCCCTGGCCGTCGCCGAGGCGGCCGCCGCGCGTCGCCCCGACGCCCTGATCGTCGGCTGCAACACCGCGACCGTGCACGCGCTCACCGCCCTGCGCGCCCACCTCGAGCCGGGACTTCCGGTCATCGGCACCGTCCCGGCGATCAAGCCGGCCGCGGCCGGCGGCGGGCACCTCGCCATCTGGGCCACCCCGGCCACCACCGGCAGCACCTACCAGCGGACCCTGATCCGGGACTTCGCCGACGGGGTGCCCGTCACCGAGGTGCCCTGCTGGGGCCTCGCCGAGGCCGTCGAACGCGCGGACGAGGCCGCGATCGACGCCGCCGTGTCCGCGGCCGCCGCACTGACCCCCGCCGATGTGACCACCGTCGTCCTGGGCTGCACCCACTACGAGCTGGTCGCCGAGCGCATCCGGGCCGCCGTCCAGCGCCCCGGCCGGCCGCCCCTCGTGCTGCACGGCTCCGCGGGCGCCGTGGCCGCGCAGGCCCTGCGCCGGCTCGGCGAGCAGCCCGCGCCGGGGGCCGCGCCCCACGGCACCCTGACCGTCCTGCTGAGCGGACGCGAGGGCACGCTGCCGGCACCCGCCCTCGCCTACGCCGAAGGGCGGCTGCTGCAGGCGGTCACCCCGGCCGGCTGACCACCGCCCGGCCGGCGCAGTAACGCTCCGCCACGAGGTACCAGCGGAACGAAACCTGAGTAACCTCATAGGCATGAGGGACCACCGCCACGGCGAGAACGCTCCCCACGCGCACACCGACGTCTGGACCGGCCGGGCCACCAACCGCGTCCAGTGGCTGCTCGCGCTCATCGGTGCCGCCTGCATGGCGCTGGGCATCGCACTGGCCGTCGACTCGGCCTGGACGTCCGGCATCGCCCCGCTGACCATGGCCGTGGTCGGCTGCATCGCCGCCGGGCTGCTGGTCCTGTTCGGGACGCTCGCCTTCGTGCACGTCGCCCTGCGGGTCGACGAGGAGCACCTGGAGGTGCGCTGCGGACACATCGGAGTGCCCCGCCGCCGTATCCCGCTCTCCCAGGTGGCGGGCGCCACGTACATCTCGCACGTCACTCCCCGCCACTGGGGCGGCTGGGGCTATCGATGGCGGCCGGAGAAGGGCACGGCGGTGGTCGTGCGGCGCGGTGAGGGCCTCGTGCTCGAGCTGTGGGACGGACACACCTTCACGGTCACCGTGGACGACGCGGAGGCGGCCGTACAGGTGATCAAGGCGCGGCTGGGGCGGACCCAGCCGGGCGCACCCGCGCACTGAGCGGGCGTCCCCGCGCACTGAGCGGGCGTCCCCGCGCACTGAGCGGGCGCCCCCACGCATTGAGCGGGCGTCCGGTCACCACGCCGGGGTGCGTCCGGCGCCCCGGGAACGCGCGTCCGGCATGCGGCTCGAGGGTTCGTCGGTGAGCGGCCGTGCCGTGGCCATCCCCGCCAGCAGGCCCGCCCCCACCGACACAGCGGTGAAGCTGAGCGCGCTGCCGATCGCGGCGATGACCGCGAGCGCCGTCAGGGCCGCGCCCGCGGTGAGCGCCACCGGGGTCGGGCGCGGACTGCGCCACAGCGCGTACAGCACCCAGCCGAACGCCGCCGCCAGCAGGGCCACACCCACGATCCCCTGTTCGGCCGCCTGCTGAAGCGGTGCCGAGTGGGGCTTGCCGTCGGACAACAGTGACTGCGCGGACGTCGCGCTCAGCTCCCCGAAGCGCCCCGGGCCGACGCCCAGGGCGGTGTCGTCGCGCAGCAGATGCCATGCGTCCTGCCAGAGCCGCACACGGTGCGGTGTCAGCCGCTCTTCGAAGGCGGCCACCAGCCTGTCCGGTACGGCCCGCGCCGCGACCGCCCACGTCAGACCGGTCACCAGGACGGCGACCGTGCCCAGTGCCGCGAGGCCCGCGCCGCGGCGACGGGTGCGGCCGGCGGCCAGCGAGCACAACAGCACCGCGACACAGGCGACGCATCCGGTGCCCGAGCCGAGCACGGCCGCCAGCACCGCGGCCCCGGCGGCCTGCAGCCGCAGGGCGAACCGCACGGCAGGAGCGCGAGCGGCCCAGGCCGCGCAGCACGCGGCACCGGCCGACAGCGTCAGCACGGCAGCCGTCGCCCCGGCATGCCCCAGAGGGGTGGTGATCTGCGGGCCCGGCGCGAGGTGCGGAACCGCGACGGTCAGCCCGATACCGGCCAGGGCCCCGGCGCAGGGCGCGCCGACCGGCAGCAACGCCCCGCCGATCCGCCCGGCGGCGTACCCGGCCGCAACGGCCAGCACCGCGAGCAGCACACCCTCCGGGCGGCCGTCGTGCAGCGCGGCCGTGACCAGGGACCAGCCGGCGCAGGCCCCCAGCACCACGACGCCGGCCCCGTCCACGACGATTCGTCTCTCACCGTCCGCGTCCTGCCCGGACGCGGACGTCAGCCCGCTGGAACCCACCCCGCCCCGCCCCCCGCGCCACGTCGCCCCCGACCTGTGAAGACCCCGGTCGCACGGGCCGCCACCGGCCGCACCACTGAGGCTTCGGCACACCGTAGCCGCTGGTGGACGGTTTGTGGATGTGTCGTGACGAAATGAGCAGGAACGTTGCGGCAGATACCCGGAGCGGCTGTGACACGGCCGCCCCGTGGACCGCGCTGTCGGTGTCAAGGTCGCTCGCCTTACACTCCGGGAGTGACCGTCACCGCAACCTCCGTCGGCGAGTCGGACCAGCTGGAGCCGCAGATCGCGCCAGGAGCGCGGACCTGGGCCCGGCGTCTGGTGCGTCTCCTCCCGGCCGCCGCAGCCGCGCTCTCCGGCCTGCTCCTCTACGTCAGCTTCCCGCCCCGCACCTTGTGGTGGCTGGCCGTGCCGGCCTTCGCGATCTTCGGCTGGGTGCTGCGCGGCCGCGGCTGGAAGGCGGGGCTCGGTCTCGGCTACCTCTTCGGTCTCGGCTTCCTGCTGCCGCTGCTGGTGTGGACCGGAGTGGAGGTCGGTCCGGGCCCCTGGCTCGCCCTCGTGGCGATCGAGGCGATCTTCGTCGCGCTGGTCGGCGCCGGTGTGGCCGCCGTGTCGAAGCTGCCCGGATGGCCGGTGTGGGCGGCCGCTGTGTGGATCGCCGGTGAGGCGGCACGCGCGCGCGTGCCGTTCGAGGGCTTCCCCTGGGGAAAGATCGCGTTCGGGCAGGCGGACGGTGTCTTCCTGCCGCTCGCCGCGGTGGGCGGCACCCCGGTGCTCGGCTTCGCGGTCGTGCTGTGCGGCTTCGGACTGTACGAGGTCGTCCGCCTGGCCGGGGTGTGGCGGCGTACCGGCACCGTGCGCCGGGCCGCGGCGGCTGTGGGCCTGGTGAGTCTGGCCGTCCCGGTCGTGGCGGCCGTGGCGGCCCGCCCGCTCGTCAGCGACAAGGCCGAGGACGGCAGCGTCACCGTCGGCGTGGTCCAGGGCAATGTGCCGCGGGCGGGTCTCGACTTCAACTCCCAGCGGCGGGCCGTCCTGGACTACCACGCGCGCGAGACCGAACGCCTGGCCGCGGAGGTCAAGGCCGGCAAGGTCGCCAGGCCCGACTTCGTCCTGTGGCCGGAGAACTCCTCCGACATCGACCCCTTCGCCAACCCCGACGCCCGCGCCGTGATCGACACGGCGGCCAAGGCCGTCGGCGTGCCCATCTCGGTCGGCGGCGTCGTCGAACGGGACGGCAAGCTCTACAACGAGCAGATCCTGTGGGATCCGGCGAAGGGCCCCGTCGACACCTACGACAAGCGCCAGATCCAGCCGTTCGGCGAGTACCTGCCGTTCCGTTCGCTGATCGGGGCGATCAACAGCAACTGGACCTCGATGCAGCGCCAGGACTTCACCCGGGGCACAAAGCCGGGCGTGTTCACCATGGACGGCGCCAAGGTCGGTCTCGTCACCTGCTACGAGGCCGCCTTCGACTGGACCGTGCGCTCCGAGGTCACCGACGGCGCCCAGATGATCTCCGTGCCGAGCAACAACGCCACGTTCGACCGCAGCGAGATGACCTACCAGCAGCTCGCCATGTCCCGGGTCCGCGCGGTCGAGCACAGCCGGACCGTGACCGTGCCGGTGACCAGCGGCGTCAGCGCGATCATCATGCCGGACGGGAAGATCACGCAGAAGACCGGCATGTTCGTCGCCGACTCACTGGTGCAGAAGGTGCCGCTGCGTTCCTCGCAGACCCCCGCCACACAGCTGGGCATCCTGCCGGAGATCGCCCTCGTGCTGGTCGCGGCCGGCGGACTGGGCTGGGCCGTCGGCGCCGGTCTGCGCGGGCGACGCGCCGGCGACGTGTAGCCGTACGCCGGTCGCACACCGCATGAAACCCGCCGGGGCGCCGCAACCCGCCTATTAGGGTCGGCCCATGGCTACTCCCGACTTCATCCGCACCCTCCGCGCCTCGGCCGGTCACCAGCTGCTCTGGCTTCCCGGAGTCACCGCCCTCGTCTTCGACGACGAGGGCAGAGTGCTGCTCAACCGCCGGGCCGACACCCGCAAGTGGTCGGTGATCGGCGGTATCCCGGACCCGGGGGAGCAGCCCGCGGCCTGCGCCGTGCGGGAGGTCTACGAGGAGACGGCCGTGCACTGTGTCGCCGAACGGGTCGTCCTCGTCCAGGCCCTGGAACCCGTCACCTACGGGAACGGCGACATCTGCCAGTACATGGACATCACCATCCGCTGCCGGGCCGTCGGCGGCGAGGCACGGGTCAACGACGACGAGTCGCTGGACGTGGCCTGGTTCGACATCGACGCCCTGCCCCAGCTGGACGAGTTCGGGCTGTTCCGGATCAAGCAGGCCCTGTCGGACGACCCCACATGGTTCGACCCCACTGCATCGGGCTGAACTGTAGGGCGTGACCACATGGGGCGCGGCAGGCGTGCTGCCTAGGGTCGAGGCATGACCGCGTCCCCTCTCCTTCCGGCTCCCCACGCCTTGCCGCTCGACCTCGGCGGCCGCACCGCGCTCGTCACCGGCGCCGCCGGCGGCATCGGCCGCGCCTGCGCGCTGCGGCTCGCGGCCGCCGGGGCGAAGGTGAGAGCGGTCGACCGGGACGCCGCGGGACTGGAGGCGCTCGCCGGACAGGGCCGCGACCTCGCGGGCGCCGTGGAACCGCACGTCCTCGACCTCACCGACCTGGACGCCGCCGAACTCGCCGCCGCGGGCACCGACGTCCTCGTCAACAACGCCGGGCTCCAGCTCGTGAGCCCCATCGAGGAGTTCCCGCCCGACGTCTTCCACACGGTGCTCACCGTGATGCTGGAGGCACCCTTCCGGCTCATCCGCGGCGCCCTGCCCCACATGTACGGACAGCGCTGGGGCCGCATCGTGAACGTGTCGTCCGTCCATGGCCTGCGTGCCTCGGCCTACAAGTCGGCCTATGTGGCCGCCAAACACGGGCTGGAGGGACTCTCCAAGACCACCGCCCTCGAAGGCGCGTCCCACGGTGTCACCTCGAACTGTGTGAACCCCGCCTATGTGCGCACCCCACTGGTCGAGAAACAGCTCATGGACCAGGCCCGGGCGCACGGCATCCCCGAGGAGCGCGTCCTGTCCGAGGTGCTGCTCCAGGACAGTGCCGTCAAGCGGCTCATCGAGCCGGAGGAGGTCGCCGAGGCCGTGGCGTATCTGTGCGGTCCGCAGGCGTCCTTCGTGACCGGTACCTCACTCGTGCTCGACGGCGGCTGGACCGCCCACTGAGCCTGTGGCCTCGTCGGTCCGGAGTTGTCCACAGGGCTGACGGGACGGCCCGGTCATGGTGAATCCTGTGAGCATGCCCAGCGATCACGTGCAGCCGGCCGAGCGCTCCGCCGGCCTCGCCGAACCGCCCCCGGCCGCCGCGGAGACGCCGTATCTGGAGCTCCTGGCCCGCGGCGCGTCCGCCGACGCCTACGAGCAGCCGGTGCTGCTCGCCCGCGCCGAAGGCCGCCCGGCGGAGTGGATCGCCGCACTGCAGCAGGCCAAGCCGCTCGCCCTGCGCGTGCGCGAGGAACTGGAGGGACGGCGCCGCCGCGAGGCCGAGCTGTCCGCACTGTTCGAGACCGCCCACGACCTCGCCGGGCTGCGCGACCTGGACGCCGTGCTCCAGGCGATCGTGCAACGCGCCCGCTCGCTGCTGGGTACCGATGTCGCCTACCTCAGCCTGAACGACCCGGCGCGGGGCGACACCTACATGCGGGTCACCGAGGGCTCGGTCGCGGCCCGGTTCCAGCAACTGCGGCTCGGCATGGGGGAGGGGCTCGGCGGCCTGGTCGCACAGACCGCACGCCCCTATGTCACCGACGACTACTTCAAGGACGACCGGTTCCAGCACACCCTCACCATCGACGCCGGCGTGCGGGACGAGGGGCTCGTGGCCATCCTCGGCGTGCCGCTCACACTCGGGCACCATGTCATCGGCGTGCTGTTCGCCGCGGACCGCCGGGCCCGGGTCTTCGAGCGGGAGCAGATCGCCCTGCTCGGCTCCTTCGCCGCCCTCGCCGCGGCCGCCATCGACACCGCCAACCTGCTCGCCGAGACCCGGTCGGCCCTCGCCGGTCTGGAGCGGGCCAACGAGATCATCCAGGACCGCAGCGGCGTCATCGAACGCGCCTCCGACGTGCACGACCGGCTCGCCGAGCTCGTCCTGCGCGGCGGCGGGGTCCACGACGTGGCCGCCGCCGTCTCCGAAGTCCTCGACGGCACGGTCGAATTCACCGAAGCCGCCGCGGCCCCGGGGCAGGCCCTGGAGGCGTCCCGTGCGGAGGGCCACGCGGTGCGGCACGAGGACGACTGGATCGCCGCCGTCGCCGCCGGCGGGGAACTGCTCGGCGCACTCGTGCTGCGTGGCCACCCGGGGCTCGACCCCGTCGACCAGCGCACCCTGGAGCGCGCCGCCATGGTCACCTCCCTGCTCCTCCTGGCCCGCCGGTCCGCCGCCGAGGCCGAACAGCGCGTCCGCGGCGAGCTCCTGGACGACCTGCTCGACGCCCGCGACCGCGACCCGCGCCTGCTGCGGGAGCGCGCGGCCCGCCTCGACGCCGACCTCGACGCGGTCCATGTCGTGCTGGCCGCGCGACTGGAGGGCGACGCGCCCGACGCCGACCAGGAGGCGGACGCCCGCAGACGCCTGGCCGCCGCCGCTTCCCACCTCGCCGCGACCCGGCAGGGCCTGGCCGCCGCACGGGATGGCGGCACGGTCCTGCTGCTGCCCCTCGGCCCCGGTGACACCGCCACCGAAGTGGCCCGCCGCGCCGCCCGGCATCTGGGCACAGCGGTCCACGCACCCGTCACCGTCGGCGCCTCCGCACCCGCGGAGGACCTCGCCACCCGCCCCGAGGCCGTGGCCACGGCCTACGCCGAGGCCCGGCGCTGCCTCGACGCCCTGCGGCTCCTCGGCCGCTCCGGGGACGGGGCCGCCGCCGAGGACTTCGGCTTCCTCGGGCTGCTCCTGGCCGGCGACCGGGACATCCCCGGCTTCGTCGACCGCACCATCGGCCAGGTCATCGCCTACGACCGACGGCGCGGCACGGAGCTGCTGCGCACCCTCGACGCGTACTTCGCCTGCGGCATGAGCCCGGCCCGCACCAAGGACGAACTGCACGTCCATGTGAACACGGTCGCCCAGCGCCTGGAACGCGTCGGCCGCCTCCTCGGCGACGACTGGCAGAGCCCGGCCCGCGCCCTGGAGATCCAACTCGCCCTGCGGCTGCACCGGTTGTCGGCGCGGCACTGACACCCGCAGGCGGGCCCCCGTACGCGGTGAGGCACGCACGGGGGCCGGTGCCGGGACGGCTCAGGGAGTGCGGGCGTCCGCCGCCGGTGCCGTCGTCCGGTCGGCGCCGGCGGGAGAGGCGACGTCGGCCAGGTCCCGGTGGCGGGTCTCCTTGGCCGCCGCCACCGCGATGACCGTGAGGACGGCCGCGCCGATGACATACAGGGCGATCGGCGTGGAGCTGCCGTAGTCGGACAGCAGCGCGGTAGCGATCAGCGGCGCGGGCGCACCGGCCGCGACCGAGGCGAACTGGGCGCCGATGGAGGCGCCGGAGTAGCGCATCCGCGTCGCGAACATCTCGGAGAAGAACGCGGCCTGGGGCGCGTACATCGCCCCGTGCAGCACCAGCCCCACCGTGACGGCGAGGATCAGGTTGCCGAAGCCGCCGGTGTCGATCAGCGAGAAGAACGGGAACATCCACAGTCCGACGCCGACGGCACCCACCAGGTATACGGGACGGCGGCCGATCCGGTCGGAGAGCGCGCCCCACGCCGGGATGGCGGCGAAGTGCACGGCCGAGGCGATCAGTACGGCGTTGAGCGCGGTCTGCTTGGAGACGCCGGCCGAGGTGGTGGCGTAGACGAGGATGAACGCCGTGATGACGTAGTAGCTGATGTTCTCCGCCATGCGCGCCCCCATCGCGACCAGCACGTCACGCCAGTGATGCCGCAGCACGGCGACCAGCGGCAGCTTCTCGGCCTCTGCGGCCCGGTCCGCCTTGCGGGCCTCGGCCTGCGCCAACGCCTGCTTGAAGACGGGCGATTCATCGACAGACAGACGAATCCACAAACCGACGATCACCAGCACCCCGGAGAGCAGGAACGGGATCCGCCAGCCCCAGTCGCCGAACGCGGCGTCCGACAGCACGGCGGTCAGCAGGGACAGCACACCGGTGGCGAGGAGTTGCCCCGCCGGTGCGCCGGTCTGCGGCCACGAGGCCCAGAACCCGCGCCGCCGCGCGTCCCCGTGCTCCGACACCAGCAGCACGGCACCGCCCCACTCGCCGCCGAGCGCGAACCCCTGGACCAGCCGGAGCACGGTGAGCAGGACCGGCGCGGCCGTCCCGATGGTGGCGTGCGTGGGCAGCAGCCCGATCGCGAAGGTCGCTCCGCCCATCAGCAGCAGACTCAGCACCAGCAGCTTCTTGCGCCCCAGCCGGTCACCGTAGTGCCCGAACACGAGCGCACCGAGCGGCCGGGCGGCGAACCCGACCGCGTACGTCAGGAACGACAGCAGCGTGCCGACGAGCGGATCGGAGTCGGGGAAGAACAGTTTGTTGAACACGAGCGCGGCGGCGGAGCCGTACAGGAAGAAGTCGTACCACTCGATGGTGGTGCCGATGAGGCTGGCGGTGACGATGCGTTTGAGGCTGGCGGGGGGTGGGGGAGCGGGTGTTGCGGAGGTCATGCGCGCCACTTCCTCGTGTGCGGTGGGGACGGGTCGGTGTCGGAACACCGTAGGAACGCGCAGGTCAGGGGCACATGTGGTGGGACTACATAGTTCGCGGGCAGTGTGTGCGTGCCGCCCCTATGTAGGGGTTTCGTGGGCCGTTTCGAGGGCTTGCGCGGTGGCAGATCGGACAGTGTCCGTGTTGCGTCATTCGGGATGATTTAGCGATGGCGTGCTGACTCCCGTGCTACTGATGCTTGCCCTGGAGGAGGGCAACCCGCCAGAGCCAGACGATGCGAAGACTGTCCTGACGGTTGTCGCGGACGCGGCGCAGGAGACCATCATGGAGCTGCTCTGGCAGGTCTGGTCGATCTGCCCGGCACACAAGATTGGAATGTACCCTCGCCCCGCAGGTCAGTCTGCCGCGGTTTCGCGACGGACGGGTTGCGCTCGACCCGGAAGTGCGCCTGCCTGAACAATTGCTGTGGCTCTCGTCCGCTCTGCCCGGCCGCGCTCACGACCTGACCGCAGCCCGTACTCACGCGGTCATCCGAATCTGCGAACGCCAAGGCGTCCCGACCCTGGCCGCCCGCGCCTACCTGGGCGCCGGCCCATGGGTGACGACACCCTTCCGACGCCCACCAGGCCGTGCACGCCCATCCAGCAAACCGTCAACCGCGCACTATCCGCGGCACGGGCACCGCTCGAACATGGCGTGGTACGGCTCAAATCCTGGCGGATCTTGCGTCACGCCCGCTGCAGCCCGAACCGCATGGCGTCAATCGCCAAAGCGGTCCTCACGCTTGAGCGGCATCGCTGTACCGGCGGGCGACTCAGTCGAGAAGCAAGGCGACTGCGCCGCTGCCCGGTGCGGCGCGGCGCGCTCCGTTCGGTCGGTCGGTGCGGCGGAGAGATGGAACTCCGGCGGTCCGATCGTGTTGGCGTGGGAGGGCCAACTCCCACTTGGCGGGAGGGGATACCTGCGCCGCACCACCTGACCGTCACGCTTTCACGCCACTGGGTGCCTGACGACGGCAGCCGGGTGGTCAGGTACGGGTGTAGAGGTAGCGCATGGTCGGACGCCTGTGCGAGCCTCGCCCTGTGTACCGTTGTAGCAGGCCGCGAGGTCTGGACCGACGAGCGGAATAGGGCGATGGCACTGTCCTCGCTCCTGCTGGGCGAGGCTGACCGGAAGGCACGCTGAACATGACCGGGCAACGCGACCGTTGGGCGGAGCTGACCGGCGGACAAGCCGGAGAGGAGTACGCTCAGCGTTTCGCGCGGCTCGCCGAATCGGGCCAAGACATCCACGGAGAGGCCGCCTTCTGTGCTGCGCTGCTGAAGCCAGCCGCCCGGATACTCGACGCTGGCTGCGGCACTGGCCGGATCGCGATCCGGCTCGCCGAGCTGGGCCACTACTGCACCGGCGTGGATGTTGACCCCTCGATGCTCGCTGTCGCCCGCCGCGACGCGCCCACGCAGGAGTGGCTCCTCGGCGACCTGGCCCGTCTGGATGCCCTCGGCTTGAATCAGGGCTTCGACCTGGCGCTGGCCGCCGGAAACGTCATCCCTCTGCTGGCCCCCGGTACCGAGCCAGCTGTCGTCCGGCAGCTGGCCGCCGCACTGCGCCCCGGCGGTCTGCTGGTCACGGGCATGGGACTGGACGCGGCACACCTGCCGCTGCCCGAACCATCGGTGACCCTTGCAGAGTTCGACCACTGGTGCGCCCAGTCCGGACTGATCCTGCGGCAGCGCTACGCCACCTGGAGCGGCGACCCCTACTACCAAGGCTGCGGTTATGCCGTCAGCGTGCACTCCCGCCCCACCACGTGAGTCCTTGCCTATCCGCGACGATGTCGCCTGGCCGGCGATCGCCGACCATCTCGGCGCACGACGGTGTCTGCCCCGGGCACGTGCCCGTGCGGAACTCGGACGTACAGGGCGCACCCAGGTCCTCGATGTTCACTCCGAGCAGCCCGAGTGCCTTGATGGAGGGCGGCCACAGGTTGAGGATGTTGCCGGCGGGTGCGGGAAGTTTCTTCCTGGTGGGTTCCTCAGCCTTGGTCGTCGTCGACCTGGTAGTTGGTGAGGGCGGGCTTCTCCCATACAGGCGCGGTGCCCGGCCAGGAAGCCCCGGGTGTGCGCGTGGCCCGTGCTCGTCGAGCGGTCCTGGCTGTCCCGGCCTTGGTTCGAGGCCTTGGCGATCTCTCCCGGGAGCACAGTGGCAATTCCTTTGCCGGCCTCGATGAGGTCGCGGTCGACGTCGCGTCGGGTGGTCGTCGGCGAGCAGGTCGCCTCGCGTGGCCCTCGGCGTCGATCATTCCGGGGATGACCGAGTTGGCCGGGTGCCTGTGTCACATCGGTGGCGGTCACGGTCGCTCCCGACTGGGCCGGCGCCTCGACCGCGCCCTGCCGGCGCGCGGACCCGGTGACGACGACATCGTCGGCCGGCCTGCCCTACGCCTCGCGGTTCACGGGCGCGTTCGCGGGCGCTTACGGGCGCGAGGGACAGCCACCGGTTCGGCCCCGGGCACCACGGTGTTGGATACGGTGCCGATTCCCTCGACGGTGAGGGTGACGGTGTCGCCGGGCTTGAGCGGCGGCGGGTCCTGGCGGCCGCGTACGCCCCAGAGTTCGGCGAGGCAGCCGCCGTTGCCGCAGGTGCCGGAGCCGAGCACGTCGCCGGGGCGTACCCGGGTGCCGCGGGAGGCGTATGCGGTCATCTCCTCGAAGGTCCAGCTCATGTTGGACAGCAGGTCCTTGCCGACGACCTCGCCGTTGATCTCGGCGGTCAGCGCCAGGCGCAGGAATCCGTCGCTGTCGCGGTAGGGCTCCAGCTCGTCCGCGGTGACGAGGTGGGGGCCGAGGGTGGTGGCGGTGTCCTTGCCCTTGCAGGGGCCGAGGCCGACCTGCATCTCGCGGGACTGGAGGTCGCGGGCGGACCAGTCGTTGTAGATGGTGTAGCCGATGATGTGGTCGCGGGCCTGCTCGGGGGTCAGGTCGCGGCCCTCGCGGCCGATGACCGCGGCGACTTCGAGCTCGAAGTCCAGCGCCTGGCTGCCGGGCGGCACGGGGACGTCGTCGTGAGCGCCGATGACCGCGTAGGGATTGGTGAAGTAGAAAGTGGGCGCGTCGTACCAGGCGTCCGGGGCGCCCGAGACTCCGTCGATGCTGCGCCGTACACCCTCGACGTGCTCCTCGAACGTGACGAAGTCGCGTACGGAGGGTGGTTGGAGCGGCGGCAACAATTGCACTTGGGAGACGTGCGGGCCGCGCGGCACGTCCAGGCTTGCGTTGCCCGCCTCGCGCAGCGCCTCGGGACCGGCCTGGATCAGATCGAGAAGCGAGGCTCGGCCGGGGCAGGGGTAGAGGACGCCGTCGTCCTCGACGGTGGCGAGACGGCTGCGGCCGTGCTGTTCGTACGTGGCGAAGCGCATGGCAGTCCTTGGGAGCTGGGTGGGTTGACGCAGGCCGGGGGCTCGGCGCCATGGCAGGGCGGGGGAGTGCGCCGGGCCCCCGGTGTCATGGGGTCAGACCGGCGGAGCGACGAAGACGCCGCGGTCGACGTCGTTGAGCATTTCCTTGGCGACCATCTCGTTCATCGGGTTGGACGTGCCCCACTGGTCGGCGTTCTCGGGCTTCGTCAGGTCGTAGATGTGCGGGTGCCAGGTGTCCTCGTCCAGCTTTTCGAGCTCGGTGGTGTACTCCACGGTGTTGCCGTGCGGGTCGAGGAAGTACGTGAAGGTGTTGTCGCCCGCCATGTGCCGCCCGGGGCCCCAGATCTTGCGGGCGCCGGAGCGCATCACGCGGCCGGAGCCGCGCATGTACTCGTCGATGCCGCGCATCTCGAAGGAGAGGTGCTGCAGGGAGGTGTGCGGACCGCTGGCGATGGCCATGGAGTGGTGCTGGTTGC
The DNA here is from genome assembly GCF_055562795.1 of Streptomyces sp. NPDC016851. NCBI lineage: Bacteria > Bacillati > Actinomycetota > Actinomycetes > Kitasatosporales > Streptomycetaceae > Streptomyces > Streptomyces sp. NPDC016851. The sequence goes on from NZ_JBVHEP010000011.1 coordinate 186,668, forward strand.
TGATCCGCATGAAGTGCATGACCTCGCCCATGTGGGGCAGGGCCATCGTGTCGGACAGCCGGAAGTCGAGGTGCTGCTCGTACCAGGCGCGGGTGGCGTTGATATTGGGGGAGTTCAGGACGACGTGCGAGAGACGGACCGGGATGGACTCCTTCTCCTCGATACGACGGTGCCGGCGCGCCTCGACGTCGGCCGAGACCTCGATGGTGCGGCCGTCGATGTCGAAGAAGCGGAAGCCGTAGCCGCCGCCGGGGGTGTCGACCTTGCCTGGCTGGGAGATCAACTGCACTCCACCCGCGAGGAGTTGCTCGGCGAGTGTGTCCACGTCGGCGGGGTTCGCCGCGCCGTAGGAGATGAGGTCGAGGCGCTTCTCCTCGGCCTTGCGGAGCCGGACGATGTACTGCTCGGGGGAGCCCTCGGCGGCCAGGAAGGAGATGCCGGAGTCCTCGGCGACCTTGGTCAGGCCCCAGACGCCGGCGTAGAAGTCGAGCTGCTTGTCGTAGTCCGGCACGGCCAGGTCGACGTGCCGCAGGTGGGTGAGCAGGCGGTTGGTCATGTCGGGCTCCTCAGGTGAGACGCAGCAGCGCTGCCGCGTTGCCGCCGCGTACGGCGTGGAAGTGGGGGTCGGGCAGGTCCGTGACATCGCGCAGAGCACCGAGCGGGTCGTCGGTGCCCATGTCGAAGGGGAAGTCGGAGCCGAGCAGTACCCGGTCGGGGCCGGCCACCCGGATCAGCTCGCGAAGGACGTCCGGGTCGTGGACGAGGGAGTCGAAGTACAGCTGCTTGAGGTAGCTGCTGGGCGGGTGCGCGCAGCCGCGGGTGTCGGTGCGGGCGAGCCAGGCGTGGTCGGAGCGGCCGATGTGGGTGGGCAGATAGCCGCCTCCGTGGGCGGCGACGATGTGCAACCCCGGGTGCCTGTCCAGGACTCCGGAGAAGATCAGATGGGACAGGGCGACGGCGTTCTCGGTGGGCTGGCCGACGGTGTTGGACAGGTACCACCGGTTGAGGCGCTCGTCGAGCGTGCAACCGAAGGGGTGCAGGAAGAGGATGGCGCCGGTTTCCTCGGCCCGTGTCCAGAACGGTTCGTACGCGGGGTCCGACAGTTCGCGTCCCGGTGCGTGGCTGGAGATCTCAACACCGCGCAGGCCCAGGCCGAGGGCGTGATCGAGGGCTTCGACGGCGAGGCCCGGGTGCTGGAGCGGGACAAGACCGAGGCCGTGCAGCCGCTGCGGGGCCTGGGCGACGTGTGCGGCGGTGCCCTCGTTGGCCAGTTCCCACACGGTACGGGCCAGGTCCTCGTCGGCCCAGTAGTGGTAGTGCGAGGGAGAGGGCGAGACCAACTGGACGTCGATCCCGGAGGCGTCCATCGCGGCGAGCCGGGCTTTGACGTCGGTCAGCCTCGGGAAGCGGTCCCGGAACATCGGGCCGCTGACGGCGATGGCCTCGGGGCCGTTGCGGCGGGCGTCGAGGTCGCGGGCCGCGGCCAGCCCGGGGTGTCCGGCGACGGCGTCTTCGACCTGAGGGAGCAGGACGTGCGCGTGGACATCGACCGTGGGTGTGCTTTTCTGGGGACTCACGGGGTTCACGGGGTCTCCTTCAGGGCGGACATCGTGCGGCCCATCAGACCGGGTGCGTCGGCGTCACGGACGCCGTCCAGCTGCCACTGACCGAGTTGCACGGATGCTTCGACCACCATGCGGACACGGTCGATCCGACGTTCGTAGAAGCCGGTCAGCAGGGTGTCGAGGGAGCTCCAGTCCTGCTCCTCGCCCAGCATCTGGGCCAGTACGGAGGCGTCCTCCAGCGACATGGCCGCGCCCTGGGCGAGCGTGGGGGGGCAGACGTGGGCCGCGTCACCGATCAGGACGACCCGTCCGCGGTGCCAGGAGCCCTCGACGAGCAGCCGGTCGAACCAGGTGTAGTTGACCTTGGCGGGGTCGGTGATGCTCGCGGCGATCTCCGGCCATGGGCCCCCATAGGGCGCGGCCAGCCGCCGCATCTCGTCCGCGTACGAGGCCGGGTCGATGGAGGCGCGGTCGCGGTTGGCCTCGACGAGGTAGGCGTAGATGGTGTTCTTGCTGGTGGGGCAGTAGCCGGCGATGTAGCACGGTCCGCCGTAGGACAGGCCCATGCGCTGCACGCTCTCGGGGCGGGGCACCGGGACGCGCCAGATGGCCATGCCGGTCGGTTCGGGCTTGTCGCTGATGCCGATCATCGTGCGCGTGCGGGAGCCGACGCCGTCGGCGGCGATGACAAGGTCGTAGCGGCCCTCGGTGCCGTCGCTGAACCGGGCGGTGACGCCGGACGCGTCCTGGACCAGTTCCTCGGCGGTGGTGCCGAGGCGTACCGTCGCGCCGCTCTCGAGGACGGCCTCACACAGAATCTCCTGGAGCCGGGGCCGCTGCATGCCGAAGATCGGGGGCAGGTCGTCCCCACCGGTGCGGATGTCCTGCTGGACGTGGAACACGGTCCCGTCGGGCGCGGCCAGGCCGACGACGTCGACGGCGTAGCCGCTCTCCCGGACCTCGTCCCATACCCCCACTTCGCGCAGCACGCGCAGCGCGTTGCCCTGGAGGGTGATGCCGGAGCCGAGCACGTTCCAGTCGGGCTTGGCCTCGATCAGTTCCACGGCGATGCCCGCCCGCCGCAGCAGCACGGTCACGGCGTTGCCGGACGCGCCGCCGCCTATGACGAGAACGGTGCGGGGACGGGGGTCGTTCATGGGTTCTCCCTGAGATGGTGCCGCGCGACTTCGAGCGACAGAGGGGGTGTTGCGGGCCGGGCGGGCGAGGGTGGCGTTGCCGTCCGGGCGCGGCCCGCCCGGCAGTCCAGGGCGTTACTTGACGGCGATGGGATTCACCGGTGAGCCCACGGAACCGGTGATGGGCAGCGGCGCGGCGGTGAGCCAGAACTCGTACCGGCCGTCGGCGGCGCAATGTGCGGCGAGGGCGTCGAGGTCCCACATCTCACCGATGAGCAGACCGATGTGAGGGATGGCGACCTGGTGCAGCGGCTGGAAGGCGTGGTCGAACTCGTTGGGCCGCACCTCGAAGCCCCAGGTGTCGGTGGCGATCCCGGCGATCTCGCTCCGGTGCAGCCAGCCGGCCGTACTGAAGCTCAGCCCCGGCGCCGGTCCGCCCGCGTAGTCGCCCCAGCCTTCGTGACGGGCGCGCACCAGCCGCCCGGTGCGCACGAGGACCAGGTCGCCACGACCGACGGTCACGCCGTGCGCCTCGGCGGTCGCGGTCAGGTGCTCCTCGGTGATGGCGAAGCCGTCGGGCAGTTCGCCGTCCTGGCCGATGACCAGGCCCACGTCGAGGAGGACGCCCCGCCCGGCCACGTGCGAAGCCATGTGCTCGATGCCGGTGACCAGGTCGCCTTCGGAGGTGACGACCTTCTCCGCCGGGCGGCCGTTCCACGCCTTGCCGTGATCGAAGATGTGCCCGAGCCCGTCCCATTGGGTGGAACACTGCAGGGGCATGGCGATTACGTCGTCGGCGCCACCGAAACCGTGCGGAAAGCCCTGGCCGCCCAGGGCGGCGTCGGTGCCGGTGGCGAGCATCGTGTGCACCGGGTTCGTACGCCGCCGCCAGCCCTTCTGCGGGCCGTCCATGTCGAAGGCCTGTGACAAGGAGAAGCTGACGCCGTCGCGGATCAGGGCCGCGCCCTCACGGCGCTTGGCCTCGTCGAGGAAATTGAGCGTGCCGAGCACGTCGTCCTCGCCCCAGCGGCCCCAGTTCGAGTACGCCTTGGCGGCCTCGGCGATCGCCGCCTCGGGATCTGTACGGTCGATACGACCGGCGCTCATCGGGCCTCCTCCGCGACACAGCGGGTGCGCTGGGCGCCGAGCCCGGTGACCGAGCCGTCCATCACGTCGCCGTCGCGCAGCAACCGGCCCCAGTGGATGCCGTTGCCGGCCGGGCTGCCGGTGAGGACCAGGTCGCCGGGGAGCAGTCGCGCGGTCTGGGAAATGTACGAGACCAGCCGTGCGACGTCGAAGATCATGTCCTTGGTGGACTCGTCCTGCATGGTCTCGCCGTTGAGCTTCAGGGTGACCTGCAGGTCGGACGGGTCGGCGATGGAGCCGGCCGGGACGATCCACGGGCCGAGCGGGGTGAAACCGGGGGCGTTCTTGCTGCGCAGCCAGTCGGTGCCGATCGGGGGCATGTCCCGGCGGAAGACGGTCGCGCGGTCGGTCAGGTCGTTGGCGATGGTGTAGCCCGCGACGTACTCCAGCGCCTCCTCCACGGTGACCCGGTAGGCGGGGCGGGAGATCACCGCGGCCACCTCCAGCTCCCAGTCGGGCTTCTCGGCCCAAGCGGGCAGCACCACGTCGTCGTAGGGACCGCTGATCGTGGTCGGCAGGCCGATGAAGACGTACGGGAGGTCCTCGGCGGCCCGCTTGTCCATGACCGCCGCGACCTCGGCGCGGGCCTCCTCGACGGTGCCCGGGGCGTCCGGGGCGCGGTGTGCGACCGCCAAGTCGATTACGTGCTGCCGGTAGTTGGCGCCGGACTGGAAGATCTGCCGCGGCTCGACGGGCGCGTGCACCGTCATCTCCGCCAGCGGCCGCCAGTCGCGCGTCGGGTCCCCGGCGAGGGTGTGCAGCCGCGGCAGCTCCTCGTCCCAGCGCTCCAGGAGCGCGAGCGTGGTCAACGCGGGTTCGTCCAGTGCCGTGCGCAGATCGAGCGCTCGGCCGTCCGGCGTCACGAGGCTCGGGAACCTGGTCCCGCCCCGTGCCGAGAGGGTGCCGATGGCGAACGGTCCGGAGAAGGGGGTGATGGGTGCCGACGTGGCTGCGGATGTCACGGAGATTTCCTCCCGATTGCGGTGCCACTAATCTGGCCCCGTAGATTGCAATCAGGGAAATCGATTTCCTGTATATGAGAATCCAGCCGGCGAATACCGATGGTGCTGGCTCCGGAATTGGGATGCTTCGTGAACTTGGCCAGCCTGGACCTCAACCTCGTCGTTGCCCTGCGCGCCCTCCTGCAGGAGCGCAACGTCACCAGGGCCGGCCAGCGCATCGGGCTCAGTCAACCCGCGATGAGCGCGGCCCTGGCCCGGCTGCGCCGCCACTTCGACGACGACCTCCTCGCCCGGGTGGGCGGAGGGTACGAACTGACCGCCCTCGGGCAGGCCCTCCTCGACCGAACCACCACCGCGTGCGACCTGCTGGAGCGAGTCTTCGCCACTCAGGCCGAATTCGACCCCTCCCGCGAGGAACATGAGTTCACGCTGATCGCCTCGGACTATGCGGTTGCCGTCTTCGGCACCGAACTCGCCCGCACCGTCCAAGCCGAGGCACCAGGCATCCGGCTCCGGTTCAAACAGGTGCCGAACGAAATCATCGACAGCACCGGGTCGCTGCTCAGCACCGTGGACGGGCTGCTGCTGCCCCACGGCATCATTCGAGGCTTCCCCACGGTCGAGCTCTACCAGGACAGCTGGGTCTTCCTCGTCGCCGACGACAACCCCGAGGTCGGCGAGCAGCTCACCCTTGACGACCTGGCCCGACTGCCATGGGTGACGTACCAACGAGCCTACGACGCCCCCGCCGCCCGCCAGATCGCCACGCTCGGCATCGAGCCGCGCGTGGCGGTCTCCGTCGACAGCTTCCAGCTGATGCCACTCCTGGTCGCGCGCACCCGCCGTGTAGCTCTCCTGCAGAGGCGTCTCGCAGACGAGCTGAACGGACTCGCACACGTCCGCATCATGGAACCGCCCTATGACGCCGTGCCGATCCAGCAGGCCTTGTGGTGGCATCCGGTCCACATGCACGACGCGGCGCACATGTGGCTGCGGGAGACGACGGCCCGGGTCGCCGAAGCCGTGGAGGCAGGGCGGCCCACGGTCTCCGGTCCGCCGACTTGAGGATGGATTGGCCCGGCGAGGGCGAAGACGCTGCCGCGCTCCGGCCCTGCCCTCCCACCGCGGTGACGGATACCCACGTCGGGGAGGCGGGCGAGCTCGACCGACGGGAAGTACCGGTAGGCCGTGGCCAGCGACAGGTTGGCGATTGCCGCCGCCATGTCGGGGCACCGTCCGCCCTGTTGCCAGAGCGGTGCCCCGACAGGTCCCGGTCAGACGCGGCGGCGGGTGAAGCGCTGGTTGGGGTTGCCGCTGTAGGTGTACTGGGAGATGCGGGCGCCGTCGGCGGTCGAGTATTCCCAGACATCCATCGCCAGGCCGGACTCCCGGTTGACGAGGCTGATCACGCCACCGCCGTGGTCGACCACGCGCCACTGCTGCCCGGTGGCGCCGGTGTCGGCCTGTTGGACGACGTCCGCGCCGGTCGCGGTGCCCGTGGGCTGGAGGAACAGGCCGCTGTGCAGTGCCTTGACGCGGACGTGGCCGTTACCGGCGTCGACGAACTCGAACTGCTGGTTGGGGCGACTGTTGGTGGTCCGCTGGACGAGCTGTGCCCCGGCGGCGGTGGAGGCCCCGTTGATCTCGGCGGCCTTGCCACTGTGCTGGGCCACCAGGGTGTAGAGGCCCGGGCCACCGGGCGAGTCGCCCAGCTGGGCTTCCCACCTGGTGTTGGACCCGGCCGCGTCGGCGGGGAGGCGGTCCCGTGCGGCGGTGTCGCCGTACATGGTCCAGCGGGCCCAGTCGACGACGGTCCTCGGGAAGCGCTGGTCGCTCCAGAAGCTGGTGTGGCTGCCGCCGACGAAGGTGAGGAACGCCTTGGGCCAGGTGATCTCGTTGTACGCCTGCCGGGCCGAGCTGTAGCTCGTGGTCGAGTCCCGGTCGCCGTGGACGAACAGGACCTTGGCGGAGACCGAGCTGGACGGGTTGCCCATGTCCACGCAGGACTGGGGGTTGGCGGAGATGATCCGGCGGTCGGGCCAGGAGGTCAGCAGACCGTGGGTGATCATGCCGCCCAGGGAGTGGCCCGACACGCCAACACCGGTCCCTGTGTTGATGTGCCCGGCCAGCGGACCGTTCGCGTTGAGCGCGAGGGTGTTGGTGAGGATCTGGGAGACGTCCTTGGAGGTGTTGCCGTTGTTGACGTCGCTGAAGTTGTGGTTGAAGTGCGGGGCGGGGACGACGAAGCCCGCCGAGGCCAGGGCCCGGATGATGAACAGGGAGTTCTGCGGGCTGCTTCCGTAGCCGTGGGTGAAGTTGTAGACGGGGAAGACCCCGCCCGCGACCGGGGCGTCCGTCACCGGGTTGCCGCCGGCGGTGCCGGTGGCCGGGTAGTAGACGTAGGTGGTGCACGGGCGGCTGCCGCGGGTCCAGTTGTACCGGCGCACGCCGACCGCGAACGGCGTGGTCGGCGCCGTGTCCAGCGGCCTGACGAGGGCGCCTGCCTGCCCGGTGCCGAACAGGGATGCGCCCACGCCCGCTGCTCCGGCCGCGCTCAGGGCCAGGAAGGTGCGCCGTTGCATGCTCATGGATGAACTCCTGTGGGAGTGGGGGGTTGCTCGTGGGGGAAGATGCGGGTGTCGCGGCCCGGTCGCTTCACTGGTGAGGAAGCGTCAAGTGGGGTAACGGGGTGATGGTGCGGCTTCCGCTGAACACGCACGGTGTGGTGGCGCCCGCCGAACGCCGACCGGCCGTGACTCACGCATGACGTGCCTCCTGTCACCACTGATGCGGAGGTACAAGAACCCGATGAGGCGGGGAGCGATGCATGCGATCTGCCCTCTACGGGGCCATGACTGTGAACGCTCCCACACCCACTTCGAATAACAAAAAGAGTCACTACCGGACTCTCATCTGTCAATCGATGCGACGCAAATCCCTTCGAACTCAGGGGCAGACCGGCCGGCCGTCAGCCACGGCTGTGACGGATACCAGCACTCATGCCGGCAATCGTGTGGGCACTGATGCCGACGTGCGGACCGTCCGCGGACCGGGCCGCCACCGATCGGACGTGTTCCTGGGCCGGGTGGGCCAGACCGTCGTACACCGCGACGCACACTTCCCTCGCCTGGGGCCGAGGCCGGTCAGCCGGCAGCAGGTCGATGGGCAGCAGTAGGTCCAGCACTGGGAAATGGCGATAAGTGTTCATCACCTCGGTACAGGCGCGCACCGCCGCGGCACCGGTGATCCCACCAGCGCTGATACGGGGCAGCAGGCCGCTCCACCGCCGGATGAAGATCGCGTACTGGCCGGTGATGCCGGGCAGGTCCCACGCCTCGATCGGGTTGCGGTTGGCCTCCGTCTCCAGATCCACCTGTCGCGCGCGGAACACGCTCACCGCCCCCAGCGCCAAGTCGGCCGGTTCGGCATGCCCCTTGGGGGTGAGCGGGGTGCGGCGAAGTCCACACCGCGTCGCACAACGGCGCGAACCCGCGCCACCGCAGCGCGGTGCGCAACGCACGCCGTCGCGTGCTCTCCTGTTCCGGCACGGAGAAGGCAACCAGGGCCCACCATCCGTCCCATGAGTCGGGCTGCGTGGCGAACGTGGCGATCGAGCTGGCGGCGCTCCACAGATCGACAGCGGCCTCCCGCGTCAGCCGGTACGAGCTGTACCGCCCCTACCGACTGCCCTCCAAGTACACCGGCCTGGCACACCTGGCACTGCCTGGACGTTTCACCGGTGCCCGCAGGTCCCGTCAGGGTGGAGCAGTCGCGCCAGGGCTCCACCCTGCGATTTCACAACCGTTAAAGTGGTGCCGACCGTGTCCACCGCGTCGGAGCCGACCTTGCCGAACCTGTCCCACCTCGAGGAGATCTTCTCCGACGAGGGTGACGGCGCCGCGGGACCCGTGCGGTCGCCCGGCTGGCAGAGCGGCGTCTCGCCGCAGGGACTCGCGGTGACTTTGATCGCCGACTACACGTTCCCCGTTCGGGCCTGGTTGCCGTCGGCGGCGATCGTGGCATTGCTCGGCGAGTTCCAGGTGAGCGCGGGCGCCGCCCGTACGACGATCAGCAGGCTGATGCGCCGAGGGGTGCTGGAGAGCAGTCGGCAAGGGCGGTACAGCTCCTACCGACTGACGTCGCAGGCCGCCGTCGACCTGTGGAGCGGTGCCAGCTCGATCGCCACCTTCACCACCCAACCCGACTCATGGGACGGACAGTGGACACTGATCGCCTTCTCCGTCCCGGAGCAGGAGAGCACGCGGCGGCGCGCGTTGCGCACCGCGCTGCGTTGGCGCGGATTCGCGCCGCTGTACGACGCGCTCTGGGTATCGCCGCACCCCCTGACCCCCAAGGGGCGGATCGAGGTGGCCGACTTGGCGCGGGGAGCGGTGACCGTGTTCCGCGCGCGGCAGGAGGATCTGGACACGGAGGCTGACCGCAACCCGGTCCAGGCCTGGGACCTGCCCGGCATCGCCGAGCACTACCAGGCTTTCATCAGCCGTTGGAGCGGCTTGCTGCCACACATCAGCGCCGACGACGTCACCGGTGCCGACGCGGTGCGCGCCCGGACCGAGGTCATGCATGCCTACCGGCACTTCCCCATCCTGGACCCGTTGCTCCCCATCGGGCTGCTGCCGCCCGGCTGGCCCCGGTCACGGGCGCGGGAAGTCTGCGTCGCGGTGTACGACGGTCTCCTCCAGCCGGCCCAGGACCATGTCCGCGCTGTGGTGACCCGATGCGCGGAGGGGCCGCATCTCGACATCAGGGCCCATACGATCGCCGGCATGAGTGCGGGCATGGGCCACGGCTGACGACGGACCGCCGCGAGCGGGACCGGGCGGGCCTCGGAGACACCACACAGCGCTTCCCGCCCTGCGATCTGTCGAATGCGCGTCGAAGGCAACAGAGTTGGGTTCCGATGATTGACAGATAGGCACCCGATCGGGACTCTGACTGTTGCAAGTCCCCATGGGAACGCTCCCAGAAGCGCCGGCGCACGACGAGTGGAAGGAGAGGCACCTCTGCGACGCTTCCGCGGAATTCCCATCCCCCATCAGATGGGCGGGCAGAGGGTTGCGAAGGGCTTTCGCCATGATCGAGTCACCGGTCGGGCGGTGTTCACCGGCTCGCCGTGTCTCTGCTCGCAAGACCACGCCACATCGATCGCCACCACGGTCGCTGCCACGGGCAAGGCCGGTACGTCCTCCACCGTGCGCACAACGCCCACCTGACCGCCCCCCCACGGTTACTCCCCACCACCTCGGTCAGCGTCACCGCCGCAGCATCACCGATGCCCCTTCCCGGCGCCTGATCGAGCAGCACTCCGCTCACCCCACACCAGGAGTCTTCATGACCATGCAACGGCGTTGCTTCCTGCCCCTGAGCGCAGCCGGAGCCACGGGCGTAGGCATGTACCTGCTCGGCACGGGACAAGCAATAGCCACTGCGACGGCCGGAGCTCCGCCCCAGCGTGCCCCCCGATCTATTCCACTCGTGAGGCGTTTCGGGAACTGCCCGCCGCCAAGGCGTTCCTCACCTTCCGCGGTGCCGACCACAGCAACAACTTAGGCGACTCCCGCACCATCATCACCTTCGTGGACTGGACGCGGTGGAGTCTGTACGGCGACACCGCGGCCCGCGACCTCCTTCGCTCCGGCACCACCTCCAGCACCACCACCTGGGAATCGGCCCTGAGCTGAGGATCAACCACGCACGGCGCCCGGACCCGTGCGCAGCGCGGGCCCTTCGCAGCTCCGACCACTTCTCGGATCACTGCGAGGCAAGCCGTGGGTGGCGCAATTCACTGTGTACGTTCCCAGGCCGGAGGCGGGAACGACATCCCCGAACTCCCGGTGCGGCTCCAGCCGCTCGCATTCAGGCAGACAGGTGCACTTGAGGGAGACACCCTCAAGGCTGGAAGAGAGGAAAGCTCATGGTTTCACTAGCAGGGAAGATCAGAGCCGTTTCCCTTGCCGTCCTTTTGACGGTTGCCGCATCCGTGTACGGCGCGGCACATCAGGCATCGGCCGACACCGTGGCACAGTCGAGCGCTTCGCAGATCGTGGCCGACATGGGCGCGGGATGGAATCTGGGGAACCAACTCGAAGCCACCACCAACGGATACCCCAGCGAAACGGCATGGGGCCAGCCGGCCGTCACGCAAGCCCTCATCGACAAAGTGAGGGCGGCAGGTTTCAAGACGATCCGGATCCCGGTCTCGTACCTGGGAAGCATAGGACCCGGCCCGAATTACACGATAAATCCCTCCTGGCTGAACCGAATCCAGGAAGTCGTCAACTACGCCTACAACAGGGGCCTGCATGTGATGATCAACATGCACGGCGACGGATACAAGACCATCAACGGCTCCTGGCTTATCTGCGACTCACCCTCCCAAGCGACGATCAAGGCCAAGTATCAGAAGGCTTGGCAGCAAATCGCGAACAGGTTCAAGAACTACGACCATCGCCTGATCCTGGAGTCCATGAACGAGGAGTTTGACGGGCAATACGGCAACCCGACCCAACCGTGCTACTCGAACATCAACAGCTACAACCAGATCTTCGTCGACACCGTGCGAAAGACCGGCGGAAACAACAGCTCAAGGTGGCTTCTCGTTCCCGGCTGGAACACGAACATCGATTACACCGCGGGGAACTACGGCTTCACGCTTCCGTCCGACCAGTATCGATCCCCCTCCATTCCCGCCAACGAGCGGCGCATCATGATCTCCGTTCATCACTACAGCCCGTGGGACTTCGCCGGAGAGGAAAGCGGCACCATCACGCAGTGGGGGCGAGCGGCGACCAATCCATCGAGAACGTCGACCTGGGGCCAGGAGGACTACCTGGATTCCCAGCTCAAAAAGATGCATGACACCTTCGTCACGAAGGGGTATCCGGTAGTGCTCGGCGAGTACGGCGCGATCGACAAGTCGTCGTTCGATTCGTCGAACAACAGGTATCGCGCGGACTTCGCGCGGGCTGTCGCGGCCACCGCCAAGAAATACGGGGCGGCCCCCGTCTACTGGGACAATGGCACAACCGATCGGTACGGGTTCGGACTCTTCAACCGGCGCTCCCTCACGGTGACCCAGCAGGGCATCATCAACGCCATCATGAGCGGCGTCGGCAGCCGTGCCGCCGGCCAGAGCCTTCCGTCTGGCGCATAGCAGGGCCAGGGGCCCGGCGACGGGTCCGGAGCTGCGCAGCAGCCGCTTCGTCCCGTGAGCCATGAGGTCCACACCGCCGCTCGTGGGCAGCGCTGTGTGCGGTGTGTCGGCGGCAATGCCGAGCCTCCTCAAGACAGCCCACCCCCGTTCAACCAGCGCAACGGTTCGCGATGTCTGTTCGGTCACCGCCGGAGCGATCAGGGGGTGGGCCGCTCGCTCGGAAGGTGGTGCACACGCCCATGGCAGTGTCACGAAGACGGCTTCTGGCGCTGGGCGCCGGAGCGGCCGCCGGAGGGTCCTGGACGGCCGGCTGCGGGTCGCAGCGCTCACTCGGCGACTCGGACGAGATCACGCTGTGGACCTGGGACCGGTCGGTGAGCGACGAGCTGGTCGCCCGGGCAGAGACGAGGGGCATTCCCGGGGCCGAGGGCTTCAGAATCAGCCGCACCAACATCGGCGGCCATTTCAACACCAAGGTGCGTACCGTGCTCGCCGGCAAGTCGCTGGTGCCGGACATCATCGGCATCAACTCGGACGTGGCCACCTACTTCCCCAACCAGGACGGGTTCGTCGACCTGAACGACTTCGGGGCGGCCGAGCTGAAGAGCCGGTACCTGGACTGGAAGTGGAACGAGTGCATCACGCCCGAGGGCCGGATGATCGCGTTCCCCATGGACACCGGCCCCACCGGGCTGTTCTACCGCACCGACCTGTTTCAGGAAGCCGGGATCACCACCGACCCGAAGGAGCTGGCCGCCCGGGCCCCGGACTGGGAAGGCTTCATCGCCCTGGGCAAGGAGCTGCAGAAGTCCCGGGAGCGCGCGGTGATCTGCCCCAACATCCGCCACGTCTGGAGCATCCGGCTCGGCCAGCTGGCCAATAAGTTCATGACCGAGGACGGCCGGTACATCGGCGACCGGGACGAGCTGCGCGAGGCGTTCGAACTGGCCTACCGGATCGGCAGTGACGGCCTGTCGGCCGGCGCCCCGGAGGGCTCCACCGACTTGTACGGCGTGATCACCAGCGGTCGGCAGCCGGTGGGTATCGGCGCGGTGTGGTGGGGCCTGGCCTTTCCGGAGTCCGCCGCACCGAAGACCGAGGGCAAGTGGCGGGTGGCCGACCCGCCCGGTGGCGCGGGCAATGTCGGCGGCTCGTTCCTGGCGATCACCAAGTACTCCAAGAACCCCGAGGCGGCCTACAAGTTCATCACCTGGCTGCAGTCTCCGGAGAACCAGGTCAAGGCGTTCACGGAGATGTCGCTGTTCCCGTCCTCCCCGCGCTCCTTCACGAGGCCGGAGATGCGTGAACCCCGGCCCTTCTACGGCGGGCAGCGCACCATCGAGGTGTTCGGCCCCTCCGCGCGGCAGGTCAGGACCGTCTACAGGAGCCCGTACGACCGGGTGATCGATCCCGTCTTCGCCGCCGAGCTCGCCAACGTCGAGTCCGGCAAGAACGTCGACACGGCATGGAGGGACGCCCAGGCCACCGTCGAGCGCGAACTCACCCGCGAGGGGGCGATCTGAATGGGCCTCGCCGATTCCCTGGGTGGGAAGGCCGTCAAGCCGCGCGGGAACGCCGCCAAGCCACCGCCGGACGGGTCCAGGCCGCTGCCCGGCTGGCGCCGTTACTGGCCGATGTACGCGGCGGTCTCCCCGTTCTTCATCCTCTTCGCCGTCTTCGGTGTCTTCCCGGTCGGCTTCTCCGTCTACCTGTCGTTCATGTCGTGGGACGGCATCGGAGAGATGCGGTCGATCGGCTGGGAGAACTACGCGTACCTGGTGTCCGACCCCGACTTCTGGCAGTCGATCGGCAACACCCTGATCATCTGGCTGCTGTCCACCGTCCCGATGATCTTTCTGGCGCTGGTCATCGCCTACGCGCTGCACACCGCCGTGCGGTTCAAGGCGTTCTACCGGGTCGCCTACTTCGTCCCGAACATCACCTCGATCGTGGCGATGACCCTGGTGCTCGGCTCGGTCTTCAGCGACAGCTCCGGGCTGCTCAACAGCGCGCTGCGGGCGATCCACGCCGGCGAGGTCGGCTGGCTGTCCGACCCGTGGGCGATGAAGGTCTCCGTGGCGGCGATCACCACCTGGCGGTGGGTCGGCTACAACGCCATCATCTGCCTCGCCGGCCTGCAGGCCATCTCCAGCGACGTGTTCGAGGCGGCCAAGGTCGACGGCGCCGGCAACCGCCAGACCTTCTTCCGGATCACCCTCCCGATGCTCCGCCCGGTGATCCTGTTCGTCGCCGTCACCTCCACCATCGGCGGGCTGCAACTGTTCACCGAGCCGCAGGTGCTGTTCCCGGTGGACGACAACGGGAACGTCGGCGGGCCCGGCGGCGAGGCCACCACCATCGTGCTCTACCTGTACCAGCAGGCGTTCATCTTCAACCGGTTCGGCTACGGCGCGGCCGTCGGCTGGGCGCTGTTCCTCCTGATCGCGGTGTTCTCCGTCATCAACTGGCGGCTGATCGCCGGTCGCGACGAGGACGCGATCGGCACCGGAAAGCGGAAGGGGAAGTCCCGTGCGCGCTGAGACCTCCGCCGGGTCGCGGACGATCGTGGGCCACGCCGTGCTCCTGCTGGGCGTGCTGATCACGGTCTTCCCGTTCTACTGGATGTTCGTGATGGCCTCGAACACCACCGGGGACATCTTCGCCTACCCGCCCGCCCTGCTCCCCGGCCCTCACCTGTGGGAGAACATGAACAAGGTGTTCGACGGGATCGACTTCTGGGGGGCGATGGGCATCACCGTCGTGGCCGCCACAGCCGTGACGTTCCTGGTGCTGCTCTTCGACTCGCTGGCCGCCTTCGCCTTCGCCAAGTACGAATTCCCCGGGCGGAGGGTGCTGTTCTGGATCGTGCTGGCCACCTTCATGATCCCGATGCAGCTGGCACTGGTGCCGCAGTTCGTCACCCTGGCCTGGCTCGGCTGGGCCGGCTCGCTCAAGGCGCTGATCATTCCGGGTGCGGCCAACGCGTTCGGGATCTTCTGGATGCGCCAGTACGCGCAGGGGGCGATCGCCGACGAGCTGATCCAGGCGTCGAGGGTGGACGGGGCCAGGTTCTTCCGCCAGTGGTGGACGGTGGGGCTGCCGGTGCTCCGTCCGGGGCTGGCGTTCCTGGGGATCTTCACCTTCTTCCACATCTGGAACGACTACCTGTGGCCACTGATCGTGATGACCGACCCGGGCAAGGTGACGCTGCAGGTGGCCGTGCAGCAGCTGAACGGCGTCTACACCACCGACCAGTCGATGGTCATCGCCGGAGCGCTCATGTCGGTGATCCCGCTGATCGGGGTCTTCCTGATCGGCTCGCGCCACTTCATCGCCAACCTGGCCGCCGGCTCCATGAAGTTCTGAAGAAGCACGCGCGTGGTCCCGCCCTTCGAAAAGCAGTTTCCGCACCTGCGCTGAGCACTTCAGGCAGGCATGAGCCTTGCCGCTGCACGGGAAATCACCTGACTCGGGAGATGACACTGTGAGAACCGCGAAGTTCGTCACCCCTGCCCTCCTGCTCTCGGTGGTCACGACGAGTTCCGTCGTCATGGCCCCCGGCTCGGCGTCCGCGAGCGCCGCGGCGGCCGGAAACACCTACTACGTCGCCCCGAACGGGAATGACGGCGCAGCGGGTACGCAGGCCGCTCCGTGGGCATCGATCGCCCGTGCGCAGTCCGTCGCCAAGGCGGGCGACACGGTTTATCTCCGGGGCGGCACCTACGCCTACACCCGAGCGAACAGCGCCTGCTCCAGCCAGTCCGCCAGAGTCGACGCGATCACCCTGAACAAGAGCGGCAGTTCGGGCAACCCGATCCGGTACTGGGCCCACCCGGGCGAGAGGCCGGTCTTCGACTTCTCACGGATGACGGACAACTGCCGTATCAAGGGCTTCAACGTCACCGGCAGCTGGATCCACCTCAAAGGACTCGAAGTCAAGGGCGTTCCGCAGAACAACAACCGGAACGCCGAGTCCTGGGGCATCTGGATCTCCGGCAGCAACGGCGTCTTCGAGCAGATCAACACCCACCACCACATGGGCACCGGCCTGTTCATCAACGGCGGGGGCGGCAACCTCGTCCTCAACTCGGACTCGCATGACAACTACGACCTGCGCAGCAATGACGGGCCCGGCGAGAACGCCGACGGGTTCGGTGCGCATTACACGCCGGCCGGCCGCGCCGCGAACGTGTTCCGGGGGTGCCGCGCGTGGTGGAACGCCGATGACGGGTTCGACCTCATCTCCACCTACTCGCCCGTGCTCATCGAGAACTCGTGGGCCTGGCGCAACGGGTACGTGCCGGGGACGACGACGCCCTCCGGTAACGGAGCCGGCTTCAAGTCGGGCGGCTACGGGGGCGACTACGAAGCCAATGCACCGAAGCACACCATCCGCTCCTCGGTGGCGTTCCTCAACAAGGCGGCCGGCTTCTACGCCAACCACCACCCGGTGGCCAACGACTTCTTCAACAACACCGGCTACGGAAACCACCCCAACTTCAACATGCGTGGCGTCGACCCGAGCGGCGCCGCCGTCGGCCGGGGCAACCTGCGCAACAACATCGCCTACACCGGAACGCCGACGTCGTACATGACCGGCACGAACGCCGCGTACAACTCCTGGAACCTCGGTGTCCCCCTGTCGGACTCCCAGTTCCGGAGCGTGTCGACGTCCGGCTGGGACGCGCCCCGCCAGACCGACGGGAGCCTGCCCGTACTGCCCCACCTCCGTCCCGCGGCGAACAGTGCCCTCATCGACAAGGGCACCGACGTGGGACTGCCCTTCAGCGGAAGCGCGCCGGACCTCGGCGCCTATGAGAACGACGGAAGGTGACATCGTGAGGAAAAGATCGCGCGTGGTGTCGAAGTACTGGAAGTTGGCCGCCGCAGCACTGCTGTCCGTGGCGTTAGCGGCACCGCTCTCGGCGAGCACCGCTGCGGCGGAGGCACCCGCGACGCAGACCCAAGCAACGCAGGCAAGGGAACTCCAAGACCAGGGTGCCACTGCTGGACCGGCGGTGGATCGTGGCCTCGAGTACCTGGTGTCCGACTATCAGACGCGCACTCCGACGAAGTACACAGCTGACTCCTGGAAGCCCTTCGCCAAGGCGTTGACCGCCGCGGCCGATGTCGCCGACGACACGTCGGCCGGCACGTCGGAGGTCGCCGCCGCGAAGACGGCGCTGATGACTTCCGCCGCCGGCCTGGAGGCCGCCGACGAAGGCACGTTCCAGACCATCACGAACAACACCTTCTGGAACGACACCAGCGGCAACCCCATCTATTCGCAGGGCGGTGGGGTCTTCAAGTTCGGCGACACCTATTACTGGTACGGCGTGCACTACACCGGCGCCGAGCTCTACCGGGCCAATCCGACGAGGAAGTACGACGGCAACGTCAGCTTCGTCTCGATCCCCGTGTACTCGTCCAAGGACCTGGTGAACTGGAAGTTCGAGAACCGGGTCGCGACGCGCTCCACCGGCGTGGGCAGCGGCGCCAACCTGGGTGGTGCGGGCTGGGTCGGGCGGCTCGGCGTCTCGTACAACGAGAACACCGGCAAGTACGTGCTCGCCGTGCAGATGTGGCACACGGGCAGGGGCGGGCACGGCGTGCTGCTGCTGCAGGGCGACTCACCCACCGACACCTTCGACTACGGCTACTTCCAGACCCAGATCACCAACTCGCCCACGACCGGAACCGGGGATCAGACCGTCTTCACCGACGACAACGGCAAGGACTACCTGATCTTCTCCAACCGCGAAGGACGGTCGCGCGGCTTCGTGGCCAAGTTCCGGGAGTCCGACTCGCTGCGGATCGAGCCAGGCGTGGAGATCCGCCGCGGCGACGGCCGCGAGGGCAACGCCATGTTCAAGCTCGACGGCAAGTACTACCACGCGGCGTCGGACCTGCACGGCTGGAACACCTCGGTCAACTACGTCAACGAGTCGACCAGCAGCAACGTTCAGGGCTCGTACAGCAGCGAGTACGTCCTTGCCGGCACCGAGATGGACTACAGCCACGTGACCCAGACCGGGTTCTTCGTGACGGTCAAGGGCACCAAGCAGAACACGGTGATCTACGCCGGCGACCGCTGGGCCGACTTCGCCTGGAACGGCATCGGGTACAACCAGTGGGTGCCGATCACCAAGACCGGCGCGAGGCCCCAGTTCCACTCGGTGAGCCAGTGGCAGTTCAACGTCACGACCGGCGAGTGGCGTGTCGGGCCGGCGAACAACTACATCCTCAACCCGGACATCCAGGCTGACCGCATCATCGTCTCCAGTGTGCGGGGATGGCGGAACCTCGGCGGTTCGGTGACCAACGTCAACGGTGGTGTGAACGGGTCTCGCTTCGCCCTCCAGGTGAGCAACAGCGGCGGCGTCGAGCAGCGGATCGCGTCGGTACCCGCGGGCACGTACACCCTGTCCCTGCACGCTCGGGGTAGCGCCGGACAGGTCGTGATCACCGGCGCCAACGGCAGCCAACGCACCCTCGCCATCCCGTCGTCGAGCGGCTGGGCCAAGCGCGAGCTCACCGGCATCGCGCTGCCGGGCGGGGCCGCCACCGTCACCGTGCGGGCGTCGGGTTCGGGCGGCGTCATCGTCGACCAGCTCTCACTGGTCAAGACCTCCACCGACGCGCCATCAGGACAGCGGTACGAGGCGGAGACCGCGCCGGCCCAGTGCCAGGGCACGATCGACTCGAACCAAGCGGGCTTTTCCGGTAGCGGGTTCTGCAACGGCACTGCCGCTGCGGGGGCCTTCGCGCAGTTCACGGTGACCCCGCAGGCCGCTGGTACGGCAACGCTGGGGATCCGGTTCGCCAATGGCTCCGGTAGCGGTGCGAGGCCGGCGAACCTGATCGTCAACGGATCCACGGTGGGGACCGTTTCGTTCGAGTCCACCGGTGCGTGGACGACGTGGTCGACCAAGACCGTGACCGTCCCGCTGAACGCCGGCAGCAACACCATCCGGTTGGATCCGACCACGGCAGCCGGACTGCCCAACGTCGATTACCTCGATGTCGGTCCCGCCACTGGCTGACATCCCATGCTCTGCCGGTCTCTTCGACCGGCAGAGCGCACAGGGTCACGTCCAGTGCCATGGAGAACGACGGCCGACCGCGTGGCAAGCAGCACCCGCCGCAAGTACGTCACACCGTCAGGAGAAGGACATGAGCAGCAAGCGTCTGCCCCGTGTCATCGCGGGCACGACGACGTTGGTCACCATGGTGTCCGCGACGTTACTCATGGTGCCCGCGCCGGCCCATGCGACCTTCGGAACCGCGGACATCAAGCCGATCGAAAGCAATATCGCTGCCAAGGAATGGGCCTCGGCGACAGCCGGCGACGGCTCGTCGAACGCCGCACTGGCCATCGACGGAGACCCGACGACGTCCTGGCAGCCCGGTCGTTCCGGCGCCCGGCAGTGGCTCACCGTCGACCTCGGTGGAACCTACGACAACCTGCGTAAGGTCAAGGTGATGTTCCCGGACCGCGGCGTGGCCCACCGGTACGTCGTCGAGACATCCTCCGACGGTCGCCGGTGGAAGACCATCGCCGACAGGTCCCACAACCGAGCCGTGTCGCGAGGGGAAGTGCACCTGTTCACCCGCCCGGCAACGCGCTTCGTCCGGCTGATGTTCACAGGTGGGCAGGACCGTGCCCAGGCCGGTGTCAGCGAGCTCCAGGTCTTCAACTACCTGCGCGACGACCTCACCCTCGGCGCCGATCTGTCCTGGATGGACGACGTCCAGGACCAGCAGTACTGGGTCGACCCCCTGGCCCAGGACCGCGGCGCCGGGCCCCACCTGCTCGACGTGGCCAAGGACCGCGGCATGCAGCACACCCGGCTGCGGATATTCAACGAGCCGCGCAGCGAGAGCACCGGTCAACCGACGCCGATACCGCGCCAGGGTCCGGAGCGCTCACTGGTCTCAGCCAAGCGGATCAAGCAGCGGGGCATGGGCCTGGGGATCGACTTCCACTACGCGGACTCATGGGCGGACCCGAGCAAGCAGCCCAAACCACGCGCCTGGGCCGAGCTGGAGTTCGCGGACCTGTCCAAGGCCGTGTACGACTTCACCGCCGACTATCTGAAGCGGTTGATCCGGCAGGGCACCACGCCGGAGAAGGTGGCCGTCGGCAACGAGATCATCAATGGGTTCATGTACGGCAGCGAGGCGGCCCAGATCGGCACGACGAATCCGCCGTACTTCGTCGACCAGGCCGATGTCTACCAGTCCAAGCCCGGCGGTGGCCTGCTGTGGAAGTACTGGCGGTCGACCGACCCGGCGGAGCAACAGCTCTACGACCAGGCGTGGGACCGGTTCACCACCCTGGCCGCAGCCGGGATCAAGGCCGTCCGCGACGCCTCACCGAAATCCAAGGTCGAGATACACGTGATCGTCGACAAGGACAAGCTCGCCAAGACCATGGAGTTCTGGCACCAGTTCCTCACCCGGGTGAAGGCCAAGGGCCAGAACCCTGATGTGCTGGCCATCTCGTACTACCCCGAGTGGCACGGCACACCCGAGGCGCTGGACCGCAACCTGAACACCATGGCCACCACCCATCCCGGCTACGAGATCGACATCGCCGAAACCGCCTACCCCGCCTCGGGCGGCGAGGGCTCGCCGCTGCCCAACTCACCCTTCCCGCGAACGATTCAGGGCCAGGCGGACGCCATCCGGAGGGTGTTCCAGGCCGCCAACGACGTGGTCGACAACCGAGGTTCAGGGGTGCTGGTGTGGGAGCCGGCCGGCTACCAGCCGATGTTCCGGGCCGTACCCGGACTGGCGAACACATGGGAGCCGCACGCCTCCATCAACGTCTTCAACGCCAGCCGCGCCAAGCACATCCTCCAGGACACCGTCTACACCAGCACCATGGTGGGAGCCGCCCCGAAGCTGCCCTCCTCCCTCCGCATGCTCACCACCGGCAACAACACGATCACCCGTGTCCCCGTCCGCTGGCAGCCGTTGCCACCCGGGGCTACCGACAGGCCGGGTGAGGTGACAGTCACCGGGACGACCCGCACAGGACCGGTCACGGCGGTCATCGACGTCGTGCCCGACCACGGCGAACACGACTTGACCACCTCATAGCCTCCATCGCCTCCCGGTCGCGCCGCGCTGCGGGTGGTGTTCCGCACTCCACCTGGCACGCGGTCCGAGGCACGACGGGGAACGCCAAACGCTCCACCCATCCCCCACCGAAGGAGCCATCCCGTGTCCATGCAACGACGGACATTCCTCAGCATGAGCGCTGCCGGAGCGGCGGGCATGGGCCTGTCCCTGCTCGGTACCGGGCAGGCAGGCGCCATCGCCAGGCCGCAGAGCGCACCGACCACGCCGTTCGCGGTCGGCGTGCGCCGCTATGACTGGACTCGCGGCAGCCGCCGGTGCACCACCTACGTCTACTACCCCGCCACCGGCACCCCCGGCGGCAACCCGGTGACGAACGCCCCGGTCGCCGGGGGTGTCTTCCCCGTCTACAACTTCACCCACGGCTACGGAAGCAGCCCGCAGAACTCCCTGTTCATCATCCGGGCCCTGACCTCGGCGGGCTTCGTCGTCCCGGCCCCGCACTTCAACCACAACTTCAGCGACGTCAACAACGGCAACTCCTCCAAGGACGTCTCGCAGATCATCACCAACACCCTCGCGCTCAACGCGAGCGGTCCGCTGGCCGGGCACATCAACACAGGGATCGGTGTTGGCGTGTCGGGCCACTCCCTGGGCGGCATGATCACCCACGGTCTGCTGACCTCCTGGCCCGACCGCCGGATCATCTCCGCCAACCCCCAGTCCTGCGTGGACATGGGCAACCCGTCCAGCTCGGTCTCCGCCAAGGTCCTGTTCGTCCACGGCGACCGGGACTCGACCACGGGGTACAGCTCGGCCCGGCAGGCGTACAACGAGATCACCTGGCCCAAGGCGTTCCTCACCTTCGTCGGCGGCAGCCACACCAGCTTCTGGAGCGACCAGCGCTTCCCGAGGACCGTTGTCGACTGGGCCCGCTGGAGCATGTACGGCGACACCGCCGCACGGGACCGCCTCCCTGCCGACGCGGCCGGGTCCAACACCAGGTGGGAATCCGTCCTGCGCTGAGGAGCAACCGCTCCACAGGCCCGGCGTGACGTTCCGGCACGTGAGGATCGTCAGACGGAGAGATTGTCATGATCACGGCACTCGGTGGCGTGCGGGGCGGCCCTCCCGTGACTCATGCACGCACGCGGACAGCGAGGCACTCGGTCGCCGGCTCCACGACGGGTGCTTCGCTGTTCCAGCCGCACCACAGCGGATGCCGACACGGGCAACCTGCCAGGAGGCCCTGATGCGCGATCCAGCGGACGTTCCCTTCGGCGGCTTCCGCGCCGGACGCTGCTGGCGCGGGCGGGTGCGCTGGTTACGGCGCCCTCAGTATGAGCGGCTCCGCCACCACGCTCGCCGAACTCGAGACGTCGGCCAACGCCGCCGCGGGCTTCGGCAAAGGCGTCGACATCAGCTGGGTGCCTCCTACGGCAGCGCCGACGTCGCCCCCGGCATCGTGGCGAACATGCGGAAGATCTCCGCCGCCTACGGCAAGCCGTTCCTGCAGAGCGAGTTCGGCGGTCGGGTGAACAGGGCCTCCTCCACCCAAGCAGTGCTGGTCGCCTACACCAAGGCGCTGAAGACCAATGGCGGGCAGGGCATCTTCCAACAGGAGCCGGAGTGCATGTCTCCGTTCACCGGCTACAACCACATGGGTGTCTGGGACTCTTCCACGCAGCTGCCCACCGTCATCATGAACGGCTTCAACCAGGCCTGAGTGACGGGCCGTCGACCTCAACCCGGTATCGACTCGGTCAAAGATGGGATTGGTGATTGGAATGAGCATGGCATTAGCGCGCAACGGAGGGCATGGGGCCCGGCTGGGCGCAGCGGGCCTGCTGACCCTTGCCATGCTGGTCGGCGCCGGCGCGGCGCAGGCCGATGCCGCCGCGAAGGCTCTGCCGGCCGGTTGTTCCGGCACGGCGCCGGTCAAGTGTCACTACGCGGTCTCACCTGGCAACTATGACGTGACGGTCTCCATCGGTGGCGGCGCCTCCGCCGGGCAGACCGAGATGTGGGTGGAGGCCCGGCGGCTGATGCTTCCGGCGACGAAGACGGCGGCCGGTGCCGTAGCCACGTACTCGTTCACGGTCAACGTGCGGCAGCCCGAGGGGCAGCCGACCGGCCAGGGCGGCACCGGAAACCCCGGTCTGGACATCCGGTTCGCGGGGACCAACCCACAGGTGTCGGCCGTCTCCGTGAAACCGGCGACCCAACCGATGGTCGCCTACCTGGCCGGTGACTCGACCGTGTGCGACCAGCTGATCGCCCCGTACGCCGGGTGGGGCCAGATGATCACGACTGCGGTGCGTCCCGGCGCGGCCGTCGCCAACTACGCCGATTCCGGGGAGAGTTCGGGTAGCTTCCGCAGCAACTCGGCGCTCTTCCCCGCCCTGCTGTCGAAGGTCAGGGCGAACGACGCGGTCTTCATCCAGTTCGGCCACAACGACAAGCAGACCAGCGCGTCCGCCTTCCGGAGCAACCTCACGTCCATGATCACGCAGGTCCGTGCGAAGGGCGGCGTCCCGGTCCTGGTGACCCCGCCCGTCCGCCGGCAGTTCAACGGCAACCGGCTCACGGCAACGGCGCTGCATGTCAACGGCGTGGGCGTGAACCTGCCCGCCGAGATGCGCTCACTCGGCGCGGCGCAGAACGTGCCGGTGATCGACCTGACCGCCAAGAGCAAGGCGCTGGTGGAGTCCCTCGGTCCGTCCGCCTCCGCGCAGCTCTTCCTGCGCTCCTCCGTCGACGGCGTCACGGACAACACCCACTTCTCGCAGTACGGCGCGACCCAGATGGGCGGGCTGGTGCTCCAGAGCATCCGGGAGCAGCGCCTGCCCCTGGCCGCGTACCTGCGCTGACCGACGCCCGGCGGTGCCTGTCTGTGGGAGGGCGCACGCACGTGTGCATGGGCGCTCGCGTTGCCCCTGCCAGGCGGGCAGGCTCATCGGCCCGTCTGGCAGGTCAGGAGGACGAAGGCACAGTGTCCAGAGATCCACTTCGCTCTGCTCTGGCGATCCGTATGGCGTTGGCCCTCATCGGGGTGGGGTTATCCCCCCCTCGCCATCAACGGAGCGCGCTGCGACGCAGGTCGGCCGGCACCGAATCAGCACGCCACCAACCTCGTGCTGGTTGGGGGAGCGGGTGCTGCGGAGGCCATGTGCGCCACCGCGTGACACTTCCGCGAACGCATCCCGCAGGACGCCTTGATGCCAGACTCACGACCACGGCCTTCGTGCTGGTTCCTCTGCCTCTGTGACGGAGCAACGGATCAGACGGCCGTGGCTCGGAAAGGGGAGCCTTGTGCCAGCGTTCGGGATCGGTCACCGTGACCGATCCCGAACGGCAACTGCTGCGGCTGGCGGGGGCATCAGTCGTCGGTGACGGTGACGATGTGGTCGGTCTCGAAAGGCAGGTTCTCGCTAGTGGAGGGCGGTGACGTCGTCGGCCGGGGGTTCGGCGGTCATGCGGTCGGCTTCGGCGGGGGAGCCGCCGATGGCCCGGGAGTTGCCCGCGGCTTCCGGGGCATACGGCGGCCAGCCCGGGGAGCCGGTGGCGGCGAAGGCGGCCCAGGCGCCGACGAGGGTGTCCCGGGCGGTGCGGTGTTCTGGGGTGTCGGCGCCGACGTCGGACAGTTTGTCGAAGACGTGGAGCAGGTCGGCGCCGTGGAAGGCACCCATGGCCGGTCCGCACGGTTCGTCGACGAGAAGGTAGTGGTAGGCACGGCCTCCCGCCCCTGCCTGGGCCCGGGCCAGACGCGTGGCCGGGATCCGGTAGAGGGCGTCGGTGAGGAAGGCACAGCGCAGGGCTGACAGATCCTGGGGGTCGGCGATGCGGCGGCGGTAGGCGTTGAGGAGCTTCTCCGGCTCTGTGACACCGGCGCGCCGCATTTCGGTGTGCAGGGCTGTTTCGTCCTCGGGGCGAAAGGAGTCGCCGCCGATCATCTGGAAGACGCGGGCTTCGTCGCGGGTGGCGCCGACGAGCAGGGGGATGTCGGCGGCGGCGCCGTCGGCGACGGCCTGCTGCGGCGCGATGGGCAGCACGCTGCCGTCGAGTACGGCACCCCAGGACCGGCCGCCGGGCAGGTTGCGCTGCCCGATGTCGCCGGTGACGACGGTGCTCTGCGCGTCCAGGATCCGCCGGCACGTGACGGTGAGCAGGTCCTCGGGGCTGTCGAGGCGGAGTGCGGTGATCAGATCCTCGGCCATGGTGGTGGCGGTGGCCCGGTCGAAGATCCGGGACGTGCTGCCGCTCTGGAGGATCGCCTTGTGGAAGAGGCCGGCGGCCGCGGGGGCGGCCAGCAGGGCTCCGATGGAGAAGGCACCGGCGGACTGCCCCGCCACGGTGATGTTGCCGGGGTCACCGCCGAAGGAGGCGATGTTGTCCCCTACCCAGCGCAGGGCGGCCATCTGGTCCTGCAGGGCGAGATTGGTGGACCCGGCCCACTGGCTGCCGAGGTCGGCCAGGTGCAGGAAACCGAGTGCTCCCAGGCGGTAGTTGGCGGTGACGACGACCGCGCCGGTCTGCCGGGCGAGAGCAGCCCCGTCGCTGTAGGGGGGTGCGGCGGAGCCGGCGTCGTATCCGCCGCCGTAGATCCAGATGATGACGGGGCGGAGAGCGTCCTCGGCCTTCGTCGTGGGTGTCCAGACGTTGAGATACAGGCAGTCCTCGGATGTCTCCCGGATCTCCGCCGTGGGGAAGGTGGGGAAGGACGACTTCTGACTCGCCCCCGGCACCAGGGAAGAGGCGCCTTGAGCGGGCGCCGGTGCGAAGGTGTCGGCCTGGCGGACACCCTGCCACGGTCGGGGCGGCTGGGGCGGGCGGAACCTCAGCTCGCCCACCGGGGGTGCGGCGAAGGGGATACCGGCGAAGAGTCGACCTCCGCCCGGGAGTGCGCGTCCGTGAACGGTTCCCGTGGTGGTGTCGGTCAGGAGTGCGTCTGCCATGGCGTGAGCCTGTCTTCCCAGGGCGCGGAGAATTCGTTCTTGCTGTCGGCGTGGTGGGCCGGGCCCCGCCTGTCGGAAGTCGCGCCCAGCCTCACTCCTCACCTGCTGCTGTTGTGATCAGAGGTTCAGCAGGTGGGCCGCGTTGCGGTGTGCGATGTGTTGGAGGTCGGCGCGGGAGAACGGCGCTGTGCGGAGGAACTCGACTGCTTCGGCGGTTGATTCGTAGGGGTAGTCGACGGCGAACAGTAGCCGCTCGGCGCCGATGGCCTGGACGGCTCCGAGGAGGGCCGCGTGGGAGAAGACGCCGCTGGTGGTCGCGTAGAGGTTGTGCCGCAGGTAGTGGGAGGGCAGGTGTCGTGGCCTGCTCTTGGGGTCGGCCTGATGGTAGCGGCTGTCGAGCCGGGCCAGCTGGAAGGGCAGCAGTTCTCCCATGTGTCCCAGCGTCACCGAGGCCCCGGGGAACTCGTCGAACACTCCGCCGTAGATCAGGCGAAGTGCGTGGGCGCCGACCTGCGCTGTCCATCCCCATGACGGCCCGCTGAGCGCTGGATGCCCCTGGAACACCCGCCACTGATCGGCGGGGAAGAGCGCGGGATGGAGGTAGAGCGTCACACCGAGCCGTTCAAGCTCGGCCCACACCGGCCGGAACTGCGGCTCGTCGAGGTAGTGGCCCTGAACGTGGTCGTTGTGCAGGACCCCCTTGAGGCCCAGTTGCTCCACCGCCCGGCGCAGCTCGACCACCGCGGCCTTCGGGTCCTGCAACGGCAGGGCGGCGAAGCCGGCGAACCGTGTCGGGTGAGCGGCTACCACGTCGGCCAGGCGGTCGTTGACCCGGCGGGCCGTGGCCACGGCCTCGGAGGGGTCCTCGATGGCCTCCACGCCGGGTGAGGTGAGCGACAGGACCTGCATGTCCACCCCGTGCTCGTCCATGTCCGCCAGCCGCAACTCCGTGAAGTCGGCGAGCCGGCGCCCCCACTCCTGCCCCCAGCCGGGAGGCATCCGGGCTTCGCCCGGCCACGGGATCAACTCCGGAGTGGAGAACGCCTCTTCGACCGCGATCACTTTCATGCCGCGCCCCGGGCGGTCGGCGGCGGCCATCAGACGCCGCCGCGAGGTGCCCGCGGCGAGGGAGGATCCAGACGATCCTGACGTCATCGTCACGCCTTTCTGGGACATGGGGTCGGGCCGGGGATCAATCCCGCCCAACATTAGGTAACCTAATCATAGGCTACCTAATGGATGAAGGTCTCGGAAGCCCCGATGATGTTGGGCGCCAGTTCTGACCGGCTTACGATCGGCAGACCGCACACCGACGACCGCCGCCCCACCGCGAAAGCAGAACCGCATGCCCGACCCCTCGCCTGAACCCGAGCCGCTCATCCGGCTGCTGTGGCGCGCACACAACTGGTTCCGAGCCGCCCTGACCACTGCGTTCGAGGCGCAGGGAGACGGGTCGGCCATCAGTGCGGCACACGTGACCCTGCTCAGTCAGCTCCCGTCAGAGGGAGCGAGCATCGCCGAGCTGGCCCGGCGCCTGGGCGTCAGCGCCCCGACTGCGCACCAGTGGGTCCATGAACTTGTCGCCGCGGGCGTGGTCACCGTCGAGAGCGATCCACGGTCTGCCCGGTCGAAGCTCGTGCTCCTCACCGCGGCCGGTGTCCGGCGCCGCGCGGAGACGATGCAGCTACTGGCCGGGCTCGAAGCCACGCTCGCCGGGCGCGTCGGTACGGATACCGTCACCGCACTTCGGGCCGCCCTGGAGGAACCGTGGGGGTCTCCGGAATCGGCGGCAGCGGAACTCCCCGGCCCTTCCACTCCTTGACGCTGTCGGCTCCCGGGCGCAGGCGCCGGCCTCTCCCCGGGCAGCGAGCGCAAGGCCACCGCACGCGGACCGCATGGCTGGTCCGGCACGAACGAGCGTGACGGCCGGGCCCTGAAACGTCCGCGGGGCGACGGGCGGTGGGGGCGGTCCACTCATGGTCGGCAGGGCAGCCCGAGACCTCCACCCGCAGCATGATGCACATCACGTTGAAGGTCTTTGCGCCGTGGCCCTGCTGGCGCGGGACCGCGGCGGTCCGGCGGTCTGCATGCGGTACCTGGGCATTCCGATTCAGTCGGCGGCGTCGCGCAGCGCCTCGTTGATGTCGCTCAGCGCGCCGGTCAGCCGGGCGTAGTCCTCGCGGGCCACGGGCGTGACGAAGTACCGCTCGACAACCTGGGAGTGAACGGTCGCGGCCTGAAGGAACACGGTACGGCCGTGATCAGTCGGTTCCACCAGCACGCTTCTGCGGTCCTCCGGTGACGGGACGCGGCGGACCAGGCCGGCTTCTTCCATGCGGTCGATCAGCCGGGTGGTGCCACTGCTGGTGAGGGTGAGGTCGTCGGCAAGCCGGCGCTGGGAGACCTCCTCGCCCGGTTCGCGGCACAACCTGATGAGTACCTCCAGCATCGTGTGACTGATCCCGCACTCACGTCGCAGGGCGGTGTCGATCCGCCGCTCCAGGCGGGTCGCAGCTTTGATCAGCAGCCCGAAGTCGTGAACGATCCGGCTGTTGGCGGCACGGGCGGTCTGGTCGTCCCGCCTGGTCGTGGCATTCACCTGGACATGTCCTCCCATCCTTGGCGGTCCTGGGCTCACCACTTTACTGCCCTATCACCTACTGACGTCTCAATTACTGAGCAGTCAATTGCTGACTGCTCAACGAAATCCTATGGTGGACGCCAATCCGGCCCGCGGCCCCATCGGAGATAGGGACACCCATGAACCTGCAGCACTGGCTCGGCCGTGCCACCAACGCGATACAGGACTGGGCCGACACGTTCGGCCCCTACCAGCCGCACCCGTCACTCCAGGTCGACGACGACCTCTTCGCCACAGCCTTCGAGGACTTCACCGGGAGGCTGCGGGACAACTACCCCTTTTTCCACCCGAACTACGCGGGGCAGATGCTCAAACCCCCGCACCCCACCGCGGTGGTCGGCTACCTCACCGCCATGCTGATCAACCCCAACAATCACGCCCTGGACGGCGGCCCCGCCACGGCCCGGATGGAACGCGAGGCCGTCGCTCAGCTGGCCGCCATGTTCGGCTACGACACCCACCTCGGCCACCTCACCACCAGCGGCACCATCGCCAACCTCGAAGCCCTCTTCGTCGCCCGCGAGCTACATCCCGGTCGAGGGGTCGCGTACAGCGAGGACGCCCATTACACCCACGGCCGCATGTGCCGTGTGCTGGGGATGGAGGGACACGCGGTCCCCACGGACAACCGGGGACGTATGGACCTCGACGCGCTGGAAGACCTGCTGCGGGGCGGCCGGGTGGGCACGGTCGTGCTGACCGCCGGAACCACCGGGCTGGGGGCCGTCGACCCGATCCACGAGGCCCTGCTCCTCAAGGAGCGTTACGGCGTCCGCCTCCACGTCGACGCCGCCTACGGCGGCTTCTTCACCGTGCTGGCCGGCGTCGACAGGCCCGAAGGACTCGCGCCCGAGCCCTGGCAGGCGATCGCCCTCTGCGACTCGGTCGTCGTCGACCCACACAAACACGGGCTCCAGCCCTACGGCTGCGGAGCCGTCATCTTCCGCGACCCCGAGGTGGGGCGCTTCTACCTCCACGATTCGCCCTACACCTACTTCACCTCCACCGAGCTCCACCTCGGCGAGATCAGCCTGGAATGCTCACGCGCCGGCGCCTCGGCCGCCGCCCTGTGGCTCACCTTCCAGCTCCTCCCGCCCACCACCGACGGCCTGGGCCGGGTGCTGGCGGCGGGCCGCCGTGCCGCATTGAAGTGGGCACAACTGATCACCACCTCCGACCACCTGGAGCTCTACCAACAGCCGGAACTGGACATCGTCAGCTACTTCCCCCTTGTCGACCCCGCCACCCTGAACGGCATCGACACGGCCTCCGCCCGCATCCTCACGGACGGCATGACGAGCCCCGACCCTGTGTTCCTGAGCACCCTGAGAGCCGACCGCGAGGCGTTCACCGCACGCCACCCCGAAATCACCGCGGACGCCGACAGTGCGCGCGTCCTCCGCAGCGTGTTGATGAAACCGGAATCCGAGCACCACGTGGAGCGCATCCACCACCAGGTCGAACGGCTCACCTGAGCCTGAGGGCGATGACCGCCGTCGGATCAGGCGAGGCCGTGTCCACCGACTTGTGTGCCTTCGACAGGTGCCGAACCGATCCTGGCACCTGTCGACGTCAAACCCACAGCCAAACCACGGCGGGCGGACAGCCGCAGGCCGGGCCGCCGTGAGGAGCACAAGCCTGGACCGGGCGGACCGCGGATCGCTCTCCACGGTCCCCGACGAGAGCCCCCGGCAACGCTCACTCTCCCCGGGCCCCCGCCTGCCGGGTGACCGCCCGCAGCAGAGGACGGCTCAGCCCGTCGGCTGCCAGGATCCCGGCGACCCCCGCGGCGCAGCACGCCGCGAGAACGATCAGGCCGCGTGCGTCGAACGACGAGTCGCCGCCGGCCAGCGTCAGCGATCCCCCGC
Source organism: Streptomyces sp. NPDC016851 (assembly GCF_055562795.1). Lineage (NCBI taxonomy): Bacteria > Bacillati > Actinomycetota > Actinomycetes > Kitasatosporales > Streptomycetaceae > Streptomyces > Streptomyces sp. NPDC016851. The sequence continues at coordinate 217,199 of NZ_JBVHEP010000011.1, forward strand.
ACAGCAGCCCCGTCGCGACAGCCCCGCCCGCCAGCACCGTGACCGGGATCAGCGTCTCCCGGTTCCGGGCGGCGTCCAGGACCCGCAACGGGGTCCCGGCCAGGTACAGCAGGCCGTAGGTGCGGCGGCGGTCCAGGACGGCGGCGGCCGCCGTGATCCCGGCCGAGGTGATGGCGACCATGAACGTCACCACGAGCACCACCCGGGTGATGCTGGTGAAGTCCCGGGTGAACCGTGCCTCGGACCAGTTCACGTCGGTGGTGGTGACCGGGTACTGGTCGGGTGTCAGGCCGGTCAGCGCGGTGCGGGCTCGATCCAGCTCGGCCGGGCCGCCGGACACGGTGGCGGTGACCTGGCGGCTGTCGTAGGGGCCCTGGGCCACGAAGCCGTCGTCCACCCCGACCACCGCGGTCACCCCGGCGGCACGCAGACGTTGTTCGGCCCGCGTCCGCACCTGCGTCACCTTGTTGTCCTGGACGGCGATGGCGAGCTGGTCGGGCCGTCCTCCCCACGGGGTTGTGGTGTCCAGGGTGAGCAGGGCGAAGAACCCGGCGACGAAACCGGCCAGGGTGAGCCCGGAGACGATCCGCCAGGCGGCCTTCGGATCGTCCAGCAGCCTGCGCCCGGCCAGCAGCGTCGCCGGCCGCTTGGCCAGAGCGGTGACGATCCTGCCGAGCAGCCGGACCACCCAGGGCCCGATCACGGCCAGCGCCAGGAAGACCGCGGCGAACACGAACAGCGCCATGGAGTCGTCGCTGCCGTACTTCTTGGTGATCCAGCCGTACCCGGCGACGACGGCCACGAAGACCACCGCTCGTACGGCGCCCGCTCCCCGGCTGCGCGAACGGCGTGCCACACCCAGCGGGCCGACGACCACCTGACGCAGTCCGGCGAGCGCGCTGATGACGACCAGCGCGATCACTCCGGCCGTCACCGCCAGCAGCGGCGCCGCGCCGATCCACAGGTCGGCCGTGTACCAGGCGCCGCCCGCGAGTGGCAGGCTTGCCGCCGCCGGCAGCAGCACGGCGTATCCCACGGCGCCGAACAGCGCCCCTGCCGTTCCGGTCAGCAGCGCTTCGGCAGCCGTCAGCCCGGCGATACGGCCCGGCGTGGCGCCGATCAGGCGTAGTGCGGCGAGCCGCTGGTCGCGGCGGGAGACCGACAGCCGCGCAGCGGAGGCCGCCAGCACCAGCAGCGGAACGATGACGAGGACGGTGGCGACCCGGGCCAGGAACTCGTACATCCTGCCCGTGCCGTCCGTGAGGGGCGCGCCGGTGAAGGATGCGACGCGGGTGGGGGAGGCGATGTCGCCGGCCCGGCGCGGATCGGGCGCGCGCTCGGCGGTGACGGCCGGGTCGGTGGGGCGGTGTCCGATCACCGCGACGAGTTCGCCGGGGTGGGCCAGTGCCGCGCGGCCCAGCGTTCCGCTGGGCGTGCCGGGGACCGGGTGGCGGTCGGCGGGCAGCCGGTCGAGCAGGGCGCCGAGCGCCGGGGAGACCCACAGTTCACCCGGGGCGGGGAAGCGGTCGAGGCCGGGCGGGGCGGGAGCGGTGCGTCCGGGCAGCCGGGCGACGTCCACGACGTTGACAGGCACTCCCCGGGTGAACGTCGTGCCGACCGCCTCGACGGCCACCGGACGGGAGGACTCCACCGGGTTTCGCCAGTCGGTGCGGTCCGAGCGGTGCTGGAAGCCCAGGTTCATAGCTACGCACAGCAGCAGCAGTGTGGTGGACACGGCCGCCGCCGCGACCGCGAGCCCGGTGGCGAGCAGGCCGGTGCCGCCACCGGCTCGGGTGAGCCGCCAGGTCAGCGCCCACGTGGTGCGGTCCAGAGCCCTCATCGCCGGTACCCCGCCTTCGCCTCCGCGCCGGTCTCCGTCTCGGCCTGGCCTCCGGCCAGCCGGCCGTCGCGGACCTGCACCGTGCGGTCGCACCAGCGGGCCACGTCCGCGTCGTGGGTGACGACGACCAGGGCGGCGCCCTGGCTGCGGCTGACCTCCACCAGCAGGTGGATCACGTCCATGCCGGTGGCCTGGTCCAGCGCGCCGGTCGGTTCGTCCGCGAAGATCACTTTCGGACGGCCGACCAGGGCCCGGGCGATGGCGACCCGCTGCGCCTGGCCCCCGGACAGCTGCCCGGGACGCCGGTCCTCCAGACCCTGCAAACCCAGCGGCCCGAACCACTGCCGGGCCTGCTCGACGGCCTCCCGGCGCACCGTGCCGCCGAGCATCAGCGGCAGAGCCACGTTCTCGTCGGCGGGCAGCTCCGGCAGCAGTTGGCCGGACTGGAAGACGAAGCCGAACGCGGTGCGGCGCAGCTCGCTGCGGGCCGGTTCGCCCAGCTGGTCGACCCTCTTGCCGTCCAGCAGGACTTCACCGGAATCGGGCCGTTCGATCCCCGCCAGGCAGTGCAGCAGGGTGGATTTGCCGGAGCCGGACGGGCCCATGACGGCCAGTGACTCGCCGGCCGCCACGTCGATGTCGACGCCTGCCAGGGCGCGGGTCATGCCGTAGGACTTGAACAGGCTGGTGCCGGTCAGGACGGCGGAGGGGGTGTTCATCGGGCGGTCTCCCCGGAAAGGACGGTGATCATCAGGTGCATGCCGTCCACGATCGGGGCGCACGGTTTCCGGCGGGCTCGGCCGGACGGCCGGTTGTGGCGGCCGGGCATCGGCCATTCGGCCGAGTCCGCGGGAATCGCTGCTTCCGTATCCTGCCGGGCGTGTACTCCGAGACTCCGCTGCGCCGCCGGGCGCTGATCGCCGCCGGCTGGATCTTCCTCTCCCTGGTGTGGCTGCTGGACCTGTTCGCCGGTCGGGCCTCCGACTACCGCTGGACGAGTTGGCTGCCCATCGCGTCCGGCCCTCTGGCATGCGCGGCGCTGCTGTCGCCCGGCCGTCGGCCGAACGTGCAGGTACGTGCCGTGCTCGTCGCGGGCGGCTCGCTGGTCCTCACGGCCGTGATCGCCACGTGGGCGGGTCCGGACATTGCCGGTACGTTCGGGGCGCTGGAGAGCGTCGCTCTCCTAGTGCTGCTGTCCCGCGCGGTGTGGGCAGTGCCGGGCCCGAGGACTGCGGCGGCCGTGTCGGCCGCACTGAGCGTGGCCGCCATCGTGATCCCGCTGCGCTTGCTGCCGGCGGACATCCAGAGCGACAGCCAGAACACCCTCGGCGGGTCACTGCTGATGGCGCTCGGCGTCGGCCTGGCTCTCGCCTGGGGTTTGCGGGTACGGCTGATGAAGGAGCACCGGGCCCGCGACATCGCCGCCGTGCGCCAGCGCCAGCGCCTGGAACTCGCCCACGAACTGCACGACTTCGTCGCCCACCACGTCACCGGCATCATCGTTCAGGCCAATGCCGCGCTGGCTCTTCAGCACACCGCGCCGGAACAGGTCGGGCCGCTGCTGGAGAACATCACCCGCTCCGGGTCAGAGGCACTGGACTCGATGCGCCGTCTGGTGCGGGTCCTGCGCGAGGACGACCACGCAGCCGTGCGACCCGGCGAGGTGTGGGCGGAGCTCGCCCGCTTGGTCTCCGCGTTCTCCGGAGACGAAGAGGACGCCCGGTTGCACGTGGCGGCGGCGGCCCGCGAGGTGCGGCTCGCCCCCGAGGTGGAGACGTCCGTGCACCGCGTGGTGCAGGAGGCACTGACCAACGTGCGCCGGCACGCGCCCGGCGCCGCGGTCGCCGTACGGGTCGACGTGGCCGGGCACCGGCTGCGGGTCGAGGTGCACAACACGGCACCGGCCGCGCGCCACGCTGCCCCGGTCGGCGGACGCGGCGGCTTCGGGCTGGTCGGCCTGCGTGAACGCGTCGAAGCCGTGGAGGGCACGCTGAGCGCCGACCCCACCGACGACGGCGGCTGGCGAGTGACCGCCGCCTTCCCGGTGCTGGCCGCCGTGACAGGATCACCGGCATGAACGACGCGGCGATCCGGGTACTGATCGCGGACGACCAGGAACTCGTCCGCATGGGCTTCCGGCTGATCCTCGGCGCCCAGCCCGGCATCGAGGTGGTCGGTGAGGCCGCCGACGGCGCCGCCTGCGTGGAACTCGCCCGCCGGCTGCGGCCGGACGTGTGTCTGGTCGACATCCGGATGCCCAAACTGGACGGCCTGGACGTCACCCGGGCACTGGCGGGCCCCGGAATCCACGCACCGATGCGGGTCGTTGTGATCACCACGTTCGACCAGGACGACTACGTGCACACCGCGCTGCGCAACGGGGCCTGCGGCTTCCTGCTCAAGGACGCCCCGCCCAGCCTGCTGATCGAGGCGGTGCGGGCCGCCGCCCGCGGCGACGCGCTGGTCTCGCCCGCCGTCACCGTCCGGCTGCTGAAGGAACTGTCCTCCACGCGGCCCGAGCCGGATGCCGCCAGCCCGCTGACCGAACGGGAACTGGACGTGGCCCGGCTCGTCGCGGTGGGCCGCACCAACCAGGAGATCTGCGACCAGCTCGTGCTGTCACTGTCCACCGTCAAGACGCACCTGGCCAACATCCAGCAGAAGATCGACGCCCGCAACCGGGTCGAGATCGCCGCCTGGGCATGGGAGCGCGGCATGGTCCGGGCGCGATAGGGACGACTGCACAGCCGCCACGCCGGAGCGGTTCACGGGCGCCGGCCGCCTCAGCACGGCGAGGACCGGGCCGAAGATCTCCTCGCGGGCGATGCGCATGTCCTCACGGACGTCGGTGAAGACGGTCGGCTGGTAGAAGAAGGACGCGGGCGAGCAGCGCCGCGCCGGTGAGCACGAGCGCCAGCAGCAGAGGCCCGTCGGGCCGGAGGGGCCGCCCCACTCCGCGCTGTGCAAGGCCGAACGGGCGGCGGCCACCGCCGCGTCGACGTAGGCACCGGCCGCCTCGGAGCAGCGTGCGTGCGGCTGCCCGGTCGCGGGGTCCAGGGTGTCGAACTCGGCGCCGGAGGCGGCTCTGCCTGCCACTGGCCGCCGGTGCAAAGGGTCTGGGCCATGCTCATGAGGACTTCTCGAGGACGAAGTCGGCGCAGCGCTCGCCGATCATGACGGCGGGTGCGTGGGTGTTGCCCGAGGGGATGGTCGGCATGACCGAGGCGTCGGCGACGCGCAGGCCCAGTACGCCGTGGACGCGCAGCAACGGGTCGACCACCGCGTCGGGACCGGTGCCCATACGGCAGGTCCCGACCTGGTGGTGATAGCTCATCAGGGCCTTCTTGGCGTACGCGGCGATCTCGGCATTCGTGACGATGCCGGGGCCCGGAGCGATTTCGAAGGAACGCCAGTCGCCGAGTGCCTGCTGTCGGCCGATCTCACGGACCTGCTTGATCGCCGTCACCATGGCCGCGAGGTCGTACGGGTCGGCGTAGTACTGCGGATCGAGCGCGGGCGGCTGGGTGGGGTCGGCGGAGCGCAGCCACATCCGGCCGCGGCTGAGCGGACGGATCGTGCCCGCGAGAACGGTGTAGCCGTGCCCCTCGGCCGGTATGTCGTAGCCGGCCACGGGGATCGGCGCGTGGGACATCAGCGGCTGGAGGTCGGGGGCCGTCATCGTCGGATCGGTCTTGGCGAAGTAGTGCGCCTCCAGCTTGTTCGCCGTGCCCGGCGGCAGCGGACGGCTCGACCGCCACACCACCGGGACGAGCGCGTGGTCGTGCAGGTTGGCGCCCACTCCGGGGAGGTCGGCGGCTACGTCGATGCCGAGCGCGCGCAGTTCGTCGGCCGGGCCGAGCCCGCTGAGCAGCAGCAGTTGGGCCGAGCCCATGGTGCCGCCGGAGAGGATCACGTCACCTGAGCAGCGGATGGAGCCTGCGGAGCCGCGCCCGCTCACCTCGACGCCGCGAGCGCGCCCTGACTCGACGATCACCCGGGAGACCGGCGACCCCGTCATCACGGTGAGCAGGGGGTTGTCCAGCACGGGCTGCACGAAGGCGGTCCAGGCGCTGACCCGCCTGCCGTCACGGATGGTGCGGTGCAGCAACTGCACACCGAGGATCTCCTCGGCGTTGCAGTCGTCGTTGCGCGCGATCCCGTACTCCTCGCACGCCTCGATGAACGCGCTCGTCACCGGGTGGGGGTCGCGGTTGCGGGTGACCGGCAGCGGGCCGCCCGTCCCGTGGTAGTGCGAGGGCCCGTCCTCGAAGTCCTCCGAGCGTCTGAAGTACGGCAGGACCTCGTCGTACGACCAGCCGGTGGCCCCGTGGCGTTTGGCCCAGTCGTCGTAGTCGGAGCGGTGGCCCCGGACGTAGATCATGCCGTTGAGGGCACTGGATCCGCCGAGGACCTTGCCGCGCGGCCAGAAGACCTGCGTGCCGTCCGCGTGTTGCTGGGGTTCGGTGAGGTAGGCGTAGTCCTCGGGGGCGTTCCACAGTTCCCAGGAACGTCCCGGGTCGTGGATGGCCGGGTTGTCGTCACGTCCCCCGGTCTCGATCAGCAGGACCTTGCGGCCGGCGTCCACCAGCCGACGTGCGATGACGCAGCCGGCGGACCCGGCGCCCACCACGATGTGGTGGTAAGTGCTGTTTGCGGCTTCCATACCGGAAGCGTGCGGCCTGGAAGCGGTTCGGGCTTGCGGCCCGGTGCACGGTTCTTGCGTTGTCGTGCACGATGTCGCGATGCCGGCCGGTGCCGTCGCCGGGCGCAACCTCAGCCGCGCCCGGCCTCCCGGGGATGCGGGGCCCGGCCCGAGCGAACATCCCGGGGGCTCATGCCGTAGACGGCCTTGAAGGCATGGCTGAAGTGAGCCGGGTCCGGGAATCCCCAGCGCCCCCCGATGGCGCTTACCGACAGATGCCTCAGGGCCGGATCACCGAGATCGCGCCGGCAACGGGCGAGACGCTGCTCCCGCAGCCAGCCCGAGACGGTGTACCCCTCCTCGGCCATGAGCTTGTAGAGATGACGACGCGAGACGCGATGAGCGGCCGCGATCTCGTCGGGGCCCAGCGCCGGATCGTCCAGGCGTTGCTCCATGTACGTCAGGATGCGCCGGACAAGCAGGTCCCGACCCTCGTCTCCCGGTGCTCGGTCCGCGCCCATGTACTCGGTGAGCAGGGTTCCGATGAGGTCCGCCACGTTGTGGCCGAGCCGGGGCGCGTCGAGGGACTCGGACTGCTCCACTTGCCCGACCAGCCCGTGCAGAAAGGGACGCACCAGAGTGCCGATGCCTTCGTGGCACGGCACGCGGGTCGCCATGACCCGCGCCAGATCGCGCTCCGGCATCCGGAGCAGGTCCCGCGGGAACATCAGGACAAGGCCCCGGTAGGGCCGGTCCAGGTCGAGCGAGTAGGGTCGCCGGGTGTCGTAGACCACCAGGTCGCCCGCACCCAGCTCGGTCTGGTTGCCGCCCTGGGACAGCACGCACCGCCCGTTGAACAGCAGGTTGACCTTGACGTAGTCCGGTGGTGCGGATCCGATGTGCCGCCGGGTACGGGCGATGGCGTGCGGCTGGGCGGTGATGACGGAGACCTGGACCGGGCCGATGCGGGCCGTGCGCAGCTCGGCACGGAAGTCCGGGGTCTTACGTGGCAGCGCCTCCAGGGGAACGAAGCTCTGGCTGACGACGTCCCGCCAGAACTCGAGTCTTCGTTCCGAGGTGTCCTCGGCCGGCGTCACTATCGAGGGCATTCGGTTCTCCCCTCAGCGAACTGGATCAGGGCACCGAGTTCGATTACCGAGTCAACCTAGGTAGCCGCACTTCAGCGTGTCAACGAGTCGCGATCCGGGCTCAGGTCTCCGCTGCCCCGGCGAGGAGCTTGGTGATCCGCTCGGCCGCCTCGGCGAGAGTAGGCGCGTGGTCGGTGAAGCCGGGCGTGCGCGTGGTCGGCACGATGACCGCCAGACTGGCGACCACCTCGCCGTCCCCGTCGCGTACCGGCACAGCCAGGCCGTACGCGCCGACGCGGAGTTCGTCGTGAGTGATGGCATAGCCCAGCGCGCGCACCTCGGCGAGGCGCCGGATGATCCGCTCGGGTTCCTCGGTACGCGCGGCAAGGGCTTCGCGTTCCTGCTCGCCGAGGAAGGCCAGCAGCGCCAGGCCGCTGGCGCCGAGGGTGATCGGGTGACGGTATCCGAGCTCGTACTGGGCGCGGACCAGGTGACGGGAGCCTGCCACCTGCTCGACGATCACCACTTGGTCGTCCTCGCGGACGGCGAGCACCAGCGTCTCGTGCAGCCGCTCCGCCACGTCGGTCATCACGCTCCGGGCGACCGCCCGCAACTCCGGCTCGAACTGCCCGGCCATGCGCATCAGCGCCGCCCCGAGGGCGTACCGGTCGCCGCGCTTGAACACGAATCCGCGACCTTGCAGCGTGGCGAGCAGTCGATGCACGACTGTGCGGTTCATGCCGGTGGCCCGAGCGAGTTCGGCCGGGGTCCGGGCGCCCTGGTCGGCGATCTGCAACAGCAGGGCCAGTGCCTGATCGGCGGTCTTGGAGATCTCCATTGCTGCCTTTTCGAACGTGGGACATCGTAAAACGAACGATAGCCAGGCCCCAAGCCGCCCGTCGAACCCCTGTGTTGGTCCACGCCTGAGCTGTCGACGGCACTGAGCTCGGCCAGTTCAACAGACCCGATCGCGGCGGCTCATCCGGCCGCATGCTCTCGACGCAGCCACACGTAGCGTGCGGTGTCCTCGTCACCGTAGTCAGGGTCGAGGTAGATGAACATGCGCTGGATGAGCCCGTCGCGGATCTCCATGACGCTGCAGCCGCGCCCCGCATGGGTCACGCCGGCCCGCCACTTCCGGCCGGTCGCGGTGGTGCCGTGGCTGGTGGTCTCCATCACGACGGTGTCGCCGCTGACGACGAAGTTGATGTAGGCGTGGTCGTGGTGGATCTCGGCGAGTATCTCCATGACGTCGGCGAACAGTTGCCGGATTTCCTCGATGCCGTCGGCAATTCCCCATTTGGGGAAGTAGCAGAGCGCGTCGTCGGCGAAGAGTTCGAAGACGTCGCCGCCGTGGTCGATGCGCTTGAGGTACTCGATCGCCACCGACTTGCGCTGTTCGTCCAGTGGCCCGGTCTGGGCTATTGCCATCGTGGTCTCCGTGGTGACTGGTCGGATGTGGGTCTGCTCCGGCTCTTATGCCGCGCGGGGCGTCCGGAGGCGCTCGGTGCGGCCTCGCCGGGCTCGGGAGTATCCGGCGGCGGCGAGGAGCACGGCGGCTCCAGCGAGCCAGTACTGCCAGGCCGTGCCGAAGCCGAGAAAGGAGGTCGCCGACTGGATCTCCTGGATGAGCACTGCGCCGATCAGGGCGCCGAGGAAGGACCCGCGCCCACCGAAGATGCTCGCGCCGCCGATCACGGCGGCGGTGACACTCGTGAGGGTGTAGGTGTTGCCGACGGTCGCGTCCCCGACGCCGACCTGTGCGGCGAGGATGAGCCCGCCGAGCGCGGCCAACAGCGAGCAGCCGCAGAACGCGAGCAGGTGTGACCGGGTGGCGCGGGCGCCTACGCGTCGAGCGCGTTGCTCGTTCGACCCGACGGCGCGGATCTCCCGTCCCCAGCCGCTACGGCGTAGCGCGAATTCGGCGATCAGGGCGAATGCCACGGCGACCAGGAACAGTGCGGGAACGCCGGCGACGGCACTGGTGAGCGTCGCGGTCAACGCAGGGTCGATGGACCCGGCCGGCGCGGGCCGCAGAAGGAGCGCGACTCCTACGAGAACGATGTAGCTCACGAGCGTGGCGATCACCGGGTTGAGCCGGACGGCCCGGACCAGCACCGTGTGCCCGAGGCCCACAAGGACCGCCACCGCGGCGGTGACCGTGATGGCGGCCACCAGGCCCCATAGGCCGGTGCCGTCCTCGGCCAGGATCGACAGCACCACCACGACGAGGCCGATGAGCGGGCCGACGGAGAGATCGATGGCGCCGACGAGCAGCACGAGCAGTTGCCCGAGGCTGACGAAGGCTCCGGCGGCGGCGACCAACAGCAGGTTGTACATGCTGCGTTCGCCCAGGAAGTTCGGGTTGACGCCGGCAACGTAGGCACCGAGCGCGAGCACCAGCAGTGCCAGCACGCCGACGGGGAGCTGATCGCCGGCGAGGAGCCGTCGCCATCGGATTCCGGGCTTGTTGTGCTGTGCGGCGGACGCGCGGGAGCGGTCGGAGGCGGTGACGGCTTGTCGAGTGATGTTGTGCTCGGTCACATCCGGCCCGGTCAACATCGCTATGACCTCGCCTTGGGAGAAGACGAGCACACGGTCGCACAAGCCCTCGAGTTCGACGGCGTCGGAGGACAGCACGACGACGGCTTTCCCGGCGGCGGCCTGGTCACGCAGCATGTGGTAGAGGTCGAGCCGTGAGCCGACGTCAACCCCGCGGGTGGGTTCGTCGGCGAGCAGGACGACGGGTCCGGCCAACAGCGACCGGGCGAAGAGCACCTTCTGCTGGTTGCCGCCGGACAGCGTTTCGACAGCCACGTCGGGAGAGGCCGCTTTGACGGCGGCCCGGTCGAGGCAGGGGTCGACCAGGACCTGTTCCCGGCGCGCTGACAGCAGGCCCATCCTGCGGGTTGACGGGAGTGCGAGCATGGCCCCGTTCTGCCTGACCGTCAGCGGCATGAACAGTCCCTCGACGTGCCGGTCACCCGGCAGGTGCACGATTCCCGCATCGCGCGCCCGGGCGGTGCCGAGGGAGCGGAGCGGGTGGCCGTCGACCCGCACTTCGCCGCGGCTGGGTTCCAGTCCGGCGAGCGCGCGCAGGAACTCCCGCTGCCCGTTGCCCTCCACACCAGCCAGCCCGACGATCTCGCCGGGTCGGACGGTGAGGTCGACGTTGTCGAACTTGGCACCGGACAGGCCGCGTACGTCCAGCGCCGGCGGACTGTGGGGTTGGGGGACTGCCTTGGCGGGGAAGCTGTGGTCGACTGAGCGGCCGATGATCAGTCGCAGGATGTCGTCGTCCGACAGGGCGTCGACCGCGAAGGTGCCGTGCGCCACGCCGTCGCGCAGCACGGTCAACCGATCGGCGATGCGACGGACCTCGGGCAGGCGGTGGGAGATGACGACCACTGCGGTCCCGCGGGCGGCCACCTGTCTGATCAAGCCGAAGAGGTGGTCGATCTCAGTGGCGGTCAGCGATTCGGTCGGCTCGTCGAGGATGAGGACCTTCGGCTGCTGGGCGAGGGCTTTGGCTATCTCGAGCAGGGTGCGGTCCGCGATGCCGAGCTCGGACAGCCGTGCTTGCGGCTCGAAGGTGGCACCGACGGTGTCGAGCAGAGTCCTGGCCCACTGCGGCGCGTGCCGCATCGGTGGGCGCCGGCCGGGATATTCGGCCAGCAGCAGGTTTTCCAGCACGTTGAGATCGTCGAGGAGGGAGGTGTGCTGATAGACCACGGCCAGGCCGTGGGCCTGCGCCTCGGTCACCGAGTTGTGCTCCAGTCTGGTGCCGTCGATCTCGATGACGCCGCGGTCCGGGATGATGGAACCGGCGGCGACACCGATCAGTGTTGACTTGCCGGCACCGTTCTCACCGACGAGGGCGTGCACCTCGCCGGCGGTGATGCTCAGCGAGACACCGCCGAGCGCAACCACACCGGGATAGGTCTTGACCACGTCAACGAGGTTCATCACCACGTGTGCGGTTGTCATCAGCTGCTCCTAGTTGGTCTTGCCGTATTGCTGGAGCGTTGCGGTGCTGACCTTCGCCGAGGAGATGCTGTCGATCGGTGCTTTCGGATCGCACTGTGGCGCCTTGCCGCTGAGGGAGTTCTCGTAAAGCGGCAGGTCGTAGCTGCTGGGCTCGTTCCATGCGACTCCCGCGGCGAGGGCGACGGCCTTGCGGGCGGCTACGCGGCCCAGCCAGGTCCGGGAGGAGATGGTCGTGGCCTGCAGTCGTGGGTTGTCCGGCTTGTGTTTGGTGTAGGCGCAGCCGAACTCGTTGGAATCGAGGGCGGTGAACGGCACCATGGGCCGGTGAGCGGCGACGAAGGCGCGCATCGCGCCCACCATGGACGGGCCGTCCTCGGACAGCACGCCGTCGATCTCCGGGTACTTCGCCAGCAGCGCGGCCATCACCTTCTGTGCCTGCGCGGGATCCCAGTTGGTGACCGGCCAATCGGTGTAGCCGGTCAACAGCTTGATCTTCGGATGCTGACGGAACACCGTTTGGAAGCCCCGCAACATGCCCTGGCCGACGGGGTTGCCGGCAGGGCCTCCGATATAGACGACGTTGCCGCTGCCGTGCAGAGCGCTCACCATCCACTGGGCGTACTGCGCGCCGGCGGCGGTGGTGTCCCAGTCGACGTAGTCCGCGTAGTCCTGTCCCAAGGTGCCGCCGGGGGCCGCGCCCCAGGTGACCACCTTGACCCCGGCGCGGGTCGCGGCTCGCAAGGCCGGGAGTTGGGCCTTGCCGAAGTCCGGAATGATCACTAGCGCGTCCACGCCCTGTGCGACCAGGCTGTTGATGTCGGAGATCGCCTTCTGCAGGTCGCCGCCCCCGGTCAGGACCTTCTGGTTGACGTTCGTGCATTTCGCCAGCTCGGAGCGGACCGCGGCCATCGCATGCTGCGACCACGGATTGGCGCCGAAGCCGTCCTCGACGCCGACCGTGAGGCGCTTGGTACCGCAGAAGGAGGTGCCGGGGAGCACGCCGGCGTGCGCGATCTCGTCAGCCTCGGTGGCCCGAGCCGCGGTCGTGTCGCTGTTGGCGGACTGGTGACTGTTCGTGGTGCCGGGGGCGGCCGAGCAGGCGGCGAGGATCAGTGCGAGCGCGGCGCCGCCGCATGCTTGCCACAACCGGCGTCTGCGGGTGGATGGGACAACGGGTGATCTGTACGTCATGGCGGTGTCCTAGTGTTCTGAGTGAGACTCGGGATGGTCGTTCCAGTCGGCGGGTCCAGGCTTGAGGACGGCGGTGCCGAGTCGGCGCTGGAGGAGAGGCCGATGAACGCCACGCACTGTTCGTCGCGCTCGATGGCCGCGGCGACCGCATGTCGCGGCCGGCACGGAGCGCGACGCGCCTCGATCGGCGGTGAATCGCTTGCGGCAGCGGGCGTGGGGGTCCTGGTTCGTCAGGTGCGGGCCGGGATCCGCCGAGCCGATACGGCCAGCGCGATCACCGCCCCTTGGACGATGTACTGGCCGGACGCGGGCACGCCCATGCCGAGCACGACCTGGCCGAGCTGGGTCAGGAAGAGGGCGCCGACCGCCGTGGCCACGACGCTGCCGGCGCCACCGGCCAGGCTGGTGCCGCCGAGGACGACGGCCGCGATGCTCGGCATCAGGTAGTCCGTGCCGCCGAACAGGCTCACCCGGCCCAGGAAACCGGCGAGCAACACTCCCGCAGCCGCCGCGCACACGCTCGCGCAGACGTAGGTGCCGACCTGGTATGACCGCACGCGGATGCCGGCCGCCCGGGCGGCCGCCGGGCTGACCCCGGCGGCGAGGAAGCGTCGGCCCATCACCGTCTTGTCCACCAGGATGGTGACGAGCAGCAGGACCAGCACGGCGATCCACACCGTGTGCGGGACACCGAAGGTCGAGCCGAGTGCGAAGCTCGCCAGGTTGGTGGGGGTGGGTGCGGCGATGCTGCCACCACTGACCTGCAGCACAAGTCCCATCAGTAGGGCGTTGACACCCAACGTGGCCACCAGCGGAGTCACGTCCAGCCAGGTGATCGCCAAGCCGTTGATCAGCCCGGCGGTCAGTGCCACCGCGATCACTATGCCGAGGGCCGCCGGCAGCTTGGCCGGATCGCCGCCGGTAGTCACCGCGACCAGCACCGCCGAGACCGACAGCACGCCCGGGATGGACAGGTCCAGGCCACGCTGGCGCACCACCAGGGTCTGCCCGGTCGAGGCCAGCGCCATGATCGCGGCGAAGGGCAGCATGCCTGCGATCGCGCTCCGCGACAAGCTCCCCGGGGCCAGCGCCGGGCTCAGGGTGAACAGGACGATCGTGGCCAGGCAGATCGTCATCGTCGGCCGACGGGCAAGCGCCCGCAGGCGGCCGAGCGGCGACCTGCCGGTCGTCTGCGTCTCCGCCCCTCCTCGCGGCCCGGGGTCTGCCGGATCTGTGCCGCGTGCTTCGGGGGTGGTCGCTCTGGACGGTCTGGCCCCGGACGCCGTCGGCTGGGGGCGGCCGGTCATGACAGGTTCGTCCAGATGCCCTTGACTTCGGTGTAGGCCTCGACGGCCTGCCACCCCATCTCGCGGCCGATGCCGGAGGCCTTGCGTCCGCCCCACGGCGCTGCCGGATCCTGCACGGGCAGGGAGTTGATGTACACCGCTCCGGCCTTCAGCCGCCGCGCGAGCCGGTTGGCGCGGCCGACATCGCGGGTCCAGACGCTGGCCACCAGGCCGTACGGCGTGTCGTTGGCGCGTGCGACGACGTCGTCCTCGTCCTCGTAGGACAGGATCGACAGCACCGGGCCGAAGATCTCCTCCTTGGCGATCGTCATCGAGTCGGCCACGTCGGTGAAGACGGCCGGCCGGAGGAAGAACCCCTTCGCGAGGTCACCTGAGGTGGCCCGCTCCCCACCCGTCAGCAAGGTCGCGCCTTGGTCGACGCCGAGTTGGACATAGCGCATCACGCGCTCCAGCTGCTCGGCGGAGACGAGCGGACCGAGCTGGGTGGCCGGGTCCATGCCGTTGCCCAGGCCCATGCCGGAGACGGCGGCAGTGATCTTCGTGGCGAACTCGTCGATGCGGCTGGCATGGACGTACATCCGCGCGTACTGCGCGCAGATCTGGCCGGCGTTGAACAGCCCGCCCAGCAGGTTGCCCATGACCGCGGCGTCGATGTCGGCGTCCGCGGCGATGATGCTGGGCGCCTTGCCACCGAGCTCCAGCGACACGCGCGTCAGGCGGTCCGCGCTGGCGCGGAGGATCTCCTTGCCGACGTCGGTGGAGCCGGTGAAGGAGATCTTCGCGACTCCGGGGTGCCGGACCAGGGCCGCTCCTGTCGATCCGTCGCCGGTGAGCACGTTGATCACGCCGGGCGGGAAGCCGGCCCTGATTGCCAACCCGGCCAGGCGCAATGTGGACAGCGGTGCCTGTTCCGCGGGCTTGATCACCACGGTGTTGCCGGTGGCCAGCGCCGGGGCGAGTTTCCAGGCCAGGATCATCAGCGGCGCGTTCCACGGCGTGATCAGTCCACAGACACCCAGTGGCTCTCGCAGGGTGTGGTGGGCGAAGCCGGGCACCGACACCGGCGAGGTGACACCGGTGATCTTGGTGGTCCAGCCGGCGTAGTAGCGCAGGACGCTGATCACGTTGGGGAGGACGAACTGTTCGTTGAGCGCGACCGGCATGCCGTTGTCGAGGGTCTCGACCTCGGCCAGCTCGCGCGCGTTCTCTTCGACCAGGTCGGCCAGCCGCCACAGGAGCCGGCCCCGCTCGTCGGGCATCATGTCGGCCCACTCCGCGGACTCGAACGCACGTCCCGCCGCGTCGACCGCCGCGTCGACCTCAGAGGAGCCCGCTAGCGCGAGGTCACCGATGATCTCACCGGTCGCCGGATTGATCGTCTCGAATCGCTCGCCGGAGGAGTCGACCCACTCTCCGCCGATGAGCAGTTTGCCCTTGTCGTGCATAGCGGTCCTCACTTCCCGATGAGCAGGTCAGCGGCCCGCTCGGCGATCATGACGGTGGGGGCATGGGTGTTCCCGGACGGGACGTCGGGCATGACGGAGGCGTCCACCACTCGCAGTCCCTCGACGCCGTGGACGCGCAGTTGCGGATCCACGACCGCCTCCCGGTCGACGCCCATCCGGCAGGTACCGACCTGGTGGTGATAGGTCTGCACGCGGTTGCGGACGTAGTCGCGCAGCGCGTCCCGGCTGGTGACCTGGGTGCCCGGAGCCCACTCGTCCTTGCGCCACTCGCCCAGAGCAGGCTGGCGGCCGATCTCGCGGACCAGTTCGACGGAGTCGACCATCACTTCGAGGTCGTGCGGCTCGGCGAACACCTGTGGGTCCAGCGCGGGCGGCGTCGTCGGGTCGGCCGACCGCAGCCACAGACGCCCCCGGCTGAGCGGGCGTACGAGCCCGCCCAAGCAGGTGAACCCGTTCTGCGGCACGTTCGGGTCGTCTCCGAGGTAGGGCGCGTGAACCAGCAGCGGCTGTGTGTCCGGTGCGGTCAGACCGGGGTGGCTTTTCCAGAAGATGTTCACCTCCAGGCCCTGCGCCGCGGGTTGCGGCAGCGGCTGCGTGGTCTCCCACAGGACGGGGCAGATCAGGTGGTCGTGCAGATTGCCACCGACACCGGGGAGATCGGCGAGCACGTCGATGCCCAGAGACCGCAGCTGATCGGCCGGCCCGATGCCGGAGAGCAGCAGGAGCTGGGGCGACCCGATCGCGCCGCCGCTGACCACGACCTCGTTCTCCGCCCGCGCCTGCTCGGTACGCCCGTCGAGGACGTACTCCACCCCCACGCAGCGCTCGCCGTCGAACAGCAGACGCGACACGACGGCGCCGGTCACCACGGTCAGCGCGGGGTTGCCGAGGACAGGCTCGACGAAACTCGCCCAGGCGCTGCGGCGACGTCCGTCCCGCACGTTGAGTTGGGTATAGCTCGCCCCGAGGTATGCCGGGCTGTTCGGGTCGGAGATGAAGGGCAACCCCGCCTGGGTCGCCGCCGCGACGAACGCTGCGGCCAGGGGGTTCGGGTTCTTGATCCGGCCGACGGGCAGCGGTCCGCCGTGGCCGTGCAGTTCCGACGCGCCCTCCTCGTGGTCCTCGGACCGCTTGAAGTAGGGAAGAACCGAGTCCCAGTCCCAGCCGTAGCAGCCTCGATAGGCCCAGCTGTTGTAGTCCTCGGGAACGCCTCGGGCGTAGATCATGCCGTTGATCGAGCTGCTGCCGCCCACGACCTTGCCCCGCGGCCATCCCAGACGTCGCCCGGCGGCATGCTCCTGCGGTTCGGTGACGTAGGCGTAGTCGACCTCGGTGTGCCACAGTGCGAGCGAGCTCGCGGGGTCATGGATCTCGGGCCGTGTATCCAGCGGGCCGGCTTCGACGAGCAGGACACGTCGGCCCGCGTCGACGAGCCGACGAGCGAGCACCGAGCCCGCTGAGCCGGCGCCGACGACAACGTCGTCGTAGGTGGATGTTCCCTCGGTCATGCGTACTCCCGTACCGATCAAGACGGCTATTGCCCGCCCTGGAGAACCATTGGGATCGCGTTCGTTTGTCGAACTTGCGTGTTCGGAATATTGCGGCGCGGTTGCAGTGGTGTCAAGAGCCGCCGCGAGGACGGACATCTCCGACGAGAACGCGCTGCATCATCCGCCAGGGCGGTCATAGGGCGCCGGCATCCGATCAGGTCGATTCGAGGTGGTTCGAGTCGGTGCGGCAGGGCCCGTATGCGGGCGGACGGTCAGCGGATCGAACTCACAGCAGCCGAAAGGTGCGACGCACTCGTGTGATGGCAGGGCGGCGCGATGGGAAACGACTGCGGCAGGCAGCCGCGCGGCGGCGGTTCCCTGGGGCACCCTGACGTCCGGTCTTGCCGGTGGAGCTGCTGAGCCGACTGCTTGGCTCGACATCCATGGTTGCCTTCGCCGGGGACGGCGCGCCGCAGGCGCCATGAACTGCGTCCCGGGAGTCGGTCTGCGACCGATCCCCGTTCTACTCGTCCGCCGTTCCGGCGAGCAGCTCGGTGATCCGTTCGGCGGCCGTGGTCAGCGGATGCGCGTAGTCGGCGAAGCCCGGCGTTCGGGTGGTCGGCACGATGACCGCCAGGCTGGCGATCACCGAGCCGTCGCCGTCGCGGACCGGCACCGCCAGCCCGTAGGCGCCGACCCGCAGTTCGTCGTGGGTGACCGCGTAGCCCAGCGCCTGGACCTCCGACAGGCGCCGGTGGATCCGCTCAGGTTCCTCGACATGAGCGAGGAGGGCCTCGCGCTCCGCCGCGTCGAGGAAGGCGAGCAGTGCCAGCCCGCTGGCGCCGAGCGTGATCGGATGGCGGTAGCCGAGGTCGTACTGGACGCGTACGAGGTGGTGCGAGCCGGTCACCTGCTCGACGACAACCGCCTGGTCGTCCTCGCGGACGGCGAGCACCAGCGTTTCGTTCAGTTTGTCGGCGAGAGCGGTCATGACCTCCCGCGCCACCGCCCGGAACTCAGGTTCGTACCGATCCGCCATGCGCATCAGTACGGCGCCGAGGGCGTAACGGTCGCCACGCTTGGTCACGAACCCCCGCCCCTGCAGTGTGGCCAGCAGGCGGTGCACGACTGTGCGGTTCAGCCCCGTCGCCCGGGCGAGTTCGACCGGGGTCTGTGCACCCTGATCGGCGATCCGCAGCAACAGGACCAACGCCTGGTCGGCGGTCTTGGAGATCTCCACCCTAGCCCCCTCGAACTTGGCGAGTCGCAAAACGAACGATAGCGCGGAGCATCTTCTCGCCCTGCGTCAGAAGCCCTTGCGCTTGGGCCACGTGCGTTGACAAAGCCTTGGTCACCGGCCACGATGAATCAAGAATCGAACTTGCATGTTCGTTTAACGAACCCATAGGGGAGAGTTGGATCACGTGCCTTACTTCATGCACCTGGGCGAGACACCCCGCACCCGGCACACCCAGTTCCGACGGCCTGACGGTGTTCTCTACCGCGAGGAGCTGATGGGCGAAGAGGGCTTCGTCTCGGATTCCTCGCTTCTGTACCACCGAGAGGCACCGACCGACGTGGTCACGGTGGAGGCGGTAGAAGGAGCCCGGCCACCGCTGGTCGCGAACTTCCCGCTCAAGCCGTGGCACCTGCGCCCGCACCACCTCGCCGGCGACAAGGGCGACCTGGTCCGGGACCGGCACGTACTGCTCGGCAACGACGACGTGGTCATGACCTACGCGGTCGCCGACGAGCCCTCCCCCCTCTACCGCAACGCCATAGGCGACGAGCTGGTGTACATCGAGGCGGGCAGTGGACGGCTCGAGTCGGTGTTCGGCACCCTGGAGGTCGGCAAGGGCGACTACGTGATCGTGCCGACCGCCACCACCCACCGCTGGGTCCCGGCCGACGGCGACGTACTGCACGCGGTGGTGTTCGAAGCCTCCGGACACGTGCGGCCGCCCAGGCGCTTCCTCTCCGAGGCCGGGCAGTTCCTGGAGCACGCGCCCTACTGCGAGATGGACCTGCGACGCCCCGAAGGCCCGTTGCTCGCCGAGGGCACCGACGTCGAGGTCCTGGTGCGCAACCGGGACGGCGTCACCCGCTACGTGCACGCGACCCATCCGTTCGACGTGGTGGGCTGGTTCGGCTGCCTGTACCCGTACGCCTTCAACATCGCCGACTTCTCGCCCGTCACCGGCTCCCTGCACCGGCCGCCGCCGGTGCACCAGACCTTCGAAGGACCGGGCTTCGTCATCTGCTCCTTCGTGCCCCGTCTGTTCGACTACCACCCCGACGCGGTGCCCGTCCCGCCGTTCCACGCCAACGTCGACTCCGACGAGGTGCTGTTCTACGCCGACGGCAGTTTCATGAGCCGCAAGGGCACGGGCATCGGCCAGGGCTCGGTCTCGCTGCACCCCGCCGGGTTCATCCACGGCCCGCACCCGGGCAGCATCGAGGCCGCGCTCAGCGCCCGGCGGACGGAGGAGACCGCCGTCATGCTCGACACCTACCGGCCCCTGCGCCTCGGCACGGCCGCCATGGACTGCGAGGACCCCGAATACCTGAGCAGCTGGCGGGTCCGGCGATGAACACACCCGACCGGGAGCTGCTGGCGGTGCCCATGCGCACCCCCGCATCCGCGAACGAGATCTACTCCGGCGTGGCCCGGATGGCGGGGACGCTGTGGTGCACCCGGCACCGGGCACGGCCGGGGAAGATCGCCCGCACCGCGGTGGTCGCCGTCCACCCGTCGTCGAACTTCCTCGGGCACTACGCGCTGAGCGCCTTCGCCCGCGCGGGCGTGGACGCCATCGGCATGACCACCCGCTACATCGGCAACGACACCGCCCTGTTGCTGGAGAACTGCGTCGTCGACGTCGGGTCGGTCGTCCGGCACCTGCGGGAGGAGGGCTACGAGCGGGTCGTGCTCTTCGGCAACTCGGGGGGCGGAGGCCTCGTCTCGCTGTACCAGAACCAGGCCGAACACCCCACGATCACAGCGGCCCCGGCAGGCGGAGGACCCGACCTGACCCAGGCCGACCTGCCCCCTGCCGACGCGCTCGTCCTCGCGATGGCCCACCCCGGCCGGGCCCAGTTGCTCGCCGAGTGGCTCGACCCGGCGGTCCGCAGCGAGCAGGACCCGTTCGACCGCGACCCCGACCTGGACCTGTTCGACGCCCGGAACGGACCGCCGTACACACCGGAGTTCCTGCGCCGCTACCGCGCCGCGCAGGTCGAACGGAGCGAGGCGATCACCGCCTGGGCCGAGAAGAGGCTGGACGAACTGGACGAGCGCGGGATCGCGGACATGCCGTTCCTGGTGCACGGCGTCTGCGCGGACCCCCGGTTCCTGGACCTGTCGCTGGACCCGTCCGACCGCGAGCCGGGGACCCTGTGGGGCGACGCGTGGAACGCGAACTTCCAGCCGGCCGCGCTCGGGCACTACACGACCCTGCGCTCCTGGCTGTCCCAGTGGTCCCTGAGTCGTTCCCGCGGCGACGGCCCGGCCAGGCTGCGCACCGTCGACGCCCCCGTGCACGTCGTGTACGGCACCGCCGACCAGGGCTGTTTCCCCTCCCACGCCCGGGCCCTGTACGACGCGGTCCAGCACGACCGCAAGGCGCTGACCCCCATCAAGGGCGGCAAGCACTACCTGGTCGGCCAGCCGGAGCTCACCGCCCTCATGGTGGACACGCTCCTGGACTGGCTGGACGACGTGCCGGCATGACCCGCACGTCACCCCTTCCACCACACTGGGCGACGGGACGGCCGACGTCCCGGGGCGTACGCAGGAAAGGCCCTCACCGATGTACTTCGACTACGTCACCCATCCCGTCCACCTCCCTGGACTGACCGACGGGAAAGACCCTGTGCGTCATCGAGTCGTCATCGCCGGGGGCGGCCCCACCGGTCTGGCCCTCGCCCTGGGACTGGCCCGGTACGGCGTGCCCTCGGTGGTGCTGGAGTCCGACCGCACCGTCTGCGTCGGCAGCCGGGCCGCGTGCCTGTCGCGGCGCACGCTGGAGATCATGGCGCAGCTCGGCGCGGCGGACGCCTACCTGGCCAAGGGTCTGGCCTGGACCGGTGGCGTGAGCTACTACCGCGACACCGAGGTGCTGCGGTTCGCGATGCCGCACGACGAGAACCAGAAGTTCCCGCCGATGATCAACCTTCAGCAGTGCTACGCCGAGCAGTACCTGCTCGACGCCGCCGATCGGTACGGCGACGGCCTGGTCGAGGTCCGCTGGGGCAGCCGCGTCGAGGCCCTGCGGCAGAACCCGGACGGGGTCGACCTGGAGGTGCGCACCGACGACGGCGACACCTACACGATGACCGCCGACTGGCTGGTGGGCTGCGACGGCGCCCGCAGCACCGTGCGCGAGCAGCTCGGCCTGCGCCTTACGGGGACCGCGTACGAGGGCCGGTACGTCATCGTCGACGTCGAGCTGAAGACCGACCGGCCCGCGCTGCGCTACGCCTGGTTCGACCCGCCGTCCAACCCCGGCTCCACGCTGCTCATGCACCGGCAGCCCGACGACATCTGGCGCCTGGACTACCAGTTGCTGCCGGACGAGGATCCCCAAGAGGCGGTGCGGCCGGAGAACGTGATGCCGCGAGTGCGCAGCCACCTGCGGATGATCGGCGAACGCGACGACGTCGAACCGGTGTGGATCTCGGTCTACAAGGCCAACGCCCTCACACTCGACTCCTACCGGCACGGCCGCGTCCTGTTCGCCGGGGACGCCGCGCACCTGGTCCCGATCTTCGGCGTGCGGGGCATGAACTCCGCCATCGACGACACCCACAACCTCGCCTGGAAGCTGGCGTTCGTCGTGGGCGGCCACTCGCCGGTCGACCTGCTGGACACCTACTCGACGGAGCGGGTGCACGCGGGCCGGGAGAACATCCGGTATGCCTCCAAGAGCACCGAGTTCATGGCGCCGCCCTCCTTCGCGTTCGACACCATGCGCACGGCCGTACTCGGCCTGACCGCCGAGGGACACACCTGGGCCTCCTCGCTGATCAACCCGCGGCAGACACAGCCGATCTCCTACGGGGGCTGCGGATTCACGGGGCCCGCCGACGCTTTCGACGACGGCCCGCGACCGGGCGATGTCCTGCCCGAATGCCCCCTCACCCTCACGGGCGGCAAGGAGGGCCACCTCACCGACCTGCTCGGCTCACGGATCACGGTGCTCGCCTTCACCGCCGACGGCGAACTCGCCCCCGGCCTGCGGGCGGAGCTGGACGCGCTGGCCGCCGGACCGGTGCCGCTGGCCACGGCCGTGATCTCCGCCGCGCCGACGCGGACCGCGTCCCACGACCACACCGGGCGGCTGTTCCCCCTCTGCGGCGCCCAGCCGGGAACCGTCTGCCTGATCCGCCCGGACGGGCACCTGTACGCACGCCGGCAGCACCCGAGGCCCGGCGAGATCCGGGCCTGGGCGGAGGCCATGACCGTCGGACGCGGCATCGGAAGGGACACGCGGTGAACGCCGAACAACTGGACGAGATCTATTCGGAGATCTGCCACCGGATGACCGCGGCGGGCGAGGACGGGGCGCTGCTCTACCTGAGCCGGCTCGCCCTGCTGCTCGCCCACGAGGTGGACGACGCCGAACGCGTCCGCACGGCCGTCGAGGTGGCCGCGACACCCGACGGCCGGTAACCCCCTGTCCGCTGCGCGCTTCTGGAGGAAGTTTGCGAATCGACAAGACCATCGACGACTCCGCACTCGCACAGGTGCTCGCCGCGATACGCCCGGGATCGACGCTCGCCGTCGGCGGTTTCGGCCTCTGCGGCACCCCCATGTCCCTGA
This sequence comes from Streptomyces sp. NPDC016851, assembly GCF_055562795.1. Lineage (NCBI taxonomy): Bacteria > Bacillati > Actinomycetota > Actinomycetes > Kitasatosporales > Streptomycetaceae > Streptomyces > Streptomyces sp. NPDC016851. Next base: position 240,031 of record NZ_JBVHEP010000011.1, read on the forward strand.
TCCAGGCCCTGCATGCCACGGGCGTGGACGACCTGCGCGTGGTGTCCAACAACTGCGGCGTGGACGACTGGGGCCTGGGCATCCTGCTGCGCGACCGTCGGCTCTCCCGCGTCACCGCCTCCTACGTCGGCGAGAACAAGGAGTTCGCCCGCCAGTACCTCACCGGCGAGTTGGAGGTCGAACTCATCCCGCAGGGCACCCTCGCGGAGAAACTCCGCGCCGGAGGCTGCGGCATTCCCGCCTTCTACACACCCGCCGGCGTCGGAACCCCGCTCGCCGATGGCGGCCTGCCCTGGCGCCACCACCCCGACGGCACGGTCGCCGTCGCCTCACCTTCCAAGGAGACACGCGTCTTCGGCGACCGGGAGCACATCCTGGAGGAGGCCATCACCGCCGACGTCGCCCTGGTGCACGCCGCGCGGGGGGACCGGCACGGCAACCTCGTCTACGCCTCCTCGGCGCACAACTTCAACCCCCTGTGCGCGATGGCGGCCAGGGTCACCATCGCGCAGGTCGAGGAACTCGTCGAGCCGGGAGAACTGGACCCCGCCGGCATTCACACCCCCGGCATCTTCGTCGACCACGTCCTGCCCCTGCACGGCCCGGCCGCCAAGCGCATCGAGCGCCTCACCGTCCGCCCCCGACCCGGCAGCGTGCCCGCATGAGCTTGACCCGCGACCAGCTCGCCGCCCGTGCCGCCCGGGAACTGCGCCCCGGCGACCACGTGAACCTCGGCATCGGCCTGCCCACCCTGGTGCCCGGCCACCTGCCGGACGGCGTCGAGGTGGTCCTGCACTCGGAGAACGGCATCCTCGGCGTCGGCCCCTATCCGTACCAGGGCGGTGAGAACCCCGACCTGATCAACGCCGGCAAGGAGACGGTGACGGTCCGCCCAGGCGCCTCGTTCTTCGACTCCGCCCTGAGCTTCGGCATGATCCGCGGCGGCCACATCGACGTCGCTCTCCTGGGCGCCATGCAGGTCTCCGCCCACGGCGACCTGGCCAACTGGATGATCCCCGGCAGAATGGTCAAGGGGATGGGCGGCGCCATGGACCTCGTACACGGCGCCCGGCGCGTCATCGTCGTCATGGAGCACACCACCCGGGACGGCGACCCCAAGATCGTCCAGGACTGCTCGTTGCCGCTGACCGGGCGCGCGGTCGTCGACCGGATCATCACCGACCTGGCCGTCATCGACGTCACCGACGACGGCCTCATCCTGCGCGAACTCGCGCCTGACGTCACATTCGAGCAGGTCCAGCGGGCGACCGAAGCGGCCCTGACAGCTGGCTGACCGGGTCAGCGAGGGCCAGGACCAGACGGCGCGCCGAGAGTTCCGCGTAGACCTGGGAGTCGGACCGCGTGACGTGTTTGTCGATGAGTCGGTCGGCCGGAAGGGCGTATGCGGCTGCATCGGCAATGCCTGGCTGTCTGGTGGGTCCTCTGATGACGGGTGAAGTCGGTAATCGGCGGTGGCACCAGTGCGAGGACCGCGGTGAAGGTCACGGTGACTCGTTGTCCAGCTGTTCGAGGATGCGGTTGGAGAGCCGTGCGAAGGTGGCGAGTTCGTCCGGGCTGAGGGCGTCGATGACCAGGCGGCGGACCGTGGCTACATGGTGGGGTGCGGCGGCCTCGATGGTTTTGCGGCCGGCCGGTGTGATGGCGACGACGGCACCGCGTCCGTCCTCGGCGCATTCCTCCCGGGTCACCAGGCCGCGTTTGGTCATCCTGGCGATCTGGTGGGACAGGCGGCTCTGTTCCCACTCGATGGTGTTGGCGAGGTCCTGGAATCGTTGCCGACCGTCGGGGGTGTCGGTGAGGGCGACGAGGATCTGGAAGTCGGCGCCGGACAGTTTGTGCGCCTTCAGGTCACGCTCCAGCGTGGCCCAGAGCTTCTGGTGCAGGCGGATGAAGGCACGCCAGGCGTGCTGCTCGGCGGGACTCAGCCACGCGGGTGTGTCGCTCATACGCAGCGAGTTTACCTGATTGCTTGACACGTCATGCACCTGCGCCTAACGTACATGACACATCATCTGACACGTCATGTACTTCCGGGCGGAGATAGATGATGTGACATGCAGTGGGGGTGCCTCACCCCTGCCCCAACAAGAAGGAGAAGGCCGTGGCGGAGAAGAAAGTGATCGCGGTGGTCGGCGCGACCGGTTCCCAGGGCGGCGGGCTGGCCAGGGCGATCCTGGCCGACGCCGGCGGCGGGTTCGCGGTACGTGCCCTGACTCGTCGCCCCGACTCGGACACCGCACGCGAGCTCACGGCCCTGGGCGCCGAGGTGGTGAAGGCCGACACCGGCGACCTGCGGAGCCTGACGGAGGCGTTCGACGGGGCGCATGGGGCGTTCCTGGTGACCAACTTCTGGGAGCACATGTCGCCCGAGCAGGAGAAGCAGCAGGCGGCAACCATGGCCCGGGCCGCCAAGGCCGCCGGAGTGGCCCATGTGATCTGGTCGACGCTGGAGGACACCCGCGATTACATCCCGCTCGACGACGAGCGCATGCCGACGCTGCTGGGCGGCTACAAGGTGCCGCACTTCGACGCCAAGGCCGAGGCCAACCAGTTCTTCACCGATGCCGGGGTGCCGACCACCTTCCTGCAGACCACTTTCTACTGGGAGAACCTGCTCGGCCCGATGGCGCCGCGACGGGGAGACGACGGTCGGCTCATGCTGGCCATGCCGATGGCCGACAGCCTGCTCGCCGGCATCGCCGCCGAAGACATCGGCAAGACCGCCTACGGCATCTTCCGCCGCGGCGGTGATCTCGTGGGCCGCACCGTGTCCATCGCCGGCGAGCACCTGACCGGCAAGCAGATGGCCGAGCACCTCAGCGCGGCCCTGGGTGAAGAGGTGGCGTACGTGCCGGTGCCCTTCGACGTGATGCGGGCCCAGCCGTTCCCCGCCGCGGCCGAGACGGGGAACATGTTCCAGTTCTATGCGGAGGTGCCGCAGTTCAACGCGGTCCGCGACCTCGACGCCGTCCGCGACCTGAACCCGCAACTGCAGACGTTCCAGCAGTGGCTGGACGCACACAAGCCCGCCTTCGCCGGCGCCTGACGGGCGACCCGGCGGATCTTATTCCACGCATCTGATTCCCAGGGCCCCGGCGTTATCGCGAAATGCCGCTTTCGTCCCGCACATCGGGACGCATCACGAGAACGTCGGGGCCCTGTCTTCCTCCCTTTTGATTGGTCAACTGATGAACATCGTTTTGTGGATTCTGGCCGGCCTGCTCGCCGCGCTCTTCCTGGCAGCCGGCGGCGCGAAGCTGGCCCAGCCGAAGGAGAAGCTCGCCGCCTCGCCGAACATGGCGTGGGCCGAGGACTTCTCTCCGGGCATGCTCAAGCTGATCGGCGCCCTGGAGGTGCTGGCCGCGGTCGGGTTGATCCTGCCCGCCGCGCTGGACATCGTCCCCGTCCTGGTGCCGCTGGCCGCCGTCGGCCTCGTGCTGCTGATGGCCGGGGCGGCGATCACCCACGCCAGGCGCAAGGAGTCCAGCGCGATCGTGACGACCCTCGTGCTGATCGTGCTGGCCGGTGCGGTGGCATGGGGCCGCTTCGGCCCGTACCCCTTCGCCTGATCGCCGGCAGCGTCCGTCCAGGGAGGAACAGGGAGGAGCACCATGCCCGCCATCACCGTCGAGGACGTCCTCGTCCTGCCCCGCCTGCCCGCATTCGCCCCTGCCAGGACCCGGATCCGTGAGGTGCGCCGGCTGGTCACCGCACCGCACGGCTACGAGGGTGAAGGCTTCCCGGTACGCCGAGGGTTCGCCGATGTGCCGCTGTCCGAGCTGGATCCCTTCGTCCACTTCGATCATCTCGGCGAAGTGGACCTGGCCCCCGGTGAGCCCAAGGGGACCCCGTGGCATCCGCACCGCGGCTTCGAGACCGTCACGTACGTCATCGACGGCATCGTGGACCACCAGGACTCCAACGGTGGCAGTGGGCGGATCGCCGACGGCGACACCCAGTGGATGACCGCCGGGGCGGGCATCCTGCACATCGAGGCGCCGCCGGAGAGCCTGGTGATGAGCGGAGGCGTGATCCACGGCACCCAGCTGTGGGTCAACCTGCCCCGGGCGAAGAAGCTGGTCCCGCCCCGATACCAGGACATCCGCGGCAGCCAGGCGGCTTTGCTGACCACACCGGACGGCGGCGCGCTGATCCGGGTCATCGCCGGTGACATCGCCGGACACGCCGGACCGGGGGTCACGCACACGCCGATCACGCTGGCGCACATCACAGTCGAGCCTGGCGCCCAGGTCGACCTGCCCTGGCACCCCGGATACAACGCGCTGGTCTACGCCCTGGCCGGCGCCGGCACCGTCGGCGCCGAGAACAGGCCGATCCAGGTCGGTCAACTCGCCGTGCACGGGCCTGGGGACGGCCTGCGCTTCACTGCCGCGCCGCGGCAGGCTTCACACACCCCGAAGCTGGAGCTGTATGTCATGGGCGGGCAGCCGATTCGTGAACCGGTCGCCCACTACGGCCCGTTCGTCATGAACACCCGCGACGAACTGACCCAGGCCTTCGAGGACTACCAGGCCGGCCGGCTCGGCGTCATCCCCGCCACCCGGCTGCCGCACACCGGATAACCGGCCACCGATTCTCCCTGGCCCGCGGTGACAGGACCCGGCGTGCGGTCGTCGTTCAGCACCGACTCAGCCGGGGTATGCGCGCGCGCAGTTTCGGGAACTGGGCGAGGGCGTTGGTCCGCTCGAGAGCGATCCTCTGGTGCGGGCTGTAGACACCGTCGACGGGTGGTTCGGGGTCGCCCGACCGCGGGTCCGGCAGACGTCCCTCGAGGAACGGCATCTTCTCCACGTTGTCGGCCTCGAAGAGGTTGTGGACGGCCGGCCAGTCGCTGCCGAACATGATGTGGTCGGCCGGCACGAGCGACGCCAGTGGCAGCAACTGGGCGGCGGTGAACGCCTGCGCGTCGTCGAAGTACAGCTGCGAGATGTAGTCGAGGGGGCCTTCGGGCAGTACGGAGTCGAACGGCGGGAAGAACGCGTGCAGCGTCGCGAGCCGGTGGGACAGGAACGGCAGCGTCCCGCCGCAGTGCGTGAAGTGCCAGCGGATGTTCGGGTGGTCCCGCAGGACACCGTTGTAGATCAGGCTCGTCATCGCGCGGGTCGCGTCGAAGGTGTACTCGTAGACGAAGTTCAGGGCCGGGATGCCTGGGCCGTAGCGGAGCTTCGGGGCCGGATTCACCTCCGGACCCGTCGGGTGGACGTAGACATAGGCGCCGTGGTGGTCGAGGACCTCGTACAGCGGCGCGAACGAGGGGTCGCCCAGGTAGCGGCCCTGGTAGTTGGTGAGCAGACAGATGCCGTCGAGGTCCAGCTCACCGAGCGCGCGGTCCACCTCGGCCACCGCGCCTTCGATGTCCGGCATCGGGGTGACCGCGAAGATCCCGAAAACCGGTCACCACGGGTGCGCACCAGGTCGTGGGCGTAGTCGTTGACCGCGCGGGCGGTGCTGCGGCGGTCGTCGACCGAGCCGACGGTGAGCTGAAGGTCGCCGAACGACAGGACGCTCGCCTGGATCCGATACCGGTCCATGAACGCCAGGTGCGCCTCCAGCGACCAGGGACCCACATAGGTCAGGGTGTCGGCGAGGCGGCCGTGGCGCTCCAGGTAGTCGTAGTACACGTCGGGGAAGTAGTGCGCGTGGGTGTCGATGCGCCGGTTGCCCTTCGGCAACCCTCGGCCGGACGGTGCCGCGGCGGCCGCCGGCACCGCACCCGCCGCCACGAGGGGCGCACCCGATGCCGCCTCGGTCAATCCTCGAGGTGAGGTGCTCCGTACGGGGTCCATGTCTGGGGCTCCTCTTCTCGCAGGCCCGTCGTCGTCCGGACGGGTTGGTGGACGGGGCCGGTGCGCTGCGACAGAGGCAGGCCCGTGCCCTGGTGGGTGTGGGCGACGATCTCGGCGGTGATGGAGATCGCCGTCTCCTCGGGCGTGTGCGCACCGAGGTCCAGGCCGATGGGGGAGCGCAGGCGGGCCAGCCGGTCCTCGAGGACGCCGGTATCGCGCAGGAGTTGCAGTCGGTGCTCATGAGTACGGCGTGAGCCCATCGCGCCGACATAGCCGACCGGCAGGCTCAGCGCCAGGCGGAGCAGAGGGACGTCGAACTTGGCGTCGTGCGTGAGCACACAGATCGCGGTACGTCCGTCCACCTCGGTGCGCTCCAGGTAGCGGTGGGGCCAGTCGGCGACGACCTCGTCGGCGTGCGGGAAGCGGGCCCGGGTGGCGAAGACGGGACGGGCGTCGCAGACGGTGACGCGGTAGCCGAGGAACTGCCCGGCCCGGCTGAGGGCGCCCGCGAAGTCGACCGCGCCGAAGATCAGCAGGCGAGGACGGGACGCGTGGGTGTGGACGAGGACCGACAGGCGCTCGGGGCAGGTGTCGGCGTCGCCGCCCACCTCGACACGGCGGGTACGGCCGGCCCTCAGCTGCGCGCGGGCCTGCGCTGCGACAACCTGGTCCGCGTTCGTGTCGCCCACGGTTCCGCGGTGAGCACCCGTGCCCTCGGGGACGTGGAGGGTGCGGCCGAGGAGGTCGTCCGGGCCGTCCACCACCTGGGCCACAGCGACGGGCCGGCCCCCTATAACCGCGCCGAGGGCGTCGATGAGATGCGGCTCGGCCGCGGGCTCGACCCGCTGCACCAGGACGTCGATCTCGCCGCCACAGGTCAGGCCGACGGCGAAGGCGTCGTCGTCGGAGTAGCCGAACCGGGCGCGGGCGGAACTGCCGCCGTCCTTGAGCACTTGGACGCACAGCTCGTAGACGGCTCCCTCCACACAGCCGCCGGAGATGCTGCCGACCATGTGGCCGTCCGTGTCGACGGCGAGGGCGGTACCGGGTGGCAGGGGTGCGCTGCCGCTGACGTCGACGACGGTGGCGAGGGCGAAGGGACGGGCCTCGCGGGACCAGTCGTACAGCGTGTCCGCGATGTTGAGCATGGGCGTGCGCTCCGGGTGATGGGGGGTGAGGACCGCCGCCGCACCGTGGGGGAGACAGGGTGCGACGGCGGCCTGGTGCCCGGTGGTGGGTCGTCGCCGACCGCCGGACGCTGGGGAGCCCGGGTGACCGGTGGTGGCGCGGCCACCCGGGAGTTCAGAGCAGGGCCTCGGGCTTGATCGGCAGTTCGCGGATCCGGCGGCCGGTGGCGTTGAAGACCGCGTTGGCGATGGCGGGCGCCACTCCGACGAGCACGATCTCACCGAGCCCCTTCACGCCGATGGGGTCGGCTTCGTAGTCCTCTCCGTCGATGTAGATCGCTTTCAGTTCAGGGATGTCGGCGTGGGTGGGCACGAGGTAGTCGGCGAGGTTAGCGTTGACGATCCGGCCGTCGCGGTGGTCGGTGACCGTGTGTTCAAGGAGGGCCTGGCCGATGCCGCCGGTCATGGCGCCGAGGGCCTGGCTGTCGGCGAGCGCGGGACTGATGATCCGGCCGGCGTCGTACACGCCGACCATGCGCCGTACCCGTACCAGGCCGAGGCGGGCGTCTACGGCCACTTCGGCGAAGGTCGCGGCGTAGGCGTAGAAGGAGAACCTCGCCGATTCCGGCGCCCCGGCGTACGAGCCCATCGCTTCGAGGTGGGTGCGGTTGTTGCGGGCCAGGAGCTGCTGGTACGTCTCCCCGCGCGCGGGGTCGTCCTTCACGTGCAGTCGGCCTCCTCGTACGACGATGCCGACGGGGTCGACGCCGTGCAGCGGTGACTCCTCGTCCCCGACGGCGAGTTCGATCGCCTGACGCCGCAGCTTGTCGCAGCCGTCCTGGACGGAGGATCCGACGCTGGCCATGGTCTGCGAACCGAAGTGGCCGGCGGCCGGAGGCAGACGGGAGTCGCCGAGCCGGAAGGTCACCCGGCGCATGGGCAGGCCGAGGGCGTCGGCGGCGAGCTGCGTCATGGACGTGGCGGTGCCGGCGCCCATGTCGGCGGTCGCGGCCTGGAGCAGGGCGGTGCCGTCGGCGTCGAGCCGGACGGATGTCCGGGACTCGGAGCGTGCTGTGTCGTAGACGCCGGCGGCCATGCCCATACCGATGAGCCAGTCGCCCTCGCGCCTCGAGCGGGGCTTGGGCCTGCGCCGCTGCCAGCCGAACTCGCGGGCGCCCACGCGGTAGCACTCGCGCAGGCGGCGCGTGGAGAACGGCAGATTGGTGGACTCGTCGTCGGCGGGCTCGTTGCGCAGCCGCAGCTCGATGGGGTCGAGTCCCAGTTCGTGGGCGAGCTCGTCCATCGCCGACTCGACGGGGAAGGCACCGCTGGCGTAGCCGGGGCCGCGCATCCACGTCGGTGTGTTCACGTCCAGCGGTACGTGCCGGTACGCCTGGCGGACGTTGGGGGTGCTGTAGAGCATCCGGCCGGGGACCAGCACGTCTTCGATGTGTGTCTCGTATCTGGAGGTCTCGGCGCGCACGTCGTGCGCCGACGCCGTGAGACGCCCCCGGCGGTTGCTGCCCAGGCTCAGTTCGTACTCGTACGCCGGCCGGTATCCCACGCCGAAGTACAACTGCTTGCGGGTGAGGGCGAGTTTGACGGGGCGCTGCACCTCGCGCGCGGCCACGGCGGCGATGACGGAGTGCGGCCAGGTGCTGAAGGCGTTGCCGAAGGCCCCGCCGATGAACGGGGAGATGACGTGGATGTCGTCCGGTGGCATGCCGAGCGCGCCGGACATGCCGAAAGCGGTGTACTGCGTCGCTTGGCTCTTCTCCCAGAGGGTGAGCTTGTCGCCGTCCCAGCGGGCGACGAGGCCGGCCGCTTCCATGGCGTTGTGGTGGTTGCGGGCCGTGCGGTACGTCATGTCCAGCCGGACGGGGGCCGAGTCCAGGGCTTCGTCGGCGTCGCCGCGCGCATAGGTCTCGGGCTCGTCGGCGGGGTCGGCGGCGGCCAGATCGGTGGCGGGATGCTGGGCGTCGTAGGAGACCTTCACCAGGCTCGCGGCGTGCTGGGCGGTCTCCAGTGTGGTGGCCACCACGACCGCGACGGGCTGTCCGAAGAACCGGATGCGGTCGTCCTGGAAGGGTTGCAGCGGCTTGCCCGGCGGGAATTGCCCTTCAAGGGGCGGGAGTTCGGGCGCGTTGAGGTGGCTGATCACCTTCAGCACGCCGTTCTCGGCTTCGGCGGCGCGGGTGTCGATGCCGGTGATGCGGCCGTGGCCGACGTTGCTGTCGACGATGACCGCGTGCACGACCCTGTCGGGGTTGTTGTCGGCGGCGTACTTCGCCTGCCCGGTGACCCTCAGCCGGGCGTCGACTCGGGGGACCGCCGCTCCGACGGCTGCCTGTGGCTGCGGGCTCACTTGCCACCTCCTACGACGCGCAGTTGACGCTCGACGGTCCGTATGAGCAACTCGACCTTGAAACGGTTGTGTTCGAGGGGCCGGGCCCCGTCAGCCGCCCGCTCGGCGGCCTTGGTCCACAGGGCGTTCGACGGCCGGTGTCCAATGAGCTCCCGCTCGACGGCGGGCAGTTTCCAGGGGACGGTGCCCACGCCTCCGGCGGCCACCTTGGCTTCGCGGATCACCCCGCCGCTGATATGCAGGGCGACGGCCGCGGAGGTGAGCGCGAACTCGTAGGACTGCCGGTCGCGGACCTTCAGGTAGCCGGACTTCAGCGGGCGCGGGTAGGGCGGGATCTCCACTGCGGTGATCAACTCGCCGGGGCGCAGGGCCTGTTCGCGGTGGGGTGTACTGCCCGGCTTGAGGTGGAAGTCGGCGAAGGGCACGGTCCGCTCCCCGGCCGGGCCAAGCAGGTGGACCGTCGCCTCCAGTGCTGCGAAGGCCACGGCGGCGTCGGAGGGGTGGGTGGCCACGCAGTCGTCGGTGGTGCCCAGGATCGCGTGGCTGCGGTTGTAGCCGTGCAGCGCGGCGCATCCGGAGCCGGGCTCGCGTTTGTTGCAAGGGGCGGTCACGTCACGGAAGTACGTGCACCGGGTGCGCTGCATGATGTTGCCGCCGATGGTGGCCATGTTGCGCAGTTGGGGCGACGCACTCAGTTCCAGCGCCTGCGAGACGACGGGGTACAGGGCGTGGACCGTGGGGTGGGCGGCGGCCTCGGCCATGGTCACCAGGGCGCCGATGCGCAGGCCCCCGCTCTTGGTGGCGGTGACCGAGCGCAGGGGCAGGGCGCCGATGTCGACCAGCGAGCCAGGGTGCTCGACGGTCTCGCGCATCAGGTCGACCAGGGTGGTGCCGCCGGCGATGTAACGCCCGCCGCGCCGACCGGCATTGAGGGCTTCGCGCGTGTCTGCGGCCTTGGTGTAGGTGAAGGGATGCATGGGAATCGGCCCTCACTTCCGTCCCGCGGTCTGCTGAACCGCGCGCTCGATTTTCACGTAGCAGCCGCAGCGGCAGATGTTGCCGCTCATCCACTCCCGGATCTCCTCCGCCGAGCCGGCGTGGCCCTCCTGGATGCACCCGACACCGGACATGATCTGACCCGGGGTGCAGTAGCCGCACTGGAAGGCGTCCTGGTCGATGAACGCCTGCTGCAGCGGGTGGAGCCGGTCACCCTTGGCCAGGCCCTCGATCGTGGTGACCTCGGCGCCGTCCAGCCGGACCGCCAGCGTCAGGCAGGAGTTGACGCGGCGGCCGTCGACCAGGACCGTACAGGCGCCGCAGGCACCGGCGTTGCAGCCCTTCTTCGAACCGGTCAGGTCCAGGCGCTCGCGCAGCAGGTCGAGGAGCGAGGTGCGGTTGTCGATCGTGACGGTGTGCCGGACGCCGTTGACCGTCAGGGAGATGCGGCTGCCGTGCGGCGCCTCGGCGGCAGCCGCTTCCCCGGAGCCGGGCAGGGGCACCGCGACCAGGCCGCCGGCCAGGGCGGCCCCTCCGGCCACCGTGGTCGTCGCGATGAACGTACGCCGGGTCGGTGCCGAGCCGGATTCGGCCGGGGGAGACACTGCTGAGTCGGGAAGTTCGGTGGACATGCCCACTCCTCGGTGCGGGGTACGGATGGTCCTGCTGATCGGCGCGAACCTGTCGGGGCGGGGCGTACGGGGCGTTTCCTGCCGCACCCTCGCCCCGCCCCCTGAACCGGGCGCCGACTCGCGGTCTCGCGTGTGCGCCCGCCTCCGCCTCGGCTGTCGCGGCTGAGGGCGGTGCGGGCCCGCTGCTCAGGCGACGGGCAGGTGCCCGTAACGGGCGGCCGGGGAAGAATGGTTGCCGGTCAGAAGGGCGGATTCGGCGGTCAGGAGGGCGTCGAGCGCGGCAGCCTGGTTCTCCAGACCAGGGACGCAGACGGACTCCCCCAGGCGGACGCCGGCGAGGCTGGCATGTGCCACACCGTCGGCCGTCATGGCGGAGGGGTAGCCCTGGCCGAAGCCGCCGTGGAACTCCGTCGCCACCACTCCCGGGCACACCACCTGGGCATGGACGCCGGTGCCGGCGAGTTCGTGTGTGAGCGTCCGCGTGAAGGCGACCGTGGCGGCCTTCGCGGCCGCGTACAAGGTGCGCGGTATCGGCATCTCCTGACCGGCGCTGAAGGCCAGCAGTGAGGCGAGGGTGATGACGGTGCCGTCACCGGCGGCCAGCATCCCGGGCAGGGCGGCCCGCACCAGACGGATGGGGCCTGCGGCGTTGAGTGTGAGGAGACGGTCGATCTCGACGGCGTCGATGTCGGTGAGCGGTGCGAAGCCGCCGACTCCGGCGTTGCAGATCAGCAGCCGGACGTCTCCGGTGGCCAGGCGGTGGGTCACGGCGTCGAGGCCGTCGTGCGTGCTGAGGTCGGCGGGCAGAACGTCGACGGCGGCACCTGCTGCGCGCAGTTCGGCGGCCAGCTCGTTCAGCCGGTCCACCCGCCGGGCCACCAGGACGAAGTCGCAGTCGGACGCCAGGAGCCGGGCATAGGCAGCGCCAATGCCGGACGAGGCCCCAGTGATCAGAGCAAGAGTTCGGGACATGCGCCCAGCATTAACCAAGCGCCTGTCTAGAATCAAGCGTTTGATATCAAGTGGTTGATACATCTGAATTCCCGTATCCTCCTCGCGTGACCACGGATGACGAGAAGACGCCAGGTGGCGATGTCAGAGCGATCTGGGCCCTGCGGAGGGCGGAACTCGCCGTGCAGGCGCTCAAGGGGCAGCGGCTGCGCACCCTGGACATGGCGCCCGCGCACTACTCCCTGCTGTTCTGCATCCATGACGAACCCGGTCTCACCGGCGCGGAGGCCGCCCGCCGCCTGAACGTCACCCCTCAGGCCGTGGCATCGCTGGTGACGCGACTGGAGGGGCGCGGTCAGCTGGAGCGTCGGCAGCACGCGCTGCACCGCCATGTGCAGGAGCTCCATCTCACCGACGCCGGCCGTGAGGCTTTCGGCTCCGCCAGTCGCGTCGTCGCGGACATCGAGCGCCGCGTCGTCGAGCGGCTGGGCCCGGACGGCACTGCGCAACTCACCGCCTTGCTCGGGCAGGTGGTCGAGGCGGTCCAGGAGTCGTAGATCACCGCTGCGGTCAGGTCAGCGGTACCCGGCGGTGCTGCCGGCGATCGTCGACGTGTGGCGGGCGGCGAGGACGGCCGTGTCGGCGTCGTGGCGAGCCGGGAGGGGCCGGATGCGCCGGGTCGCGGGTGGGGACTTCTTGAGGAGAGCGCACCGTGATCCCCACCACCCATGCCCGCAGAGCACTCGTCGCTTTGATGGCCTCCGCCGCCGTGCTGGGCGCCGTCGACGCACCCGCCGTCGCTGCGCCGTCCGCCGAATCCGCCGGGCACTCCGGCTACGGCGCCTACTCCGGTTACGGCGACTCCGCCCGCCTCGGCCACCAGAAGGCCGTCACCGTACGCGTCCTCAAGGGCCTGTTCGAGCGGGGCGACACCGAGGTCGTCGATCGCTACGTCCGCCCGGACTACATCCAGCACAACCCGCTCGCGCCCGACGGTGTCGAGGCGCTGAAGAAGCTCGGTACGGACCTCCACCGGCGGTTCCCGGACGCCAAGTACGACATCAAGTGGGTGATATCCGAGGGTGACCTGGTGCTCGTCCACTCGAACGTGGTCATGGCGCCGGGCGAAGGGGGCGCGACAGTCTTCGACATCTTCCGGTTCCAGGGCGGGAAGATCGCCGAGCACCGGGACGTGGCGCAGGACGTGCCCGAGACTTCCGTGAACGGCAACGACATGTTCTCGACGGAGAGTTGGCCGCGCACCGAGCAGCCGGGGCCGGCGTGGCTCACCCGGTACAACGAGAAGCTGGTCACCAAGGCCTTCGGTGAACTGATGGTCCACAAGGGCCTGTCGGCTATCGACCGCTACGGTGGCGGGCGCGAAGGCGGGACTCGGCGGACTCTTCGAGGCCCTCCCGCAGTTGGAGGTCTCCCGGAAGCGGGTGATTGCACATGACGACCTGGTCGCGGTCCATCAGCACATTGTGGAAGCGCCGGGTGCGCGGGGTCAGGCGATTGTGGATCTGTTCCGGGTGCGGAACGGGAAGATCGTCAAGCGCTGGGACGTGATCCAGGCCGTGCCGGAGACGTCGGCGAACGACAACACCATGTTCTGTACGGAGCCGAGGGCGTGCCCCTCTCCGATCATCGAACCGGTCTGGCGCAATGCATGACACATCAAGTATGTTCTTGATGTGTCATGCACCCTGATGTGTCATGCACGATCGCTGGTCCGCTCGTCGGGTCCTGTTCGCGAGGAGCAATCATGAAAGCCGTCACCGCTCACCGCGTTCGGCACTCCGCCCGTTTTGCGCGAGGACGTTCCGGAGCCGATCACGGGGCACGTGGCCCTGCACGAGCTGCCGATCACACTGGGCCGGGACTTCGCCTGGATCGTCGAGGCCGTCGGTGAAGGCATCAGCGAGGTGGAGGTCTGCGACGAGATCTTCGGGGCCGTACCCATGGCGGAGACCGTTCGCGACGGGGGCCTGGGCGGAACTCGTCGTGACCGGCGGGCACATGCTGACCCGCAAGCCCGCCCAAACCGACACCGCGACCGCCGGTGCGGCCGCGCTGACGGCCAGTACGGCGATCATGACGGCCGATGCGCCGGACCCGGCACCCGGCGACACTGCCCTTGCCGTGGGTGCGACCGGCGGGATCGGCGGCATCGCCGTACCACTCGCCCGGGGGTGGCCTCGTCGCCGCCGTACGCAGGAAACACCCCGGCGGCGTGGACGCGCTCGTCGACGCCGTGACCGCGGACGAGATCACGCCGTTCGCGGGAGTCGTCAAGGGCGGTGGCCGTGTCGCCTCGCCGATCTACGCCGCAGGTCATGGCCCGGACCGCACCAACGTCGCGCACGGGGCCGTGCCCCGAGAGCCTCGGGCGCGTGGTGCGGCATCTCGCCGATGGAACGATCAGGATTCCCGTCGGACGGACCTATGCGCCGGCGGACGCGGCCACGGCGCTCCAAGCCCTCGCGACCCGCCACACCCGCAGCAAGATCGCCCTGCGCGTTGCCTGAACCCTGTCCATCCCCCTTCACCACCCCGTCTCCTTTCGGGAGCCGGGCATCGGCATCACGGAGCAACCATGACCGCACAGTTGACGGGTGAGCGCACGCTGACCCGCATCACCACCAAGCAGCAGCTGGGCCCCGACGCGCAGGTAGACGACAAGGCACTCGTCTTCGTGCCGACCGACCCGGCCCTGACCGACCCCTTCCTCGCCCTGGTCGAGGACTGGTTCTCCACCCCGGGCTTCGAGTGGCACCCCCACCGCGGACTGGAGACCGTCACCACCGTCGTGGACGGCGTCCTGGAACACGGCGACAACCTCGGCCACGCCGGGGCGCTTCAGGCCGGTGAGGTGCAGTGGATGACCGCCGGGCGCGGCATCATCCACCGTGAGCTCGCCTACCGCGACGAGCATGCGCACGTGCTGCAGATGTGGCTCAATCTGCCCGCCGAGCAGAAGCTGACGCCGCCGCGCTACCAGGACCTGACCCAGGCCGCCATACCACGCGTGCGTGCGCCGGGCGTGACGATCGACGTCCACGCCGGCACCGTCGGGGGCGTCACCGGCGCGGCCGACACCCGTCACCCGGTGCAGGGCGTCGTCGCCACGCTCGACCCCGATGCCTTCTACGACCTGCACGTCCCCGCCGAACACCGGCTGTTCGCACACGTCATGCACGGGCGCCTGCTGATAGGCGGCCGGGAATTGCAGGCGGGGCAGACCGGCTGGTCCGACCCTGTCACGAGGCGGAGCGGGGATGACGGCGGTGCTCCGGCGGCCACCTCGCTGCACCTGGCGGCCGTCGACCCCGAACAGCCCGCCCGCGTCATGGTCTACAGCGGCATTCCCTTGCGCGAACCCGTCGCAGTCGGTGGCCCGTTCGTGATGAACACCAAGGTGGAGATCACCAAGGCGTTCACCGACTTCCACGCCGGCGCCTTCGGCCCGGTGCCCCGCCAGGCCCGCCTCGCCTACGACCGATGACCGGACGTCTGCGCCACGGACCGAGAACAACCCAGATCACCAGAAGGAGCAGAAGGGCCAGAAGCCAGAGACAGCGAACATGATGAACAAGAACTCAGACATGGCCCAGCCCGATTCGTCGGCCAAATCAACGTCCCCGGAACCAGTTGGTCACAGGGCGCGGACGGTCGGCCAACGGCTGTTCGCGGACGCCACCGTCATCGACCCCGCCGGAGCCCTGCTGCTGCCCGGCTTCGTCAACACCCACCAGCACATGTGGCAGGCCGCGATGCGGGACGTGGCGGTGACTGGAGCCTGGCCCAGTAAGTGAAATGGATGTTGATGAAGTGGGGGCCGCTGTTCCGCCCGTAGGACGCACGGCCGACCATCTGAGCATGGTCGAGGCCCCCGCCTTCGCCGCCGACCTGAAGTGGGTCTACGACGGGCGCATCGGCAAGATGTTCAAGGCGCGGGTCGCCGGCACCGACCAGCTCGTCACCATGCAGACGTCGATGACGGGTGCGACGTGCCGCCCCCTCAAGATTGCGCCGAATGCTGGTACCGGGTTGCGGGGGACGGGCGGGCGCCGCCGTTCATCAAGGCGCTCTCCGCGTCCAGCAGAGCCTTCAGCCCGGCGTCCTGATCCTCCAGACCGGGGATGCAGACGGTCTCGCCCAGGCGCAGGCTCGCCAGGCTCGCCGAGGCCACTGCCTCCGGGGACATCGCCGAGGGGACGCTATGACCGGAGCCGCCGTTCCACTCCGTGGCCACGATGCCGGGGCAGACCACCTGCGCGCGCACCGCGGTGTCCGCGAGTTCGCTTGCCAGAGTGCGGGTGAAGGCGACGGTGCCGGCCTTGGCGGCCACGTACAGGGTGCGGTACGGCAGGTGCGGGCCGTCCCAGCCGCCACTGAACGCCAGCAGAGAGGCCACAGTGACGACGGCACCCTCGTCGGCGGCGAGCATGCCGGGCAGGGCGGCGCGTGCCAGTTGAATCGGGGCGACGGCGTTGAGGGTGAGCAGCCGGCTGACCTCATCCGGGGCGACATCCGTCAGCGGGGCGTAGCCGCCCACTCCGGCGTTGCAGATCAGCAGCCGGACGTCTCCGGTGGCCAGTCGGCCGGTCACCGCGGCGAGTCCTTCATACGAGGAGAGATCAGCGACCAGGACCTCCACCCCGGCACCGGCTGCGCGAAGTCGGCCGGCCAGGTCGTTGAGCCGGTCTTCACGACGGGCCACCAGGACGAGGTCGTGTTCTGGCGCGAGGAGGCGGGCGTAGGCGGCGCCGATCCCGGAGGAGGCGCCCGTGACGAGAGCGAGAGTGCGGGACATGCGACCAGTGTTCTTCAAGCGCCTTCAACTAGTCAAGCGTTTGATGACTGTGAAGCGCCTTATTCTCCTGGCAGGCAATGACGAGGAACCCGTGGCCGCCGACGCGCATGATCTTGGAAGGCTGTGCCTGTCCTGCTCGCCAGGAGCCGTCAAACCGGCAGAGCGAGGGCTCTGGTCGACGGTCGGTTCTGCAGAGAACTAACCGAGCGGCAGCTCGACACGTTGTCCGGGGCCGATCTCCTCCGCCTCGTCGTTCGTGACCATCGCGAACACTCCGCTCGGCATGCCCGGAACTCTGGCCAGGTCGGACGCCACGGCCAGGAGAACTTCCTCAGAGGCCCCGGTGATGGAGAAGACGTACACCTCGTTGGGTTCCTCGCCGTCTTCGTACACCTCCGCCGGAGCCGGGGCCGAAGCTGGTGGCGGGCCGGCCGCGGGTGCCGGACCGACAAGCCCTGTGCGGGATCCTGTTTGTGCTGCACACGGGCATCCAGTGGGAGTATCTGCCCCAGGAGCTGGGCTTCGGCTCGGGCATGACCTGCTGGCGGTCGCCTGGCCGCCTGAACGAGGCCGGTGTGCGGGAGAAGCTGCTGCTGAAGAAGCTGCGGTCGGCCTACCGCCTTGCTGCCCCTCGGGCACGCTCAGGACTGAGTGGCGAGGAAGGCGTGCACTCCCTTGTCAGTGGGGAGTGCACGCAGAGGGCTTGCGGAGTGAGCAGGATCAGTTCACTCCACCGCAAAACGGTCCGAAGCGGAATCTCCCGCACGCACGGATGTACCCGACCGCGCGAGCGCCCGGCGCACCGCGTCCGCGAGTTCGGGAGCCGCGCTCGCGTCGGCGTCGGCGATCCCGACGCCGTAGCGGAACCGCACGGTCGCGCCGTCCTCGACGGTCAGCTCCTCGCTGAAGAACGGTGCCGGATTGAGGCAGGCGAACTCCTCGGTCCGGGCGAACCACTGCGGCGGGTGACTCGGGTTGGCTGTGTCGTCGAGCATGAGGACGAGCGACTGCGCGTCCGTCTCGTCGTGGCGGCCCGCGAAGCCCATCCACTCCATGCGCCGCCCACGAACCTCGTCGCCACCCATGCCTTCCTCGGTCACGAACTGTCCGCCGGTGAATGACCGCGGGCCACGCCAGAACAGGCCGCCGTAGCCGGCGTTCTCCCGTCCCTTGGTGGTCGGCGATCCCATGGCGACGTCCCCTCCGGAGACATTCGTCATCCGCGTCTCGAACGTCAACGCCCAAGCCTGCGGGGAGATCAGGCTCGCTCGCAGCCTCCTGCGTTCGGTGAAGAAGAGCGCGCCGGACTGGGTGGTCCAGTCCAGATCGTGAGTGAACGTCGCCGTTCCGTCGGTCCTGTCCAGGTCGACAACTCGGCGGTGGGCCTGGGTTCCGTTGTTCTCCAGCTGGACGTAGAAGCGTCCGTGGATGTACGTGGGACCACCCCAGAAGTTCTCCTCGCCGACGTGGGGCAGGGACCACGCGATGCCCTTGTGCCACACATGGTCGTGGGGACGGAACAAGCTGACCACCTTGCCGGCCCGGGTGCGCAGGGGATGGATGTAGGGCTTGGGGGATTCCAGCTGGACGGTGTCCGGCTGGTACACGTAGCGGAACAGCTCGGTGCCGCCGTCGCGGACCGTGACCGAGGTGCCGAAGTCGTGGCGGATCTCAAGAGCGTTCATACGAGGGCCTCCTTGACCGGTTCCCACGGCACGGCGCCGCCGTCCATGCTGACCGCGAACGGGTCGTCGTCGGTCAGTTCACCCGCGGCGATGCGGACACCGCGGAAGGCCGAGGCGTAGGTCGCCGCCGCGAACTCCAGCGTGCGACGCGCGTCCAGCAGGCAGACACCGGGTTCCTCACCGGCCTCCCAGGCATCGAACACGGCCTCGATCTGGAGCCTGTGGCCGCTCGTGATGTCCGGCTCGTCACCACTGGCCCAGAGGTCCGAGAGCTCCTCGTGGCCGGGGGCCGACGTGAACCGCCAGTGTTCCTCGCGGTAGCCGTAGAGGTGCTCGAGTTCGACCGTGGCGTGTTCGAAGTCGAAGCGCAGGCGCGACGTCTCCCGGGGGGACAGCAGGGAGTTGACCACCGTGGCGAGGGCTCCGTTGTCGAACCGGACGGCGGCGATCGAGACGTCCTCGGTGTCCGTGGGCCGGGTCTGGCGGTCGGCGAGTGCGGTGATCTGCGACCAGGGGCCGAGAACCGACAGCATCAGGTCGAACTGATGGATGCCGTGTCCCATGGTCGGGCCACCTCCCTCGACGTCCCAGCGTCCCCGCCACGGCACCTCGAAGTACGCGTCGGGCCGGTACCAGAGGGTCTCGCAGGTGGCGACCAGTGGCCGGCCCAGTGCGCCGGACCGGGCCAGCTCTCGCAGGCGTACGGCCGCCGCGCCGTAGCGGTGCTGGAAGACGGTCAGGACCTTGGAGCCGGTCTGTTCCTGCACCGTGGCCAGCTGGTCCATCTCGCGCAGGCTCAGCGCCGTCGGCTTCTCCACCAGTGCGGTGACGCCGGCCCGCATCACTGTGGACGCCAGGGGTGCGTGGGTCTGCGGGGGCGTACAGATGTGTACGAGATCGAGGTCTTCGCTCTCCAGCAGTGCCTGCGGGTCGTTGAAGACGTGCGGCACGGAGAATCGGTCGGCGAACTCGGCGGCACGGGTGGGGTCGACGTCGGCGACGGCGACCAGCCGGGCGCGTGCGGAGAGTTCGGTGAGAGCTTCGGCATGAGCGTGGGCGATACCGCCGGTGCCGATGATGGCCACACGGTACGGCGGCCGGGGGCTTGGCATGGGTGTTTTCTCTCTCTTGGTTCCTGCCCCACTTCTCGTGGGGCCTCCCGGGGGCCGTGGGCAGCGACGTCGGCCCCCGGGAAGGAGGTCACTTGGCCGCGTCGATCTCGCCCTGGAGCTCCTTGATGAAAGCCTTCGCGGCGGCTTCGGGCGAGGTCTTCTTGAAGTAGACCTCCTGGCTGTAGCGCTGCAGCTCCGGCTCGATGCCGCTTCCGCCGTTGGGGGTCACGACCGGCGACTCACCAGGGGTCACGGCCTTCATGTAGTCGGCTGCCGCCTTGTCGGTCCCGGCCAGGCCCGGCTCAAGGTGCTTCAGCATGGCCTTGTTGGCGGGGATGCCGCGCTCCGTCTTGAGGATGTCCGCGGCCTTCTGGTCGTTGAGCATGAAGTCGATGAACGCGGCCGCCTCGGCCGGGTGCTTGCTCTGGCTGGAGACCGCCCAGTACATGGAGGGCTTGAAGAAGTTCGCCTTGGTGGTGCCGAGGCGGGGCATCTGCAGCAGTTTCACGTTGGCGCCCGTGGCCTGCTGGATTGCGGTGATCTGGGTGTTGTACGCGCCCATCATGGCCGCCTTGCCGGTGGCGAAGCTGCCGGCGGTGACACCCGCGGTCAGGTCCTCGACCATCGTCGACGCCTTGACGCTGGCCTTCGAGGAGGTCAGGTCCAGACCGTACTTCCACATCCCGGCGAGCGTCTCGTGCTTCAACGAGACGTTGCCGTCCTTGTCGAAGAGGTTCTCACCGTGCTGACGGGCCCAGTACTTGACGTCTCCGGCGGAGAAGCCGGGCGCGCCGGCGGCACCATGGATCTTGCCGCCACTCTTGTCGGTCAGCTCCTTCCCGATCTTGGCGTAGTCGTCCCACGTCCACGTCTTGTCGTCGGGAACCTTCACGCCGTACTTCTTGAACATGTCGGTGTTCACGAGGACGGACATGACGCCGACCCCGACGGGAAGCGCGTACTGCGTTCCGTTGACCTGCCCGGTGGCCAGGGCCTGGTCGTCGAACTGTGACGTGCCGAGGAGCTTCTTGGCCTTGCCGAGGTCGTACAGCGCTCCGCGGTCGGCGTACGACGCGAGGTACAGCTCGTCCATCTGGACGACGTCGGGAGAGTCCTTGGCCGCGGTCGTCGTGGCGAGCGCGTCCCAGTAGCCGTTCCAGTCCTTGTACTCGCCCTTGACCGTGATGTTGGGGTACTTCTTCTCGAACGCCTTGATGACCTCGTCGGTGAGCTGCGCGCGGGCGTCCGCTCCCCACCAGGTGGCGCGGATGGTGACCGGCTTGTCGCTGAGGTCGGAAGCGGATTCGGTGCTGCCGCCGGAGCAGGCGGTCAGCACGAGCGAGAGTGAGGCGATCGCTCCGACCGCGACGCGTCTGAAGGGGCTGGGGTTCATGGGCTTGTCCTGACTCTGATGGGTGGGTCGGGTTGATGTCCGCGGTGCTCCCGAGCGGCCATGGCTCGGTCGCCTCCGCATGTCCGGCAGTAGCCCCCGCGGTTACTTGCCGCCGGTGGTCGCGATGCCTCGCAGAAGGAAGCGCTGTCCTGCGAGGAAGACGAGGAAGACGGGTACGAGCGACACGACACTCATGGCGAACACCGAGCCCCAGTCCGTCGCGGTCTGCTGGTCGACGAAGGTCCGCAGCGCGAGAGGCGTGGTGTACATGTCCGGGTCGGTCAGATAAATGAGCTGGGTGTAGAAGTCGTTCCAGGTCCAGATGAAGGTGAAGATCGCCGTGGTCGCCAGCGCCGGGACCATCAGCGGCAGGATGAGGGAGAAGAAGATCCGCGCGTGCCCGGCTCCGTCGAGCCGTGCGGCCTCATCGATCTCGCGCGGGATGCCCCGGATGAACTGCACCATCAGGAAGATGAAGAAGGCGTCGGTCGCCAGGAACTTCGGCACGATCAGAGGCAGGAACGTGTTGACCCAGCCGAGCTCCGAGAACAAGACGTACTGCGGCACGATGATCACGTGGATCGGCAGCATGATGGTGACGAGCATGATGGCGAACCAGATGCGCTTCGCCCGGAATTCCAGCCTGGCGAACGCGTACGCGGCCAGGGAGCAGGCGAGCAGGTTCCCGAGGATCGCGCCGGTCACGACGATCGCCGAGTTGATCATGTAGTGACTGAACGGTTGGGAGAAGGCGTTCCAGCCGTTGCTGTAGTTCTCGAGGTGTGGGTGCGTCAATGCGAGTCCCGCGCTGCGGAAGATCTGGTTGTTGGGCCGCAGCGAACTGGCCACCATCCACAGGACGGGGTACAGCATCGTCAGGGCACAGAGAGCCAGCAGGCAGTGCTTGAGAGGGGCACGCACCGCACGCCTGATCCGGCGCGTCGCGTGGGGGCGGTGGGCGGGCAGCGAGCGAGGTACGGCTGCGGTGCGGTCAGTCATCGTAGAACACCCAGTACTTTGAGGCCCAGAAGTTGACGGCGGTGAAGGCCGCGACGATGAGGAGCAGGACCCACGCGAGCGCGGACGCGTACCCCATGTCGAAGTGGCCGAACCCGCGCTGGTACAGGTACAGCGAGAAGAAGAGGGTGGAGTCGGCGGGCCCTCCGGTACCGCCGGAGACCACGAAGGCCTGGGTGAAGGTCTGGAAGGCGTGGATGATCTGCAGCACCAGGTTGAAGAAGATGATGGGTGTCAGCAGCGGAATGGTGATGCTGCGGAACTGGCGCCAGTGCTTCGCGCCGTCGACGGAGGCCGCCTCGTAGAGGGAGGTCGGAATCTGCCGCAGCCCGGCCAGGAAGATCACCATGGGTGAGCCGAAAGTCCAGACGTTCAGGACGACGAGGGTCGACAGCGCCGTTTCCGGCTCCGAGATCCAGCCCTGCCCCTGGACACCGACGAAGGCCAGGGCCTCGTTGACAAGGCCGTTGGTCCCGAACATCGCGCGCCACAGCACGGCGATCGCCACGCTGCCGCCGATCAGTGACGGCAGGTAGAAGACGGAGCGGTAGAAGGCGAGGCCACGCACTCCCCTGTCCAGCAGCAGGGCGAGCCCCAGGGCCATCGCCAGTTGCAGCGGGACGGAGACGAGGACGTAGCTGAACGTCACTTCGAGCGACTTGTGCAGACGCTCGTCGTCGACCATACGCGTCCAGTTGTCGAGCCCGCTGAACTGCGGCGGCTGCAGCAGGTTGTACTTGGTGAAGCTGAGGTACAGCGAGGCCAGCATCGGACCGAGAGTGATCCCGAAGAGCCCGACGAACCATGGCAGTAGGAAGAAGAACGCCGCCTTGTTCTGCTGGCGCGTGTCCCGTTGGGACCCGCGCAGCCGGCGTAGTTCGTTGATGGAGCTCACGGCACTGCTCCCTTGAGCGGCGGCATCGGCACACAGTGTTGGGGGCCCGTCCCGGGCCCGCGTGACCAAAAAGTGATCGTTCACTCTTTGGGTTGCGAGGACCATAGTGAACGATCACTTTTTGCGTCAAGAGTGTGTACTCTCTGACTTCCGGAACGTTGGCGGATGGTGGGAGAAGCGGATGGACGGCGCTGGCACGGCGCGACGACGGCCGACGATCACCGATGTGGCGCGACTCGCCGGTGTGTCGCCCCAGACGGTCTCGCGGTACCTGCGGTTCAACGGCGGGCTGAAGCCCGCGACGCTGGAACGTGTGGAGAACGCGATCCGCGAACTGGACTACCGTCCCAACCTGGTGGCGCGGTCGATGCGCACGCGCAAGACCGGCCGGCTGGCGATACTCATGCCTGCCATGGCCTTCAACCCGTCTCGCATGCTGGCGGGGGCCAGCGCGACCGCGCAGGCCGGAGGGTTCTTCGTGGACGTCGTGAGCGCCGGGGGAGGCGTCCGCGCGAGGAGCGAACGCCTGCTGGAGCTCGCGGATTCGGGACAGTTCGAGGGCATCCTCTCCCTCGCCCCTGTGCTTCCCGCGGTGGAGAGCAAACTGCACCAGAGGACGACCGTGGTGATCTCGGCCGACTTCGACGACGAGATGCGTGGCATCGGACAACTGGCCGACGCCACGCCCGTGGTGCAGATGATCGAGCACTTGGCGGCGCTCGGTCACTCCCGGTTCCTTCATGTGGCGGGCGACGCGCAGTTCGCTTCCGCGAGGGCGCGCAAGCAGAGCTATCTGGACACCGTCGAACGCCTCGGGGTGGAGTCCGTCGGGGTCTTCGACGGGGACTGGTCGGGGGAGTCCGGCATCGAGGCGATACGGTCGCTCCCGAGCCATGCGCGGCCGACCGCGGTGATCGCGGCCAACGACCTCGTCGCCGCCGGCGTCGTCCGGGGCGCCCGGGAGCGCGGCTGGGACGTGCCGGGCGACCTCAGCGTGACCGGTTGGGACAATGCCGGGGTCGGGCAGTTCATGACTCCGTCCCTGACCACCGTCGACGTGGAGCTCGAACACCTCGGCAGCAAGGCCATGGCCAAGCTGATCGCGGGTCTGAGAGACAGCGCGCCCGAGACGAGTGAGGGCTCCCTGTTCCGGATCATCTGGCGGGAGTCGACGGCCGAGCCGCCTGCCACAGGTCGTGCCGGCCGCAAGCGGTGACCGAGGGGGCGCCGCTGGCGGATCGGGCGCGGGGCAGACGGACCAGGGCCGTCCGCTCTGTCCGCACCACCCGTCCGGTCCGGCGTTGCGATGCGGGCCGAATCGGCCGTGAACGCCGCGCGGCCTCAGGCGCACATCACCGTCAGTTCTCGTATACGTCAAGCCGACCGCACATCCCGAACTTCCCACGGGCAACGGGCTGTTCGGCCTTCACGACAGCATCCGCGAGGTGCGGGGCCTCCGCCCGCTCCAGCCAGTCGAGCTGCACCCCGGTGGCCGCGGCGGACGCCTCGGCCCCCTGTCGCCACCGCTCGCGCCACTCGGCGATGCGCGGCCGTACGAGCGCGGCGGCGGCACGGTGGAAGGCGGCAAGGGCCTGCGGTCCCTCGGCCGCGCGCAGTGCCCGGTAACCCACCAGAGCGAGGTCCCGCCGGGCTCGGGCAAAACGCTCCTGCTCCTCCTCGGTCGCGTCGGACGGGATGGCGGAGGCGCGTGCGTACGTCTCCGGATCGGTCAGGTACTCCGGGGGCAGCGTGAGGACCGCGTCCCCTGCCTCCGGCAGCCCGCTGTTCTGCATCAGTACGGTGATCCGCAGATCACCCTCGTTGACCAGCCGGTGGATGGTGCCGGGCGTGAACCAGGCGACCGTGCCGGCCTGGAGCGGAGTGACCTCGTACCCGGATGCGGTCAGCGTCTGCACGGCCCCACGTCCGCCGGTGACGACGTAAGCCTCCGAACAGGCCAGGTGCATGTGAGGGGTGCCGCCGCACGCCCCGTCGGCGGCAGGCCAGTCGTACACCGACAGATGTGAGATGGCGACGCCCCCGGGCAGGCCGGCATGGGTTGCAGTCATGGTGCCAGAACTCCGTTTTCGCGATAGTAAGCGCTTTCTTAAATGCAATTTACGCCCCCCTGGACCAACGGGTCAATGCCCTGATTAAAATCAGACTGCAGAAGAGTCGAGTGATGAGGAGATTGATGTGGGAACGGGGTTGGCGGGCAGGAGTGTCTACGCCTTCGGTGACAGTATCGTGTATGGTCACGTGTATTCGCGCAGTTTTGTGGACGTCGTTGCCGAGCGTGCTGGAATGACCCTTTCGAAATTCGCCAGGAACGGCGCGACCATCGGCGTCGACCCGCATGCTTCCGGCGGGCAGATCCTCGCGCAGGTCGAGGAGGCCCCGGCAGTCGCGCCGGACTTCATCCTCTTCGACGGCGGCACCAACGACGCCGAGTCGGTCTTCAACGGCCGGTACGACGTGGGGACTTACTCGGCCGAACTCGAGAAAACGCTGCACACGATGAAGCGCAGGTGGCCTGCCGCCCGCCTTGTGTACGTGTCCGCCCACAAGCTCGGTTCGAGGGACTGGGACACCCAGGTGGCACTCCGCGAGGAAACCTTGCGGGTCTGCCGGAATGGGAATGTCGCCATTGCCGACGTCTTCGGGGACACCCCGTTCGACACGCGCGATGACGTCCACCGGGCCAAGTACACCTTCGATGAACTGGTCGACGGATTGCCAGGTGCGGAGGGATCTGGAACGCACCCCAATATGGCGGGGATCACCACATTCTATGTGCCGGTGGTCACCACCGGACTGGAACAGATATCGCCCTGTTGATCAGGGCTGAAATTGTAGCTCTGCCGGGCCGATATCGGCCCGGCAGAGCTGTTTTCTCATTTTTTCACTGGCCGAATCCGGTACCGCGCGAGATCCGCACGTCGTCCACGTGCACCGCCCCGCGCTCGCCCCCGTTCGAGTACCACGCGACCTTCGCGATTCCCGGCATCGAGGTGCGGAACGCGGCATCGGTCAGCACGCGGTGGCCGTCGATGTCCAGGTCGAAGCGCTGGTTCACGGTGTCCACGGTGAGCGTGACCCGGTACCACTTGCCGGTGGTGTACGTACCGATCACGGTGTCCGTGGTTCCCTTGTACGCGTGGATCTGGCCGCGGGCGAAGGCGACGCTGACGGCCGGGGCACCGCTGGCGTTGTACACGTAGGGCAGCCCGAACCAGCCGGCCTGCGTGTCGTTGCGCATCACCTGCGCGTCGATGGTCACCACGCCCTGCAGCGGGGTGCTGAAGAGCCGGGCGAGGTTGGTCCCGTCGGTGCCGCCGCCTTCGATGGTGCGGGTCAGCCGGACGCTCTTGTCGGTGGCGGACGGCGTCTCCACCACGGAGACGTCGTTGTTGGTCGAGATGACTCGCCATCCGTTGGTCCCGTTGGCGAGCGTGCCGGTCGCCAGGCCGTTGAAGGTGTCCGTGAACGCGATGCTGGGCGCGCCGCGCTCGAAGGCGCCGATCTCCGGGCCGGTCCCGACCGGCACGGTCGCCCCGGCGTAGTCGAGGCCGCCGTTGCCGGTGACGGTGGCACCCGCGTCGACGAAGGGCGATCCGGTCTGGAGCCCGAAGTTTCCGGCCGTTCCAAGTTTCGGGCCGTTCTCGTCACCGTAGGGTCCCGTGGCTCCGGCGTTCACGAACTGCGGAGCGCCGACCACGGCGTTCACGTCGGACGCGGGCCGAGTGGTCAGGTTGGACGAGTATCCGTTGTTGTTGTAGACGATGCTCGACTGCTGTCTGAACTCGGGTGCGGCATTTCCGGAGACGAACAGGTTGTTGGTGAACGTCACCTTGCCGCCGACACCGCCGCTCACCATGGTCGGCGAATCGGTGTTGGCGAAGGTGTTGTTGTAGACGTGCGCCACCGAGCCGGTCTGCTGCGACATGTGGATGTTCCACCGCTTGCTGCCGGTGATGACGTTGTAGCGGATCACCACGCTGCCGAACTTGACCGCGGAGTTGCAGGCGCACAGCAGGATGCCGTCGCCGTTGTCGTGGAGGTAGTTGTACTGGAACAGCTGGTTGGTGGTGCCGATGTCGGGGTCCAGGGCGTTCTGGTCGGCACCGCCCGACGAGAGGTGGGTGCCCATGATCTCGTTGTGCTGGACGGTGACGCTGTCGGCCATGTTGGTCTCGACGCCGGAGACGCCGACCCGGTCGATCACGTTGCCTTCGACGAGTGCGCCCTTGACGCCGGTGACGTAGATGCCGTTGCAGCCGAAGGGGGTGTTGGCCTGCGTGATGTAGTTGCCGCGGAACGTGACGTTGGTGTACGGCTTCCAAGCGGCGTCGGTGGCCGTGGCGCGCTTGCCCCAGCCGGTGTAGACGGCACCCGGCGCGTCACCGGCGTACTGCTTCGTGACGATCCCGTTGAACGAGGTGTTCTTGATGGTGGAGTTCTCCACGGTGATGCCGTCGAGCGTCGTGGGGGCACCGGGCGCGGTGATGTCCTGGACGCCGGTGAGGAAGGCGATGCCGCCGGTGTTCTTCGAGCGGTCCCAGCCCTGCGCGAAGCTGATGCCCGGCTTGTTGTCGGCGGTGCTGCCGCCGACCCACTTGACCTCGCCGGTGACGTCGTGCACGTCCACCGAGTCGATCACGAAGTGGTGCAGGGTCTGGCCATTGTCACCGTGCACGCCGATGCCACGGAAGTCGCCGAGCTTCGAACCGTCCGTAGTCCCCGTGGGTACCGCGTTCGACACGTCGAGATTGCGGATCTCCCAGTACTGCTGGTTGTTCAGCCGCACCGCGTCCGGGACGGTGCCCTGGCCGGCGATCTTCGGCTTGGCGCCCGCCCCGTAACTGTCGATGCTGATCGGGGCGCCGTCGGCCCCGGACCCCTTCGGCCACAGCTGCCCTGTCCAGCTGTCACCGGCCTCGAAGCGGATGGTGTCGCCCGGCTGGAACGTCGTCGAGTTCACCTTGCTCAGCGAGCGCCAAGGCGCGCTGCTGCTGGTTCCGGCGTTGCTGTCGTTGCCGGTCGCGCTCACGTAGTACGTGGTGCCCGCGGCGAAGGCCCGCTGCGCGGGGATGAGCACGATCGACGCCAGCACGACTGCCAGCGCGCACAGTGCGGCGGCTGTCGCTTGTGACACAAGTCTTCGGTTGCCGGTCATGGTCCTCTTCTTGTCGTCCGTGGTGGTGAGGTACTGGCTCCTGTCGTGACGCGTCCGGTCGAGACGACGCGTGACGGCTCGGGGCGCGGGCAGTCGAGGGCCGTGCGGGGGGACGCACCGACGGGTGCCCGAGGACACGGGCGCGCGTCCGGCCTGACATGGGGGAAAACGTATTCCGCGCAGTGTGCCCAGCGGCGGTCGAGTGCGTCAAGGGTTCGAGCGGATGAACGCGTCGACGCGATGCAGGGATCCGTTGCGGCTGGGACTCCCAGCGGGAAAGCCGGCCAGCAGTGGCTGATCGCCCCGCGGCCGGCAGAGATACCTACACCATCGAGTCCCGTTCCAACGGATACAAGGTCAACATGTACAAGGCCCAGACCACCGACGGCACACCCGTCGACCAGTGGTTCACCACCGGCAGCAACAATCAGCGGTGGAAGCTGCTGGTCAAGGTTTCGTGACCAGCTGAGGATCCGACCGATCCCATGGGCCAAGGCTCAAGGCTCCCGGTCACGGGCGGGGCAGGCCGGCGATCCGGGCCCGCCCCGCCCCGCGCCGTGGCCCGTGTCGGTGACCATATCCAGCGGCAACGACACGGTCGTCAGTCGCGGTGGCGTGGGAAATCGTATTCCGCACAGTGGCCCGTCCGTGATCAAAGGCGTCAAGCGTCGGTCAGCGAGCAATGATGCATCGTTGACGAGTCAGGTCCTGGTGGCCTGAAGGTGTTGTGTGCTCGGCCGGAGTGCTCGGCTCAGGGGCAGTTCAGACGACGCGGATCGCCGTGCTGTCACGCACCACGACCTGCCCGCGCATCACCAAATGCTCTGCTTCCGCACGTTCCGCGACCGCGAGGCGAACCGCCTCGGCACCCGCCTGCGCCAGCGGCAACGACACGGTCGTCAGTCGCGGTGTCACGTCGGTCGCGAGCTCGATGTCGTCGAAGCCGGTCACCGAGACGTCGTCCGGCACCGCCACCCCGGCAGCCCGGAAGGCGGACATCGCGCCGATGGCGATGGTGTCGTTGGCGGCGAGAACCGCGTGGGACGGCTCCAGCCCCTCGGTGACCAGACGCCGCGCCGCGTCGACCCCCCCTTGGCGGCTCACCGCGCAGTGCGAGATCCGGATGTGCCGCGCCTCGACGCCGCCGTCGCGGAGCCCGGCCATGAAGCCCGCAGTACGGGCGGAGACGTTCCCCTGCCCACGCGCGCCGGCAAGGATCGTCACGTGCCGGTGCCCCGCCCCGGCGACGTAGGTGGCCAGTTCTTTCGCGGGGCCGTGATTGTCGAAGCTGATGGAGTCGAACGGCATGTCGGTGTCGCCGACGATCACTACCCGGCCGCCCTCGCGTTCGTAGCCGAGCAACTCGTCGAGCAGGCGCCCGCCGAGAGCGTTCGTATCGAGGCGGCTCGAGGTCAGAATGAGCGCACGCGGCCGCAGAGCACGCTGCACCCGGACGGTTTCGAGCTGCCGCTCGGCAGTGCCGTGGGTCGACGAGACGGTCACGAACGCCCCGGCGTCGCGTGCCCGCCGTTCCATCGCCGCGGCGACCATTCCCATCGACGGGGTCGTGAGGTCGTCGCCGACGACCGCGATCGAGTCGTTCGCGCGCCGCATCGCCCGGGCCGAGGCGTCCGCGGTGTAGCGCAACGCGGCCGCGGCGGAGAGGACCCGCTGCCGGTATTCCTCCGCGACCGTCCGGGAACTGCCGCCCAGCACGCGTGACGCGGTCGGGACCGACACACCGGCCGCCGCCGCCACGTCGCGCAGCGTGACGGTCGGCCTCGCTGAATGGGGCATCGTGCCGTCCCTCCCGCACCACGAAAACGAGCCGCCGCCGACGCTACCCGAGGATATCCCCGGCCAGGTCGCCGAGGTGTGGACGAAAGTGCCGGTGACCGACTCGGGATACGGCCGCCCGGCTCGAAGGTGGTCGCGTCGGCCCGGTTGGATTCCGCAAGGCATGTGCGGCGCAGTAAGCGCACGGCCTGCGGAGTGACCCTCGGTAGTGATTCCGCGACTTCCAGGAGCTGGGCGGCGAGGTGCACAATGTGCGGCATGGACGATGGAGCGGCAGCGCCTGTACGGCGTCGCGGGGAGGCCGTATCCGAGGGGCGCCAGGTGACCCTGCATGATGTGGCGCGGACAGCGGGCGTCTCACAGGCGACGGCGTCGCGGGTGCTCAACGGCAGCGTCCGCAACGTCCGGCAGGAGAACGTCGACCGTGTGCTCACCGCGGCCGCGGAACTGGACTACGCACCGCACCTGTCCGCCCAGGCGATCGCGCGGGGTTCGACGAACATCGCCGCGCTGGTCGTCAGCGGCGTCGACGACCCGTACTTCTCGTCCATCGCGGCAGGTGTGGCGCGGGCAGCCGAAGCCGCCGGACTCATCGTGACCATGGCGGTCGCGGACCGCTCCCCGGAGCGGGAACTCCAGATCGTCGGGACGCTGCGCGGCATGCGTCCCCGCGTCATCATCATGACCGGCAGCCGCGTCGACGGCGCCGATGCCCGCGACGCCCTCGTCGAGGAGCTCCACGCCTACCGCGAAGCGGGCGGCAGCGTAGTCCTGATCAGCCAGCACGACCTGCCGTTCCATACCGTCAGCATCGACAACTACGGTGGAGCGCGGCAGCTTGCCCGCGCGCTGGTAGGGCTCGGCTACCGGCGGTTCGCGGTGGTCCGCGCAGGATCCGCACTCAGGACGTCCCGTGACCGGTGCAGCGGTTTCGTGGAGGGACTGCGCGAGTTCGGCATCGGCGTCGACGAACGGTTGGTTGTGGAAGCCGAGTTCAGCCGCCGAGGAGGTTGTGCGGCGGCCCGGGAGCTCGTCCGGCGGGGACTGGACGGCACGGAACTCGTCTTCGCCGTCAGCGACGTCATGGCGATCGGCGTGATGACCGCATTCCGCGACGCCGGGCTTGTCCCTGGCCGGGACGTCGCGGTCGCCGGCTTCGACGACATCGGCCCGGCGGTGGACGTCGTCCCGGAGCTGACGTCCGTGACCGTTCCTCTGCAGCAGGTCGGGCTCCTCGCGATGGAGCTCGCGCTCTCCGACGATGACTCCTCGCGGATCGTACCGGTCGACACGAACGTCGTCCTGCGGGCAAGCACACCCCCTCGATGACCGTGCCGGCTGATCGCGTGGTGAGCGTCGGCTGTCCGGCCCCGAGCTGCTCCGCGGCCCGGTCGACGCCCTCATGGCGGACGACGGTCTTCCGGCTTGCCGAGCGCGCCGTCAGCCGATGAGCACGGCGCCGTCCTCGGGAGAAGCCCTGCTCAGATCAGAGCACGACGTCGAGCCGAGCCGGGCGGCGGACCATGACCAGGCCCGGACCGGGCTCACGGTGATAGCCGGGAGCGAGCCGCCGTTCGGGGAAGCGCTCCGGCAACTGCTCCAGGACGACGCGGGACTCCCACCGCGCCAGTAGCGCGCCGAGGCAGCTGTGGCTGGAGCCGTCGGTATATCACTGTCAGCTCAAGCCGCTGGTGACACTGAGCAACCGTGCGCGGATGCCGACCGGGCCCAATGGAGCGTGCTGAGACGCAGGCCGCCAGCACCGAGTCAGCACGCCGCCAACCCCGTACTGGTTCCGTGCTGACTTCGAGGGCCGGAATCATAGAAAACCGGAGGTCCTGGCCCCGATCGAATGAGTTGTCGTACCACTCGATGGTGGTGCCGATGTGGCTTGCCGTGACGATGCGCTTGAGGCTGGCGGGGGGTGGGGGAGCGGTCGCGGGGGAGGGCATCGGCACCACTTCCTGGCAGTTGGCGGGGACGGTTTCGTGTCGCCATACCGTAGGAATCCGCAGGTCAGGCGCACATGTGGCGGGGCAACATAGTTCGAGGGGGGCTGGCTATGCGTGTGGCCACCATGTCCCGTGCTGACTTGGTGCTGACTACGCTCCGTTGAACTCGGGCATCTCGGGGCCTGAGCGAGCGGTTCCCGGGAGCGGTGCAGGAACGCCTGCCCGAGCAGCAGACCCGCCGCACGAAGGCACTCCCCGGTGCGAAATACTCTCCCGATGAGTTCACGCACTTCCCCGATCAGCCAGCCGATCGCGATACGGAGGGCCGTCGCGGGGGATGCCAAACGGCTCACGCGGCTCGTGCGTGGCTCAGGTGCCTACGCGGGGAAGTACGCAGCCGCAGTCGCGGGCTACCGGGTCGGTCCTGATTACATCAAGGCCCACCGCGTCTTTGTGGCCGTCGGCGCCGACGAGCCCGGAGGCCGGGTCCTCGGGTTCTACTCGCTCGTCCTTGCTCCACCGGAGCTCGACCTGCTGTTCGTTGCCGACGAAGTGCAAGGACGGGGTATTGGACGGCTGCTCGTGGCGCACATGCGGTCCGAGGCCCGTGCCGCCGGGCTCGACCGTGTCATGGTCGTGTCGCATCTTCCCGCCGAGGACTTCTACCACCGCGTTGGTGCGGTGCGGACCGGGACCGCGTTTGCGAACCCGCCCGCCGTGCCGTGGGACCGTCCCGAATTCGAGTTTCGCGTTTCTTCGGAATGACGCGGTGTGCCGGTTGGCGCAGCACTGGCTTCGCCTGCATGGTGGCCGGCATGCAGGAGCCGCTGGACGCCGCGCGCTCCGTGTGTGCCGTCGCCTCTGCCCTGGGTCGTGGGCGTCGCCGAGGGCGATGGTCACTGCCGGAGCTGCCGGCGGTCAGGCCGTACGCCGACTGCAGGTCAACTGAGGCCGTAGCCGGCCGGGGAGTCCGCGGCGGCGTTAGAGGTCCTGACAACGGCGTTGGACGTGGCGGTGAGTGATGAGGCAGGTGGCGAGGCCGAGGAAGATCAGATCGACGATCCGGTCCCTTGGTCCTTGCTCGTCCGGCAGGCCCACGCGCCGACCAACACCTCCTCCCGTTGGAGGGCTTCGCCGTGCTGGGCTCCGCAGCGCGGCACTCGCAGCGGACTTGCCGACAGCCTCTGACCGCCTCCGAACGGGTCACCGCCCGGCTGAACGGCACCGCCGTTCGTAGGGACCCCGCCGGTGCTCCACGACGCGATCACCACCGCCTCGTCCGCTGCCAGTCGGCCACGCTTCAGCGATCAGTCGCGCTTGAGTGCATGCCCGCCGAGGCCGCTCCGTTTGTCCGAAGCCTGGTTCTTCTCCAGCCACCAGACGTTGAGTTCCGCCTCGGTCATCGTGGCCCAGTCGGGCGTGTCCACGACGTGAGTCAGCCCCATCTGCTGCCCGAGCCGGACCATGGCGGAGCCTACGGCGGCGCGGTCGGCGTCGTACGCGGTCAGGGCCTCGTCCCAGCTCTCCGCCTTCCGCCAGGCGTTCTCCAGCACGAGCGCGTCCTGCAGCGCCTTGACGGCGCCTGCGCCGGTGTGCGGCCGTGCCACGGAGGCGGCGTCCCCCGCCAGCAGCAGTCGCCCCTGCGCGTAGTGCGGCACCTCCACGTCGTAGATCGGCTGGACCAGGCTCTCCTCCCGCGGCGTCCGCAACACGCACTCCGCCCAGTACGGCGGGAAGTGCTTGGCCACCAGTTCCCGCGCGAACTCGCTGAGCTCCGTGGTCAGGCGCCCCGGCGGCAGCGACGACGGCGTCTGCAGGTCCATGGGGAGGGCCAGATGCTCGGGCGGGGTGGCGTAGAGCACCCAGTTGACGCGGTATCCGCCGGCGCCGTCCGGGATGCGGTAGATCACGCAGTGGCCGCCGGGGAACACGACGTAGTGCAGGTGCGTCCAGGAGAGACGCTCGGCGGCCCCCGCCCCGCTCGCCGGCAGTCCGCGCGAGGCACCGCGCCAGGCGAGGTAACCCGCGTACGAGGGCTGCAACCCGGGGAACATCGTCTGGCGGACCACGGAACGGTACCCGTCCGCCCCGACCACCACGTCGAAGCGCTCCCGCTCCCCATCGGCCCGCACTATGGTCGCCCGCTGGCCGTCGGCCTCCACGGCGGCGACAGCCGACCCGGTCCGGTACTCCACCCCCTCCGGCACACGACGCCGCAGCTCGCTCCACAGCGAACCCCAGGAGTAGGCCCGGAAGGAGAACGGCTGCACCGCAATGAACCGCCCCAACTCCGCAGCACCATCGCGGACTTCCCATACCCGACCGTCGATCGGCGCCCACGCCACCGACTCGCCCACATACCCGGCGGCCTCAAGCTCGACGTAGCGATCGGTTTGCATGACCAAACCCATGCCACGTTCCTTGAGTTCACCCGCCGCCCGCTCGAAGATCACGACCTTCTTGGCGCCACCGCGCACCGCTGCCAGCGCCGTCGCACACCCCGCTACACTGCCGCCTATCACAGCGACACTGCCACCACGCATCCCGAATTCCCGTCTTTCACCAAGGTCCCCCGGGTCACGGTCAGTCCAAGGTTTTCGCTGGTGAATGCTCTACGTCAAGTGCGACCTGTGAATATTGCCCGGGAGTTCACCACAGCACTCCGTGTGGAGCTCTCGCTGCCCTTCGGGTAGAAGGGGCGCCGCGACTACACTCGCGGCACGGTCACGCGCCCTGGTCGGCCAGCTCCACGTAGTCGTATGAGATCTCGCTGCCGTCGACCTTGGTAACGGATACGGCGATGCGCTGTTCCTTGCCGTCCGCGCGCGTCACCGTGCACTCGACCGTAGCGTTCTTCCGGGCCTTGAGGTCTCCGGGGCAGCTCACTGCCTTCGGCTTCTCCTGGACGAGTGGCAGGGCGTAGTTCTCGCGGACCTTCTTCTCGACCTCGGCCCGGGCCACATTCGCAGTAGTGCCCACTGTGCTGGTCGACTCCGTACTCAGAAGCCGGGGTACGGCCACGACGGCCAGGCCGCCGACGACCACAGTGGCGGCCGTCGCCAGGGACACGGCGATGTACTTCACGGTCTCTCCTCGGGGATACGTCTGCTTCTGCTCCAGTGGAGCTGTCCCCAGGAGAGTGGCCCGGGCGGCGATGGCGCTGCTTCGGCCTGTCGGCCGAAAGGGGGTGGTCGGGGTCAGCCCGCAGGCCGACCCACCGGTCAGGCGGGGGGTCGTTCGCGGACGGTGCCGGTGTCCCAGGCCCAGGCGGCGATCTCGACGCGGTTGCGGACGTTGAGCTTGTCCTTGATGTTGGCCAGGTGGGTCTTGACGGTGCCCAGGGACAGGTACAGCTCGTCGCAGATCTCCTGGTTGGTGCGCCCGACCGCGAGCAGTCGTACGACGTCGAGCTCCCGCTCGGTGAGCGGGTGGGGAGCGGCGGGCGCCGGCTGCTGTCCGGCGAGGTGCTTGAGCAGCCGGACGGTGACGGCGGGGGAGACCAGAGCGTCGCCGCGGGCAGCGGACCGTACGGCCTCGATCAGCAGGTTGGAGGCGGCGTCCTTGAGGAGGAAGCCGCAGGCGCCGTTGCGCAGTGCTGTGTAGGCGTAGTCGTCCTGGTCGAAGGTGGTGACCACGACGACGCGCAGGGGGTCGGTGATGCCCGGTCCGGCCAGGGCGCGGGTGACCTCCAGGCCGTCCAGCTTGGGCATGCGGATGTCGACGAGGCTGACGTCCGGGCGCAGTCGGCGGGCGAGTTCGACGCACGCGGCGCCGTCCCCGGCCTCGCCGATGACCTCCAGGTCGGGCTGGGTGCCCAGGATCAGCCGGAAGCCGGTGCGGACCATCTCCTGGTCGTCCGCGATCAGCACCCTCGTTCTGGCCCCGCCGCTCGCTCCGCTCGCTGCGTTCGTGCCGCTCATGCGGGTGATCCTTCCACAGCGTCCCGGACCGGGAATGCGGCGGTCACGCGCCATCCGCCGTCTTGGGTCCGCCCGGTGGCGAGGGAGCCTTCCACGGCCTCCACGCGTTCGCGCAGCCCGACGAGACCGAACCCGCCCCGGCCGCCTGTGGGGACGGTGGAGCGTGCCGCCGGGGCGGTGTTGCGCACCTCCACCCGCAGTCGATCGCCCGCGGTCTGCCGGTCGAGGTCGAGGCGGACCGCCACGTCCGCGCCGGGAGCATGGCGGCGTACGTTCGTCAGTGCCTCCTGCACCACGCGGTGAACGGAGGTCTCCACCTCCGGAGCCAGCCGGACCGTGTGCACGGCTTCGTCGATCTCCAGCCTCGCCTCGGTGCCGTGCCCGCAGAAGGCGGAGACCAGACGGCCCAGCTCACCCAGCAGCTCGCCCGGGCGTGCCACCTGGTGATCGTCCTCGCGCAGCACCCGCACCAGGCGGCGCATGGAGTCCAGGGTTTCCCCACCGGCGCGCGAAATCCCCTCCAGCAGGGGTTTGACCTGCTCCGGCGAGGTCTCCTGAATCATCAGCGCGGCATTGGCGTGCACGATGATGCCGGTGACGTGGTGGGCGACGAAGTCGTGCAGGTCGCGGGCGAGTTCCATGCGCTCGTTCTGCCGCACGGCTGTCACGGCCCGGGCCCGGCGGGCGTCCAGCAGACGCAGGTAGCAGCCCAGGCCCACGGCCCCGCCGACGGCGAAGGTCAGCAGGAAGGAGGACCAGAGAATCTCGCTCTTCGTGCCGGTGCGCAGCGGCAGGACGATCACCGCGGCGGCGAGGGCCGCCGACAGGGCCACCGCGGCGGCGGGCCGCTCAATGCGGCGGGTGGTGCGCACGAGCAGGCCCAGCAGAGCCAGGGTCTCCACCTTCCCCCACTCGTACTCCTGCGGAGCGAGGACGAGGTGCCACACGGTGATCACCAGCGAACCCGCGGCTGCGGCGCCGGCCCGCGTCCCGGGGCCGGGGCCGCGGTCGGGCAGGAGCAGAGCCAGGGCGGTGAGCGTGCCGAAGGCCAGCATGACCGGCCGGAACGGCCAGTCTCCCGGGTCGGAGCTCACCATGTCCAACAGCCACAGCAGGGCCAGGCCGGCGACGAGCAGGCAGGTCAGCAGCCGCTGGACTGTCGGGGAGAGCGGTGAATCGGGTTCCATGTATCGAAGCGTAAAGACGTGCGGCCGAGGAAAGTGTCGGCCTGCGGGCCGATGCCGGGCGCTCGTACCGGCCCGGCGGCCGAGGACGGACGCGGCAGTACGGCTGGTCGTCGACGGCATGCGGATCCACACTGTTCTCGAGAGCGAGGAGGCCGACTGGACAAGGGCGCGTCGCAATGCGTCGAGCCCCTCATCGATGTCGCGATCGCGGGCCGAGACCAGGCCGTCCGTCTCCTCCGGGGTGTACCCCCACACCGCCGGCGCACTGGCACTCCAGTGAGTCACCTGGAGGACACCCACCGGCTCGTCGCCCACGGCAGCCCGCACCTGCGCTGGCCAGGCACCCTGAGCACTGCCCCCTGGCGGGCAGGGGCCACCTGCCCGCGTGGTCCGCAAGGGAACGGCTCTCCTCCTGTCCATACTCCGATCAGGGCGGGCAATGGCAGCGGGGACCGATCTTGTTGATGCGTGGGGATCAGCGTCGCGACGCGGGCCACGCAGCCAGTGCCAGTTCGGCGATTTCGATGAGCTCGGCCGCCTCAGCGCCATCGCGGGCGCGCTGCGACATGCCCTGGATGACCGTGGCGAAGTATGCCGCCAGCGCACGGGGGTTGGCTGCATCGGAGAGCTCGCCGACCCGTTGCGCCAACCGTAGGCGGGCTTCGAAGACGGCCAAGTTCTCGTTGCGCAGGTTGCGGAGGAAGACCTCCACCTCGGCATCCTGTGGGGTGACGTTGGTGGCTGCGCTGATCGTCAGGCATCCCGCCGGGTGGGCGGGGTCGGGGTAGATGACCGCTGCCTCACGCAGGACGCGGGTGAACGCGGCGCGGGCGGTGGGTTCCTCCTCGAGGGCAACGTCCATGAATGCGCCCACGGGTGAGCGCCGATAACTGTGCACCGCTTCCTTGAACAGAGACTTCTTGTCGCCGAAGGCTGCGTACAGGCTGCCGGGCCTGATACCCATCGCCTCGGTCAGCTCGCCGACGGAGGTGGCTTCGTAGCCGCGTTCCCAGAACAGACGGGTGGCTGCGGACAGTGCCGCGGCGCGGTCGAACGCTCTCGGCCGCCCTCGCTTCGCGCGCATGTCAGTCACTCGTCCATTTTAGATCGCTCGCTCAAAAAGGCATGCTACCTTCTTTGTTGAGCTATCGCTCAACAAATTGGGCGGTGGCCAACAGCCCTGCTCACACGCACACTTGAGGGAAAGGTCGCGCTGGTTACCTGGCGGCAGCCACGGCATCGGCCGGGCGTTGCGCAGCGTCTCGGCCGGGGGCGGCGCCACCGGCGCCCACGCCCACGACGAGACAGCGGTGAACGTCATCTGACGCATCCCGTAAGGACGGCGACCGGGCGCAGCACTGTCCATGTCCATCACCACCGGGAGTTCCGCGATGGCACGACGAACACCAACTACCTTCCACTGGGGCAACTACACGGTTGTCAGTAAGGACGGGCGCATCGTTGCGTTGGAGCCGTCCACGGAGGACAGCAACCCCTCACTCATCGGGCAAGGCATAGCCAGCGCCCATAACGACCCGCTGCGCATCAAGCAGCCGATGGTGCGGGAGGGGTGGCTTGCCGGAGGTCCGGGACCGGCGCACGGCGGGCGGGGCAGAGACCGTTTTGTGCCGGTGCCGTTCGATGTCGCGCTCGATCTGGCGGCGGCGGAGATCGAGCGAGTGCGCGGTTCGTTCGGCAACGAGGCGATCTACGCGGGTTCCTACGGCTGGTCCAGCGCCGGCCGGTTTCATCACGCGCAGAGCCAGATCCACCGGTTCATGCGGATGGCCGGCGGCTACACCGACTCGGTGAACAGCTACAGCGCCGGTGCGCTGGAGGTGATTCTGCCCCACGTCATCGGCGGCCACCCGATGAGCTTCATGAGCCGGTGCCCGACCTACGAGGAGATCGCCGCCCACGGTGAGCTGGTGGTGAGCTTCGGCGGCATGGCCCGCAAGAACGCCGCGATCGATCAGGGCGGCGTCGCCGACCATTCCGCCGCCGGGCTGCAACAGCGGTGCCGCGCCGCGGGCGTGCGGTTCGTCAACGTGTCACCGCTGCGCGCGGACATGGCCGAGACACTGGGCGCGGACTGGCTGCCCATCCGACCGGGCACCGACGTCGCGCTGATGCTCGGCCTGGCCCACGAGATCGTCGCCGCCGACCGGCACGACCGCGACTTCCTCGAGCGCTGCTGCGTGGGCTTCGAACCGTTCGCCGCCTATCTGCTCGGACACAGCGACGGCGTCGCCAAGGACGCGGCGTGGGCGTCGGAGATCACCGAGATTCCCGCGGACGTGATCCGGTCGCTGGCGCTGCAGATCGCCACCTCCCGCACTGTGATCAACGCCAGCTGGTCCGTCCAGCGAATGGACCACGGCGAACAGGCCCACTGGATGGCCGTCGTGCTGTCGGCGATCTCCGGATCTCTCGGCCGTCCCGGCGGTGGCTTCGCCGCCGGACTCGGGATCTCCCAGCTCGGTGTGCGTCGGGGCTCGCACAAGAAGGCAGCACTGCTCCAGGGCGCGAACGCGGTCACGAGTTTCATCCCGGTCGCTCGCGTCGCCGACATGCTCCTGCAGCCCGGCGAACCGTTCGAGTACAACGGGCAGTCGCTGCGCTATCCCGACATCCGGCTCGTGTACTGGGCCGGCGGCAACCCGTTCCATCACCATCAGGATCTCCACCGCCTCGTGCAGGCGTGGCAGCGTCCGGACACCGTCATCGTCAACGAGCCGTGGTGGAACGCGAACGCCCGCTACGCCGACATCGTGTTCCCGGCCGCCACACCGCTGGAACGGGAGGACTTCGGCGGCGGCACACTCGATTTGACGATCACCGCCATGCATCGCGCCGTCGACCCGCCTCCGGGCGTGGGCCCCGACTACGAGACCTTCAGCGAACTGGCGAAGCGGCTGGGCTTCGCCGAGCAGTTCACCGAGGGGCGCGACGCGCGTGACTGGGTGCGCGAACTCTACGAACGGACCCGCGCCGGGCTGGTGGAGGTCACCGAGCTCCCGCCGTTCGACGAGTTCTGGGAGCGCGGCCAGGCGAAGCTGCCGCCCCCGGTGGACGCGACGTACGGCAGCTTCACACTGCTGCGGGAGGACCCCGAACGGCACCCGTTCGACACACCGTCCGGTAAGGTGGAGATCACCTCGGAGACGATCGCAGGCTTCGGCTACGAGGACTGCCCCGGCCACCCGGTATGGCTGGAACCACGTGAGTGGCTCGGCGCTCCCCCCGGCGAGCGCCTCCCCCTGCAGTTGGTGTCCAACCAGCCCAGCCGTCGGTTGCACAGCCAGTACGACAACGGCTCACACAGCCGTGCGGGCAAGGTCGCCGACCGCGAACCGGTCCTGATCAACCCGCGGGACGCGGCGGAACGGGGTATCGCCTCGGGCGACATCGTCCGGTTGTGGAACGACCGCGGCGCCTGTCTCGCCGGAGCGGTCGTCACCGACGAGGTCCGCCCACAGGTCGTCGTCCTGGCGACCGGCGCCTGGTTCGATCCCGAGGAACCGGGTGTGCCCGGCTCCCTCGATCGCCACGGCAACCCGAACGTGCTCACGGCTGACATCGGCACCTCGCGGCTGGCACAGGGGTCAACGGCGGGAACCACCCTCGTCGACGTCGAACGCGTCGACCCCGCGACGGCCCCGCCGCCCCGGGCGTTCGTGCCACCCGAGACAGTCGACCAGCACCACGCGAACGAGCTGATCGCGGCAAGGCGCCGCACGTAGGCTGGACACCGCTGGGAGCGCGGCCGATGGTGACTGTGGTCAGCCCGTCCCCGTGATGCCGTGCTCCCAGGCCCACGCGGCGAGCTCGACGCGGTTGCGGACGTTCAGCTTGGTCTGGACGTTGGTCAGGTGGGTCTTGACCGTGGACAGGGACAGCCGCAGCTCGTCGCAGATCTCCTGATTGGTGCGGCCGACCGCGACCCGGCGGACCACGTCCAGTTCCCGCTCGCTGAGGGGGTGCGACGCGGGTGAGGGGGTCGTGGTGTGGAGGTGCTTCAGCAGCCGGACGGTGACCCCCGGGGAGATCAGGGCGTCGCCGCGGGCCGCTGCCCTTACGGCCTCGATCAGCAGGCTGGGGGAGGCGTCCTTCAGGATGAAGCCGCAGGCGCCGTTGCGCAGGGCGGTGTGGACGTAGTCGTCCTGGTCGAAGGTCGTGACCAGGACGACGCGTAGGGGGTCGGGGACACCCGGGCCGGCGAGGGCTCGTGTGACGTCGAGGCCGTCCAGGGTGGGCATGCGGATGTCGACGACGCACACGTCGGGGCGCAGCCGACGCGCGAGTTCGACGCACATGGCTCCGTCGGCGGCTTCGCCCACCACTTCCAGGTCGGGCTCGGCGTCGAGGATCAGCCGGAAACCCATCCGGACCAGGGGCTGGTCGTCGGCGAGGAGGATGCGCGTGATGGAACCGCTCACAGGGTCGATCTTGCCATGGCTGTCCGTGTGGAAGTCCGCCCGCACTCGCCAGCCGCCATCGGGACTGGGGCCGGCGTCGAAGGTGCCGCCCACGGTCTCGACGCGCTCGCTCAGTCCCACGAGACCGAATCCGTCGTACGTTGGTCAGAGCCTCCTGCACGACGCGGTGAACGCTCGTCGCGCTCTCCGGCGGCAGGTCGGCCTCACGGGCGGCGGCGGTGATCTCGACCGGCTACCTATAAGGGCTGCGCGTCCCGAAAGTCGGGCGGCTACTGCGGCGTCGACTCCCGCCGACCTGAGTCGGGGGAGGGAGCGGTCAGGCGGTGCCCCAGAAGGCGTCCTCGTCGCCTTGTCCGGCAGAGAAGAGCCAGACCTCCGCGATCCGCCCGTCCTCGACCCGGATCACGTCGACTCCGTTGATCGACATCACCGCCCCGTCGCGCTTTGCCGAGAAGCGGACGGGGGTCGCGACCAGCGCGCCGTTCGCCATCGGTGCGCCGGTCAACTCGAGTTCGAACGTGCCCTCGGTGGCGGTCATCATGCCGCCGAACATCTCGCTGATCGCCGCGGCGCCGCGGTGGGTGCCGGAGAACTGATTGGCACCGGGCTGGTGCCACACGACGTCGTCGGCGAACAGGCCCACGACAGTGGCGAAGTCCCCGGCGGCCACCGCTTCGCCATACTGGCGGGCGACGGAGAGGTTGATGGTGGGCTGCTCCATGGCTGGTCTCCTCGTTGTCTTGAGTTCGTCCTGCTGAAGCCAATACTCACCATCGGTAACCAGTCACTTCAACGTAACCAATGAAGAATTGTGGCGCAGGTCACGTGACTTGGTCCTCCGCTGCTGGAGGTCAGGCGCCGAGGCGGCGCAACCTCCAGTTGTTGTCGTCGTGGAAGCCCTCGCCCCCCTCGGGTGACAGGCTCACCGGGCGCACCGTTCTCCCGTGTCTCCACGGTCCAGTCGGCCTTCGGCAGCGCGAGCTGGTCGAGCACACTCTCCAGTGTCGGGAACGCCACCTTGACCGGCGGCTCCGTCTGCCACGACGGCCAGTCGGCGTGCATGACGATCTGGAGCGTGCCGCCCGGCGAGACCGTTCCACTGGCCGCCCAGGCCATGCATGCCCGGCTGTGTCACGGTTGATAGCAACCTGTACCGTGAGGCCCGGTTTCGGGTTCGACTTCGCTCATGCAGTGTCGAAGGTCGTGTTGTGGCATGCATCACATCCTTCCGTTAGTTACGTTGAGGTGACTGGTTACCGATCGTGAGGATTGGCGTCACCAGGAAGAAGCCGAACCCGTAGGGAGCGATCGTGATGAGCGGTAAGAACGTCGACATTGCCCGTGAGTACTTCCAGGCCGTGCAGCAGGGCGACTTCGCCAAGGTGGGGGAGCTCCTCGACGAGGGGATCGTCTGGCACCAGCCCGGCTCCAACAAGTTCTCGGGCGAGCAGAAGGGGCGCGACGCCGTCTTCGCGATGCTCGGCGGGATGATGGAGACCAGCCAGGGCACCTTCGCCATCGACGCCATCCACGCAGTCATGGGCAACGGCGACATGGTGACGGCCACCATTCACTTCGCCGGCCGCCGCGACGGTGCGTCGATGAGCATGGACGGCGTGGACCTCCTGCGCATCAAGGACGGCAAGATCGTCGAGATGTGGCTGTTCTCCGGTGACCAGGCGGCCGAGGACGAGTTCTGGGGCCGCTGAAGCTCGGCCGGGCCCCGGATGCGGAAGGCAGACGCCTGCAGAGGATGACCGAGGGTCAGTAGCGGACGTTCGGTGATCGCCGCAGGCAACGACCCTGGGTGGTCGCGTTGGTCGTCGATCCTCCCGGGGACGCTTCCTTCGATCCGGTAGCCCACGTCCGGGGATGGCGCGCCGCGGTCAGCCACCGCCTGCCGCATGAACGCGTCCTCACCGGCCTACGGCAGCCCCGGCTCGCCTGCCGTCAGGCCGGTGACCGCGGCGTGCCGCTGCTGCACATCTCCGACCTGGGCGGGATCGCCGAACTGCTTCGGCACGTCGACCCGTCGGCCCGGCCCGAGCTGGCTTCGCGGAAGCGGTGCTCGCTCCGCTGGACGCCCACGACCTGGCACACCCCCGTACGGAACTCCCGCCGGTCCTGCGGGCCTTCCTCGGCAACGAGCTGAATCTGAAGCTGACAGTCACCGGATCGCCGAGGTCACCGGCCGCGACCCGCACCGGCGGCGCGATCAGCTGGACTTCCACCTCGCTCTGGAAATCCGGGAGTTGGTCGCATAGGAGCCTCCCGGCGCGCCCGACCTGGAGACGTCAGTGCTGGGTGTCGTAGGTTTCGCGGGCCACGAGCACCTCGGCGATGTGTGCCTCGGCCCACTGGCCCAGCGCCTGCAAGGGCGCGTGCAGGGTGTGCCCGAGAGCGGTGAGTTCGTACTCGACCCTGGGCGGGATCTCGGCGTAGGCGTGGCGTGTGACGAGTCCGTCGCGCTCCAGGTCGCGCAGGGTGTCGGTGAGGACTTTCGCGCTGATCCCGTCGACCTTGGCGCGCAGGTCACCGAAGCGCATACGGCCGGAGGCGAGCGCGATGACGATCATGGCGGTCCACTTGTTGGCGATCCGCGCCAGCGACGTACGTGACGGACACGTCGCCGTGAGCACGTCGAAAGCAGGGTGTTGTGACATGCGTCATGCACCTCCATTGGTTACCTTGAGGTGACTGGTTACCGATGGTGAGTATAGGTGGCACCAGGCAAAAGGAACCGATCGAAGGAGAAGAACTGCCATGGATTCCACCACGCTCTCTGTCGCCCGCCGGTACGTCGACGCTGTAGCCGCCAAGGACTTCGGTGCGGTCGCGGCTCTGTTCTCCGAGGACATCGTGTGGCACCAGCCGGGCGACAACCGCATCTCCGGTACCTACCGCGGT
The DNA here is from genome assembly GCF_055562795.1 of Streptomyces sp. NPDC016851. Taxonomy (NCBI): domain Bacteria; kingdom Bacillati; phylum Actinomycetota; class Actinomycetes; order Kitasatosporales; family Streptomycetaceae; genus Streptomyces; species Streptomyces sp. NPDC016851. The sequence goes on from NZ_JBVHEP010000011.1 coordinate 284,226, forward strand.
GTGGGTGAGGTCAACAAGGTGCTCGGGGCCACGATGACCATCACTGAGGGGACCTTCGAGCTGGCGGTGACCGGTGCGCCCATGGTCAACGGTGCCCTGTTCACGATTCCCGTGCACTTCTCGGCCAAGCGCGCGGGCGTCGAGCTGTCGATGGACGGCGTCGACGTACTGAGGGTCGAGGGCGACAAGATCGCCGAGGTGTGGCTGTTCTCCGACATCCAGCAGGACGAGGACGCCTTCTGGAACGGCGCCTGAGCGTCGGTTCCGCTGTCACTTGACCTCCTCGAAATTCAATGTCCTCACGGCGACGTGTCCGTCACGTACGTCGCTGGCGCGGATCGCCAACAAGTGGACCGCTTTGATCGTCATCGCACTCGGCTCCGGCAGCATGCGCTTCGGTGACCTGCGCGCCAAGGTCGACGGGATCAGCGCGAAAGTCCTCACCGACACCCTGCGCGACCTGGAACGCGACGGACTCGTCACACGCCACGCCTACGCCGAGATCCCGCCCAGGGTCGAGTACGAACTCACCGCTCTCGGGCACACCCTGCACGCGCCCTTGCAAGCGCTGGGCCAGTGGGCCGAGGCACACATCGCCGAGGTGCTCGTGGCCCGCGAAACCTACGACGCCCAGCACTGACCCCTTGGTCTCGTCCACCTGCGCAAGCGGTCCGCCGGGTTCCCCGACGTTGGGAACTCGGCGGACCGGCGACGGGCCTACTCGGCCTTGATGGCGTTGAGCATGTTGAGCTTCGCGGCACTGCGGGCCGGCCACATCGCGGCCAGGACGCCTACCAGCGCGGCCAGGACCAGGTAGATCCCGATCCGGCCCCACGGGATGACCAGCGCGAAGCCATTCATGCCGAGGGTCTGGCCCAGCGCCCAGCCCAGGAACGAGCCGAGGGTGATGCCGATCGCCGCGCCGAAGACGGAGATGACCACGGCCTCCAGGCGGATCATCCGCTTGACCCGGGGGCGGTCCAGGCCGATCGCGCGCAGCATGCCGATCTCCTGCTGTCGTTCGAAGACCGACATGGCCAGGGTGTTGACCACACCGAGCACCGCGATCAGCAGCGCCATCGCCAGCAGGCCGTACATGATGTTCAGCATCATGTTGACGGTGCCGCCGAGTTCGTCGCGGATGTCCTTCTGGTCCATGACACTGATCGCCGGGTTCTTGCCGAGGGCGTTGATCAGTGCCTTCTCGTTCGCGTCGCTCGGGCCACCGTCCGTCTTCACGTAGATCCGGGAGATGTACGGCTTCGCCTCGTGCGGGGTGATGACCTTCGTGTCCACCAGCACCGAGGAGAGGACCGTCCCCTCCTCGTAGACGGCGCCGACCTTCAATGAGCCCTTCTTGCCGTCGTCGAACGTGACCGGCACGGTGGCGCCGACCTTCCAGCCCTGCTCGGTGGCCGTCTTCTCGTCGACCGCCATCTGCCCCTTACCGAGCGAGCTAAGGGAACCGCTCACCACATCGATGTCGAGTACCCGCCCGATGTCCCCCGGCCTGACGCCCGACGCCGGCTGGAATTCGCCCTTGATGCGGACGGTCGCGGACTGGTCCGGCGAGAGAGCCGAGACCCCCGGAGCCTTGGCCAGGGCTGCCACCGCGGACCGGTCCAGGCTGTTGCCGCTGGCCATCTTGATCGTGTAGTCGGCCCTGAGTTGGTCCGTCGTCGCCTTGTCCAGTGTCGTGCCCATCGAGACGCCCAGTACCGACAGGCCGGTGACCAGCGTCAGGCCGATGGCCAAGGCGGAGGCGGTGGCACCGGTACGGCGCGGGTTGCGGACCGCGTTCTGCCCGGCCAGCTTGCCGGCCACCCCGAAGGCACGGACGATGAGGGGCCGTACGAGGGCGACGACCGGGCGGGACAGCAGCGGGATCAGCACGATCACGCCGACCAGCGCGAAGAACGCACCGCCGCCGACGATGAACCGGCCACTTTCACCGAGCGCGGCACCCGCCATGATCAGCGCGACGCCGAGGGCGGTGAAAGCGGCACCGACGGAGTTGCGTATGAGCAGCGACTTGGTGGTCGGGGCGGCGTGGACGCTGTTCATCGCCGCCACCGGCGGGATCTTCCCGGCGCGGCGACCGGGCAGCCAGGCGGCGAACATGGTGACGAGGATGCCGACGGCGAGCGCGGTGATCAGGGGTGTCGTACCGATGATGAGGGGGCCGGCCGGCACCTTCATGTCGAAGGCTGCCATCCCCGAGCGCAGCCCGGAGGCCAGGGCGACACCGAGTCCGAAACCGACCACGGAAGCGACCAGGCCGACCAAAGCGGCCTCGGCCAGCACCGAGCGGGTGATCTGCCTGCGGGAGGCACCCACCGCGCGCATCAGCGCGAGTTCCCTGGTCCGCTGGGCGACCAGCATGGTGAAGGTGTTGGCGATCAGGAACACGCCCACGAACAGTGCGATGCCGGCGAAGCCGAGCAGCATCTGGTTGAAGGTGCTCATGTCCTCCTCGATTGTCCTGGCCTGCTCATCGGCGAGCGTGGCGCCCGTCTTCGCCTCGGAGTTCTCGGGGATCAGCGGCTTGACCGCGTCGAGGATCTTCTCGTCGTCGGCGCCGGGGGCGGCGGTGATGGTCACTTCCTGGTAGTGGCCCGGCTTCAGGTAGAGGCGCTGGGCGAGGGAGGTGTCGAACAGGACCAGGCTGCCGCCGGCGCTGACGGCGCCGTCGTCGGTGGTGAAGACGCCGGTGAGCGTGAACTCCCTGACCGGGCCGTTCGTGGCGACGCGTACCTTGTCGCCGACCTCGTACTCGCCCTTGGCGGCGGTGTCCTTGTCGAGTGCAACCTGGTTGTCCTGCACGGGGCCGGAGCCGTCGGTGAAGTCGTAGGCGGGGTCCTCGCCGTCCTTGCCGGGGGCGAAGTTGGAGCCCGTGTTGGACCACTCGGCGCCGATGAGCTTGCCGTCGGGATCGGCGACCCCGGCGAAGCCGTTCACTCGCCCGGTGGCACTGGCGACCGCATCGAGGTCGCCGAGCTTGTCGAGGGTCCGCTGGGACAGGCCCGTCTGCCGTCCGGTGTCGCTGTCGACGTAGGAGGTGACTGCGACGGCGACGTCGTCGTAGCTCTTGGCCGACTGTTTGCGGAAGGCGTGGGAGAGGGTGTCGGTGAAGATCAGGGTGCCGGAGACGAAGGCCACGCCGAGCATCACGGCGAGTACGGTCATCAGCAGTCTGGCCTTGTGCGCGAGCACATTGCGCAGGGCGGTACGGAACATGGGATGCGGGTCCTGGGGTGGGTGTCCGGTGGTGGGTGGGGAGCGGGGCGCTGCGCCCCGGGGAGGCTCAGCTGGTGCGGCCCCTGCCGTCGAACTCCTTCATGCGGTCGAGCACGCCGTCCGCCGTGGGACGCAGCATCTCGTCGACGATCCGGCCGTCCGCCAGGAAGATGACCCGGTCCGCGTAGGAGGCGGCCACCGGGTCGTGGGTCACCATCACCACGGTCTGCCCCAACTCCCGTACCGAGTTGCGCAGGAAGCCCAGCACCTGGGCGCCCGAGCGCGAGTCCAGGTTGCCGGTCGGCTCGTCACCGAAGATGATCTCGGGCCGGGAGGCCAGCGCGCGGGCCACGGCGACGCGCTGCTGCTGGCCGCCCGAGAGCTGCGCAGGCCGGTGACCCAGCCGGTCGGACAGGCCCACCATGTCGATGACCTTGCCCAGCCACTCCTTGTCGGGCCTGCGGCCCGCGATGTCCATCGGGAGGGTGATGTTCTCCAGGGCCGTCAGGGTCGGCAGCAGATTGAACGCCTGGAAGATGAAGCCGATCTTGTCCCGCCGCAGCCGCGTGAGTTGCTTGTCCTTGAGCGGGCCCAACTCGGTGTCACCGATGCGGACCGAGCCGCCGCTGAAGGTGTCGAGACCGGCCACGCAGTGCATCAGCGTCGACTTGCCCGAGCCCGACGGCCCCATGATCGCGGTGTACTCGCCCTGGTGGAAGTTCACGGTGACGTGGTCCAGGGCGATCACCCGGGTCTCGCCCTGTCCGTACACCTTGGACAGATCCGCGGCGCGTGCGGCCACCGCGGTGGCACGGTGAGCGGTGGGTGTGGTGATCACGAGAGGGCTCCTGACGGGAACTGTGCTTCGGGGACCCGTCCATCGTCCGCGCCACGATCCCGCGGGACGTCCGCCCACATGCCCGTTTCCGGGGCGGCCGAAAGTGCGAGCGAGGTTCGGCGCGTCCACCGGAGGTATGACGTAAGATGTGAAATCCCAGGAAGATAAATCTTCGGAATGTGAATGTCGACTGACTTGAAGCTGCTGTACAACGAGCTGGTCCGCTTGGAGACCGAGCTCTGGGCCGGCATCGACGCACGGCTCCGTGCCGAGTGCGACCTGCCGCTGACTTCGTTCGAGGTGCTGCACTTGCTGGTGCGGCGGCCCGGACCGCGGATCCAGGACATCGCGGAAGAGTTCGCCATCACGGTGGGCGGCACGAGCAAGGTGGTGGACCGCCTGGAGACGGCCGGCTACTGCGCGCGGCGCGCCAACCCGAACGACCGGCGTTCCTCGATCGTCGAACTGACGCCGGCGGGGCAGCGGTTGGTGGACAGGGCCATGAAGGCCTTCGAGGACGAGCTTCAGCTGCGGATCGGCTCGGTGATTCCCGAGCGGTCGATCCGAGAGCTGACCGAGCTTCTCGGGACGCTCCGGGCCGCCGGGCGTTCCCTGAACGCGAGGCCGCGGGCTGCTGGTTAGCGGCTTGGAGGGACGCGCCCGGGTTGCGCTGAACGCCTCGGGCAGTCCGGTCGCCGCAGGAATACCGGCCTTGCATGATCGCGCCGCAGCCTTGTCGGCGACGGGTCGTGCAAGCGCCACGCCCCAAGCAGTGACATGGGCCACCGCTGGTGGCAGCGCGGGAATCCCGACGCCACCGCGTGGCACTCGGTCGCGCACCAGTGGGGGGACACCTGTTCACGTCGAGCTGTGGGTGGCCGACGGGGTGATCGAGGCCGTACACACGCGCCTCTCCCGGAGCTGCTGGAGATGCGGCGCTCCGTGCGCGGAGCCTGCTGCACGAGCGGTACTCGGTCGTCAACATCGGCCAGGAGCCGTCGCGCAACCAGAACTCGCTGGTGCCTGGTGCCTGGTGCTGGGGATGCGGGCACAGGAGGAGGCCGATTGGGCTCCGGCATCGAGGTGAGTCTGGTGCTCTGCGTCGGCTGTGGGATCAGTCGGCTATGCCGGCGAAAGCGATGACCTTCTCGATGCGGGCCCGGACGAGGAGGTTTCCCGGGCCGCCGTTGCGGGCGGCGTAATCCTCGGCGCGGTCCTCGCCCATGTAACGGGCGCCGAGGCGACCGGCCCACTGCAGTGTCTCGTCGAGGTCGTCGGAGACCTCGGTGCGGCCCTGGAGCAGGACGAAGGCGTAGGGAGGCTGGTCTTGGTCCACGCAGAGCGCGAACCGGCCGTCCCGGGCCAGGTTGCGGCCCTTGACCCCGTCCTTTTCGGTGTTGAACACCACGTCGTCTCCGTCCAGCAGGAACCACACCGGTGTGACATGCGGGCTGCCGTCCGCCCTGACGGTTGACAGCTTGCCGGTGCGGGTGCCCTGGGAGACGAAGGCCCGCCACTCCTGTTCGGTCATTCTGTGCATGAGTCTGCCTCTTCTGATCGGGCGCCAGGGTGTGGGGAAGCCGGATGTTCCGGCTTCCCCGCGGAGGAAGCGCAGTTCACCGCAGGCGCTGTGCCGCCGGATGTGTGGTGGTTCAACGGCTGAAATCGAGGTCGTCGGCCACTGGACCGGTCCGCCCACGGACGGTGCACCTCGGTGCCGCCCGCTGTGCGCGGAGACGTGTCACGGGGCGGGTGCGGAGAACACTCCGAAGTGGTGGCCGGCGCTGTCCTCCAGGCGGGCGAAGGTGAGGCCCGCGGTGTCGGTGATCGGCGCCATGAGCACCTTGCCGCCCAGTTGCTCGGCGCGCTGGACGGTCGCGGCGACGTCCTGGACGAGGACGTAGAAGACCGCGTAGTCGGGGAACTTCCCCTCCGACTCCCACACGCCACCGGTGGGCTGCTGTGCACCCGGCGTGACGACGGCGTGGTAGTTCACGCCGGGCGTGTTGGTGTTGAGCTGGAAGTTCCAGTCGAACAGCTGGCCGTAGAACCGCTTGACCTCTTCCGGCCGGCCGGCGCCGATCTCGAACCAGGCGACGGAGTTGAAGGCAGGACCGGGCATCGAACTCTCCTTTACGTCTACAAGCAGTACGTCCAGGCACTCTCCGCACGCCGCGGCCGGGGCTCGGCGGGCGTGCTCCGGAGTTGCCGCGCCCAGACTAGGCATATACATTCCATGGAAGCAACTTCCGTGGATGAATGTTCCGAGTCGAGCCGTAATCGGCCGCCGGAGAGAGGAACGCCAGCTCATGAAGCCGGTCGAGATCGAAGCGAAGACTCTGATCCAACGGTCGAAGATCCCGTCGATCGACTACGTCATCAACCCCTACACGGGCTGTGTGCTGGGCTGCGCCTACTGCTACGCCAGCTTCGCCGGACGGCAGTTCGGGCAGCCGGTGAAGGAGTGGGGCAACTACCTGTACGTCAAGAAGAACGCGGTCGAGCTCGCCAGCAAGGAACTGGCGAAGATGCCCGAGCACAAGCGCCGCGGCACCATGCTGCTCAGCTCGGTCACCGACCCCTACCAGGGACATGAGACGCAGTACCGTCTGACCCGCGGCATCCTGCGCGAGCTGGATGCCGTCGACTACCCGGGCACTATCCGGATCCTGACCAAGTCGCCCGTCGTCACCCGCGACATCGACCTGTTGACCAGTCTGCCGCGGGCCGAGGTCGGCATGACGGTGACCACCACCGACGACACGGTCAGCCGCTGGCTGGAGGTGCGCGCCCCGCTCTCCTCCCGCCGCCTGCGCACCCTCGCCGAACTTCGTGAGGCCGGAGTGCCCGTCTTCGCCTTCGTCGGACCGCTGCTACCCCACTTCGCCACCCGACCCGGGCTGCTGGACCACCTGTTCGGCCAGCTCGTCGAGGCGGGCGTACGCGAGGTCTACATGGAGCACATCAACCTCAAGCGCTACATCCGCGAGCGCATGGACGAGGTCCTGGCCGACGAGCCGGAAGAGATACAGGAGTCATACGTCCAGGCCCGGACCAAGAACCACCGCGAGCGACTGGACGCCATTGTGGCACCGCTGCTCGACAAGCACGGGCTGCGGCTGCGCTTCGACGAGGTCGTCTACCACGACGACTTCACCGACCCCAGGCCGGACATCTACGGACCGCCGGCCACACCCACCGCACAGGCGCAGACGTGACCGCGCCCCAGTCGGACCCATCGGCCGCCAAAGGGGCGGGACCCGCGGCGGCAGGCCGCACGGACGGACATCGGCCCCACGCAAGGAGAACGATTCGGATGCCACGCCGTACGTCGGTGACGTTGCACTTCACAGAGCGGGGCGAGGGAATCCCGGTGCTGGCTCTGCACGGATGGACCCCTGACCACGCCTGATGCTCGGCTGCCTGGAACCGGTGTTCACCACCCGCACCGGGTACCGGCGGCTGTACCCGGACCTGCCGGCCATGGGCAACTCGCCTGCGTCACCAACGATCGCAAGCTCGGACGACGTGCTCGACGCCGTCCAGGACCTCGTCGACGACACCATCGGGGACGCGCCGTTTCTGCTCATAGGCGAGGCGTACGGCGGCTACCTGGCCCGTGGCTGCGAACTTGATCGTCCGGGCAAGTCCTAGCCGCCCGCGGTCACGGCCTTGAGCTCGTCCAGCGATTCCCGCATCAACTGCGACATCTCGCGTTTCTCGTTCGCCGCGATCCATCGCTCGAAGCCAACCTTGAAGACGGCGATCCCAGCCTCGGCGGTCAGGCTCGCGGCCGGCTCCGCAACACCACGTCCGCGCAGGGCGTCGGCAAGCGCGGCTGACATCGAGGCGAGCTTGATCAGCTCACGCTCCTGGAGTTCCGCGTTGGCCACGATGACGGCCTGTCGCCGGCGGAAGTGCTCGCGACGGTCGACGAACGCGGTGGAGACCGCCTCAAGGCCGGCCGCTATCAAGTCGATTGGCGCTGCGGATTCCGGAGCTCCGGCGACTGCGCTCGCAAACAGCTCCTTCAGGATGCCGGAGCCGTCGAACAGCACCTCGCGCTTGTCGGCGTAGTGCCGGAAGAAGGTCCGCTCCGTGAGCCCGGCCCGTTTGGCGATCTCCGCCACGGTGGTCTGCTCGTAGCCGCGCTCGCTGTAGAGCTCCAACGCCGCTTTCGCCAGGCGTCCGCGCGCGTTCGGCTCCCATCTACCCATGCGCAGATTGTACGCGATGACAGTGACTGACATCGCGTGTGTTACCTTCGATGACAGGAACTGACATCAACGGTTTGGAATCCCCATGCGCATCTTTGTGACCGGCGCGTCCGGCTGGATCGGCTCCGCCGTCGTTCCCGAACTCATCGACGCGGGGCACCAGGTCGTCGGGCTCGCCCGGTCCGACGCCTCAGCCGCCGCCCTGACCGCCGCCGGAGGACAGGCCGTCCGCGGCACCCTCGACGACCTCGACGTCCTGCGGGACGCGGCCGCCGCGTCGGACGCGGTCATCCACCTCGCCTTCAAGCACGACATCGGCTTCAGCGGCGACTACCAGGGCGCCTCCGAGGCCGATCGCCGCGCCGTCGACACCTTCGCCGACACGCTGGCCGGCAGCGACCGCCCCTTCGTCGTCGCCTCCGGCCTGGCCGGCTTCAAGCCGGGACGTCTGGTGACCGAGCGGGACATGCCCATGATCGACGGCTCACCGCTGTCGATCCGAATGGCCACCGAACGAGCGGTACTCGCACTCGCCTCGCGCGGTGTGCGCTCATCCGTGGTACGAGTATCCCCGAGCTGCCACGGCGAAGGAGAACACGGCTTCGTGGCGGGCCTGGTCGCCATCGCCCGAGCCAAGGGCGTCTCCGCTCACATCGGCGACGGCGCCAACCTCTGGCCGGCCGTCCACCGCCTCGACGCCGCACGGCTGTTCCGCCTGGCCGTCGAGAAGGCCCCCGCCGGATCGGTGCTGCACGGTGTTGCAGAGGAGGGCATCCCGATCCGCGACATCGCGGAGGTGATCGGCCGTCACCTGGACGTTCCGGTCACCGCCGTGACCCCCGAGGCCGCCTCCGAGCACTTCACCTGGCTGGGCCCCTTCCTCGACCTCGACGTCTCGGCGTCGAGCACCCTGACCCGGGAACTGCTGGACTGGCGGCCTACCCACCCCGGCCTCCTGGAAGATCTCAACAGGGGCCACTACTTCCACGCTCCTTCGTCCGTGACTCCTGCCGAGACGACCAGTGACCAGTTCCCCGTCCGCGTCTTCGGCGGCCCGACCGCCCTCTTCGAGTACGGCGGCCTGCGCTTTCTCACCGACCCCACCTTCGACGCCCCCGGCGACTACCCGGCGCCGGGCGGCGCGGTCCTGACCAAGACCGCCCCCTCCGCCGGCAGCCCCGCCGAACTCGGTCTCGTCGACGTGGTCCTGCTGTCCCACGAGCACGCCGACCACCTCGACCGTTCCGGCCGCGCCCTGCTCGCCGACGTGCCGCTGACCCTCACCACGCCTGATGGCGGCAAGCTTCTCGGAGGCAACGCCAGGGGGCTGGCCGACTGGGAGTCGGTCGAGCTGGACCGGCCCGGCGGCGGCACGGTCACTGTGACCGGTGTCCCCGCCGTCCACGGCCCCGGCCCGCGGCAGGAGGTCGAGGCGTTCAGCGGGCAGGTCGTCGGCTTCGTCCTGACCGGTGACGGACTACCCACGGTCTACGTCAGCGGCGACAACGCCTCCCTCGACGCCGTCAGGGAGACGGCCGACCGTTTCGGGCCGGTGGACACGGCCGTCCTGTTCGCCGGCGCACCCCGCTTCGAAGGTCTTTTCGGCGGCGCACCCCTCGTCCTCGACAGCGCTACGGCCGCCGAATCCACTCGCATACTCGGCGCCCGCCGGGTGGTCCCCGTCCACTACGACAGCTGGGCCCACATCACCGAGGGCCGAGACGCCCTGCAGGCCGCTTTCACCGCCGCGGGGCTCGCCGACCGCCTGGACTGGGGACACCTGGGCTGACCGCAGTGGATGGACTCCGTCCATCTAACGACCCGCCGCAACCGAGCTCCCGGTGCCCGTCCCGGCCCCCGGCAGGTGCGGATCAATGTAATGCGGCGGCCCGATCGGGCCGCCGCAACGTGACTTGAGAGGGATTTTCATGGACGCGCTTTACACCGCTGTCGCCACCGCCACCCACGGTGGTGAGGGCCGTGCCGTCTCCTCCGACGGCAAGATCGACCTCGCGCTCGGCATACCGGCGGAGCTGGGCGGCAACGGGCAGGGCACCAACCCGGAGCAGCTGTTCGCCGCCGGTTACGCCGCCTGCTTCGGTAGCGCGCTCGGCCTCGTCGGCCGTCAGGCCAAGGTCGACGTGAGCGACGCCGCCATCACCGCCGAGGTCGGCATAGGCAAGCAGGGCGAGGGCTTCGGCCTCAAGGTCGCCCTCCGCATCGAGCTGCCCGACACCGTGGACGAGGCGACCGGCCGCAAACTGGTCGAGCAGGCCCACCAGGTCTGCCCCTACTCCAACGCCACCCGGGGCAACATCGAGGTCGACCTCGTGATCGAGTAACACCCCACACCACCTCGGCATCTCATCCGACCCGCGCCAACACCTCCCCCGTCCGCCTGCTCCACGCCACCACCACCGCCTCCTCGGGCCCCGGGTGCCAGCGCGTCAGCAGCAGCCAGCGCACTTGATAGCGGCGGGCGACGCGTTCGGCGCGGGTCGCGGTCGGGGCGGGGTAGGCGCGGACGTCCGCGAGCCGCCGCAGCCGCTCCCGTTCGTCCAGGGCCCCGATTGTCGACGTTCATCCAACTTGAAGGTCAACTCGCCCTTCGGTCGGGTTCCACGCCACCACTCGCACAGGAACTCCCTCAGCGTCAACCCCGAAGGACTTCGAGCGTCGACCACATAGGCGGTGGTCGGCCCGGCTACTGCGCGCCTCCGTGGCTTGTTTCCGCCGCACGGTTGGCGGTGCGCAGTCTGGCGAGGGTCGCGATGAGTTGCTCCGCCTCGTGGTCGTCGAGCGCGGGGCGGAAGCGGTCGCGCAGTTCCTCCTCGAAGATCCTCAGCGCCCTGCCGAGCATCTGTTCTCCCGCGGAGGTCAGCGCGACGATGGAGGAGCGCCGGTCGGCGGGATTGGCTCGGCGCGTGCAGTATCCGGCGGCCTCGACCCGGTCGACCACCTTGCTGGCGCCGCCGACGGTGATGGCGAATTCCTCGGCCATGTCCTGCACCCGGCATCCGCCGGTCCGGTCAAGCGTCCGGAGGATGTCGAGCCAGGTCAACGATCAATCTCCGCTCGGCCTACTTGCCCCAGAAAGCGTCCTCGGTGGCGGGGTCGCCGGAGAACAGCCACACCTCGACGATCCTGCCGTCCTGGATACGCAGCAGGTCGACACCGTCCATCGCCATCGACCCCCGGTCGTGGCGGCCGGTGAAGTGGATGGTGGCGGCGACCATGTCGCCGTTGCCCATCAGAGCGTGAACCGTGTCGATGGCGAACGAGCCCTGGCTGGCCTCCATCATCCCGCCGAGCATCTGGAACACGGCGTCACGCCCCTCACGGACACCGGAGAACTGGTTGACGCCCGGCTGGTGCCATACGACGTGGTCGTCGAGAAGCTTGTCCACCGTCTCCAGGTCGCCGGACTGGATCGCCTGGAGGTACGGAGGGGCACCCTGGAGCCTCCGGTCGAGGCGTTACGTGCGCTGGGTGCGGCGGGCGTAGGCGCGGGCGGCGCGGGCGCGGTCGCCGCAGCGCGTCGAGCACCAATGGCGGCGGCCGTGACGGAGCAGGTAGCGATTGCAGGGCGTGGAGGCGCAGGCGGTGAGGCGCTCCGCTTCGGGGCCGGTGAGGAGGTCGGCGGCATCGGCGGCCAGCGCCGCGAGGGCGTGATCGACGAGCTCCGAAGTGGGGTTGGGCATGGCGCGGTAGGGGCCGGTCTTGTCGTCCCAAGCCAGCAGCGGGGCGGTGGGCACGCGGGTCAGGGCGTCGTTGATCGCGGCGAGGGCGGCGGGCAGGGCGGGGAGTCCCGCGACACGGGACGCGAACAGTGCCCGGACCTGCTCGCGCAGGGAGCGCAGCTGTGCGGCGCACATGTCGAGCATGCCCGCGTCGACGGGGGTGAGGCCCTGCTGCGTCAGCCACTGGTCGGCTCCGGCAGGCGTGCCGAGCTGGTCGACGTAGTGCCCGCCCGGTAGCGCGATGGCGCTGTTGACGAGGGCGAGCGAGGGGTGCTGCTCGGCCCCCGGCGCCGGCGGCAGCCCGGACTCGGTGATGACGCTCTCTTCCATACCGCTCATGGTACGACTTGCCCGCAACCATGACTCACGGTTGAACTTGCTCTAATCCGTGATGCCCGCTTAGAGTCGAATCACGGTTCAAGTAAATCTATCCGTGAGGTTTTGGTGTCCGCTTCCCCTGCGACCACGCAGTTCCCCGTCCGCGTCTTCGGTGGCCCCACGGCCCTGTTCGAGTACGGCGGCCTGCGCTTTCTGACCGACCCCACCTTCGACGCCCCCCGCTCCTACCCGGCGCCCCCCGGAGCCCCGGCCCTGACCAAGACCGCCCCCTCCACCGGCACCCCCGAAGACCTCGGTTCCGTCGACGTCGTCCTGCTCTCCCACGACGAGCACGACGACAACCTCGACAACGCCGGCCGTGCACTACTCGCCGACATTCCGCTCACCCTCACCACCACCGGCGGCGGCGAACGCCTCGGCCAGAAGGCCAAGGGACTGGCCGACTGGCAGTCCATCCAGCTGGACCGCGCCGGCGGCGGCACGCTCACGGTGACCGCCGTCCCCGCCATCCACGGGCCCGGCCCCCGCGAAGAAGTCGAACCGATCTCCGGACAGGTCATCGGCTTCGTCCTGACCGGCGAGAACCTGCCCACGGTCTACGTCAGCGGCGACAACGCCTCCCTCGACGCCGTCAGGGAGATCGCCGATCGCTTCGCCCCCATCGACACCGCGATCCTCTTCGCCGGCGCGCCCCGCTTCGCCGAAATCTTCGACGGCGGACTGATCGTCCTGGACAGCGCCCAGGCCGCCGAGGCCACCCGGATCCTCGGCGCCCGCCGCGTGGTGCCCGTTCACTTCGACAGTTGGTCCCACTTCACCGAGGGCCGCGACGAACTGGAAGCCGCCTTCACCGCCGCTGGCCTGGCCGACCGCCTGCAGCTGAGCTGAGCGAAACCAGCCCTTTTCCCTTCCTGTGGGGGTGGCCCGCGCGCCGGGCCCCCCCCCCCGCCCCACAGGGCCCCCCCCCCCCCCCCCGCCCGCCGCGGTGTACACCCCCCCCCCCCCCCCCCACACCCC